>NZ_JBSPTO010000012.1:0-163078 GCF_053850215.1 Mesorhizobium sp. f-mel
GGTCATGCGGGGCAATGACGATGACAGGCATGTTCTCGTCGATCAGCGCGATCGGCCCGTGCTTCAGAGCCGTGCGTCCAAAGTGGGCTCAGGAACCACGGTGGCTCAGTGCGCCGAACTCGGCCTCAAGATTTGGCTGGTGACGGCTCCGTTTCGATACACGACCTGGCCACGTCTGCTAAATTTTTTCATCTTCATATATTTTCGGGGAGATAGATGTCGAAAGGCAGAAATGTCTGTCCCGGCGTCTTCGCGCAGCCAGTTTCGATGGCCCGGGCCATCAGCGTCATCAGCTCCTGGCAAAGCCGGCGCAGTGGTGTGGCGACCGCCATCGTGATGATGCCATCCGCGAGCGCGGCCCGTGACTCCGGTGTGATCTCGTTGACGATGGCGACAATATCCCGCTCTTCGCCCTGTTTCCTGAGCGCCGAGATTGCGCCCTCCATGCGGCCGCCGGCCACGTAAAAGCCGACAAGTTCGGGTTCCCGGTGAATCAGATCCAGTGTTGCCTCGTACGTGATCCGTCGCGTCCCGACGTTGATGGGGATGTCAAGCACCTCGAACGTCGGCGCGCTCTCACGAAAATAGGAGCGAAAGCCGATTTCGCGAAGCTCGTGAGCCTGGTAACGCTCACTGACGGCAAAGACCGCCACCTTACCCGGCCGTTTTGCGGCTTTGGAGAACATCCAGGCCGCTGTGCGCCCGACTTTGCGGTTGTTTAGGCCGACATAGCCCTCGCGTACGCCGGCGGCGAAATCGGAAAGCAGCGAAAAAACCGGGATTCCTTTCGCTTTGAGTTCTTCGACGGCTGCCGTGACCGTCGGATGGTCCGGCGCCACCATGGCGATCGCGTGGCAGTGGCCCCCGAGCTCCTGGAGAAGTGCGATCAGATCGCCCGGCACATCCGACGGCGCGAATTCGATAAGCGAAGTGCCGTGGAAAGCCTGTGACGCGTTGACTGCCGCTTCGATTTCGCGCGCGAAGTCTTGGTAAAAATGCTGCGCCGGTTTTCTGAGGATAAAGCCAAGCTGATAGCGCGGCGGATCCGGCTGCGCGCGCCGCTCGACAAGGCCGGCCGCGTGATAGCCAATAGCATTGGCCGCCTCGTAGACCCGCAGCGCAGTCTGCTTGCGGACTGGATAGCGGGCGTTCAGAACCCGGTCAACGGTTGCCACGCTGACGTTGGCTTCGCGGGCAAGATCGGCAATCGTTGGTCGCTTGGCCATGAATCCGATTCAGCAGGCATTCTCAGGAGGAGAATACGTCGATGATGAAGGTTAATAAAATCCTCTCGCGCTTACATTGATGCCGCCGTCCGGGAACCTACATCTTCCGCAATCGGGCGGCTGCGCCGAGAGCCCGTTTTAAAATTTCAGGATGAGCGTTTCTGCGGATGAAATTTGCGAGCATTGCGATGAGGATCGTGAGTGAGAGACGTCTATGAGCTGCGCGTAGCCGCGCACGAGGCGGCGCCGTCGGGTCATCGCGAACGCCGGCGCAGTGGCCGTGCGCATCAGGCGACCACGAGCTTGGCGGCACCATTTGGATGTGGTGCCGCCTTGGATTTGAATTGTCAGAAGCGGTATGTGACGCCTGTGCCGATTAGCCAAGGATTGAGCTCGGCTTTTCCCGTGACGTTCGTGCCGGCGACCACTGCGTCAAATTTCGGCTCGAGAAAGAGCTTCTTGACGTCGAAATTGATGCCCCAATGCTGATCCAGGGTGTAGTCGAATCCGACCTGCACAGCGCCGCCGAATGTGTTCTTGACGTCGAGAGCGTCGGCGCTGCCAGTCTCCTGGTTATAAAAGACCGTGTAGTTTACGCCTGCGCCGACGTAGGGCTTGAAAGCACCGAAATTGGTGAAGTGGTATTGCAGCGTGAGGGTCGGCGGCAGCACCCAAGTCTTGCCGATCTTGGCCAGCCCACCGATCATTCCCTCGCCGTAGATATTGGCGTAGGTAGTGCCGAGTATGAGTTCAGCTGCGAGATTGTCGGTGAAGTAGTAAGTAACGTCAAATTCCGGAATCACCGTATCCGAATAAGAGAGGCCGGAGCCGGGAATTCCGTTGACGTTACCCTTATCGTCCGTGATCACCCCCAGCCCACGCAGGCGAACTTGCCAGGGGCTAGGTTCGACCACGTGGACCGTGTCCTTCTGCGTCACACCCACGAATTGTGCATCCGCGGCCGCCGCCTGCTGCAATCCTGTCACCACAAGCGCAATGCCGAGTGTGATTCCGCGTCCCGGCCTTATCCAGTCTCTCATCATGCTCTCCTTGAAATCCGAAATTCGGGTGCGCGGTAGCAATGTCAGCCGTGACAAGACGCTCGGTTGATCTAGATCAATGGTGGGGTGAAATTAATTGAAGTGGCACATTTCTTAATAAAACTGTCATGTGATCACCCGGCCCCGGCAGCAAGGCGAGGCATAAGTTTAAAAGATTGAACAGCCCTGTTGCGCGGCAAGCAGTCGCCAGGGGCGCAGATCTGATCTGTGGCAGGGGCCGAGCCCAGCCCGATGCCTTTGAGGCGGCTCCTTTCACCCCGCTGGGTGACGCTTCCGACTACCCACATCGTCGGCGGCCTGTGGTATGAATCTGCCGTGATCCCGTGACCAAATCACGGAGTTGAGACATGACCGTCAGCAGCCGCGACAGCCCTGCCCGATAAGCGTCTGGCCCGTCGACCGCGATGGTTGCTGGACCAGATGTCAGCTGCGCCGGGCAGCCAATCCCGGCGGTCTACGGCGACTGGGCGACGGCCAAGGCGGCCTACCGCTTCTTTGACAGCCCGCGTGTGACCAACATAGCGTTCTCGCTGGCCGCGACCACAGCGCGCGTTGCGGCCAGCGAAGCTCCGAGCCATGTCCTGCAGGATAGGACCGAATTATCTATAACCGCGCGCAGCCGAACGAGATCGGCTTCAGCAAGACCATCAACGCCGGGCGCTAGAAGGCCGGCAGATGGGCGCCCACTTATGCAGATCTTGATCGGATCATTCCTCCACAAGAAACATTCGTTTCGACCACGAGGGCGGTTCGGGCGAAAACATCTTGCGCCGTGTGGGAGGAAATGCACCTCATCCGGCTCCTGGGTGATGGCAATTGCGTGCCGGAACGCGAGTCAACAGGTCCAGCAAACGGTTCAAGGTTCGAGGAAGATGAGCAAGCCGGCGTGCGCAGATGCGGATGTGGTAGCACCAACAACGTTTGCGCCGCTCAAGAATCAGACGTTTAGATCGATTTGGCTGGCGACGCAGGTTTCCAGCCTCGGCTGGCTGATGCAGACTGTTGCGATCAGTTGGCTGATGGCAACGATCTCAAAGTCCGATCTGAGCGTGGCGCTGGTGCAAGCGTCAACGACGCTGCCCGCGTTTTTCCTGTCTGTCTTTGCCGGCGCCATCGCCGACAATTTCAGCCGCCGCAAAGTCATGTTCGCTGGCTGGTGCGTGATCGCGCTGGCATCAGCGATGCTGGCTTGCCTCGTTGCGCTGGGACTTGTCGACCCCTGGATTGTCCTCGGATTAAGCTTTTTAGCGGGATGCGGCGTGGCGTTCACCGACCCCGCGTGGCATGCCTCGGTTGGCGATGTTCTGCGCAAGAGCGATGTTCCAGCTGCCGTTACGCTAATATCGGTCGGATATAACGCTGTTCGCAGTATCGGCCCGGCGCTTGGCGGCTTCGTCGTTGCCTCTTGTGGACCTCTGACCGCCTTCGCCCTGGCGACGCTGAGCTATCTGGGCCTGCTGTGGACCATACAGCGGTGCAAGTGGAAGGTCCCCTCCTCGCCTCTCCCGCGCGAGTCAATGTCCACGGCCATCCATGACGGGGTGCGCTTTACGGCGATGTCTTCAGAGATCAAGGCAGCAATCGCACGCGGATCCCTTTTTGGGCTGGCCAGCATCGCCATACTGGCGTTGCTCCCTCTGGTTGCTCGCGATCAGTTGAGCGCAGGGCCAGTCGGCTATGGCATCCTGATGGCCGGCTTCGGCACCGGCGCC
Organism: Mesorhizobium sp. f-mel; assembly: GCF_053850215.1. Lineage (NCBI taxonomy): Bacteria > Pseudomonadati > Pseudomonadota > Alphaproteobacteria > Hyphomicrobiales > Phyllobacteriaceae > Mesorhizobium > Mesorhizobium sp. f-mel. The sequence goes on from NZ_JBSPTO010000012.1 coordinate 4,000, forward strand.
TTCGCCGCTGGTATCTCCAACAACGTCCTGCGGCGAACGCTGTCTCAGGAGCGGCTGATCACGCTCGCTTGCATCGCCTGCGCGGCGTGTTCGCTCTCTCTTGCCCTGACCCCTTCCATTGCAGTGGCAGCTATTGCACTCGCGCTCGGCGGCGCGGGTTGGGTTGTCACTTGGACTGGACTTGACGTCAGCGTGCAATTGGCGAGCCCGCGGTGGGTCGTAGGTCGCACCTTGTCGGTCTATTATGCCTTTTCGTCGGGCGGCATCGCAGCCGGCAGTTGGCTGTGGGGCATGGTTGCTCAGAATTATTCCCTCAGCTGGGCACTTGAAAGCTCCGCTGGAGCTCTGTTGCTGGCCGCTGCAACCGGGTTCCTGTTGCCCATCCGCGAATGGAAAGAATCAGACCAAGATCCCCGGGGATTCGATGCGCCGGAAGTCGCCCTCGATTTGAAGCCAAGAAGCGGCCCAATCGTAGTTAAGATCGACTACGTGATACCGGAGAAAAATGTCGAGGCTTTCCTTGAGCAGATGCGTGAACGGCGACGGGTGCAAAGTCGCGTCGGTGCTCGGCATTGGACCCTGCAGCGCGACCTTCAAGAACCTTGCCGTTGGACGGAGACTTTTCGCACACCGACCTGGACGGACTACCTACGTCTGAATCATCGACTTACCGCCGCGGATAGGGAAGTGGACGGGCGGCTGCTCGAATTGAATGCCACAGAGTTTGCCCCTCAAACGAAGCTTTCAATCGAACGACCGACCGGCCCGGCTCGCAAACGCCATCAACCGACGCCTTTTTTCTCCCGCCCTTGAGCGCTTCACATATGTGAGACGACAAGGGTTCTGCGAAGAGAAGCGATCGTAGGTCACGCGCAATTGGCGACAAACCAGCGGCGGGCGCGGCGCGTTGGTATCAGCCACATAGCGGAGACGGCAGCAGTTGTGAGGCGAATGATCTCCCCGTCGCGACCACGATAATTGCCAAGAACGAAGCATCGACGCCGCGCCGCCTGTACGGCCAGGTCAAGCACTGGGATGCAGGGTAGGTGCCACAGCGCTGTGGGCGAGAGTTCGTACGGCGGCGCGAGCCATGCACCGTGCTCCAGCACAGCACTTTGCAGAGCATCCGGATGTTGAGCAGGCTGGCGCGATCGCTGGCGAGCACCTTGGTATGGCGCTCGCCAACGCCGCCGAAGGAGCCTAGACTTGGATCTTTCCGCCGCCCGATGTGCAGGCAGCGATCCACTTCATCGCGGAGGTTGGGTCTACGAATATGCCTGCCCGTTCCGAAAAACCGAGGAAGGCATTGCGCGCAGCGCTTACAGGTTTGCGCCCATCGTGTGCATCATAGCACACCCGAAGGGCGGTCTCGTGAATCAGGTCTCTGCGGTCTTCCGGCCATTCGTCAAGAAATTCGATTGCATCCGCAAGGCTGGCAATCTCTTGCACGATGTATGTGGCACGCTTTACGAAGATGGAGGTGCTGAATGCTTCAGCGGTCATTCTTTTCTCTCAACCTGCTGCACGATTGTTGTGAAGAGGCCACCGCCTCGACGCCCGCCGACCATGGCAGACTATTCTGTCCGGGACATGACGGTTCACCAGGTAATTAAGCCCAGCTTGGCCAACTTCCTCTTCCATTTGGGGTGTGATCGGCAGCTGCGTGGAACTTGTGGTGCCTTGGTTGTCGCGCCGCAGGCATTGGCTGAACCCGGCTTAAGATTCGACTTGCAGTGGAGGCAGCGGAGTGAGCAAGCCCTGATATTCCCCAGTCGCAACGCAGGATGCGCGCTTCGAGCGCGGCGGCCACAAAAGCACGCCGAGCGACAGCTGGATGAGCCCCACCCCGCAACTGTTGCAGACAGGCGTCCATTGCTATTTTCCTTTCTCGGTCTTGCGGCTGAAATCCCGCAGCAAGATTGTGGCTACGTCATTAACATCGAAGACGATCCGCTCTGCGCCATGCCGGCCAACCTGAACGACGATTGGCCTCGCAAATCTCGGATGGCCAGCAGGCAAGCCGCCGACACGTTTCTTCTGGGCAGCTGAGCGAGCCGCTCGCGAGCACTCAGCAGCGCAGGAAGCAAGCGGGCGCGAGAGCGCTGGCCGTCCGTGTTCTCTCGGGAATGTCTTGCCGGAGGCCAAGCTGATTGGGAGAACCACTGGTGGCGCATGGCTGCGCTGTTGACGCGCCGACCTGGGTGGTACAGGCTCTATTAAATCGATTATAGACCGCTTCATTTAGTGCAGCCATATCTAACAAACAGGGAACATGGACGACCACACAAAGGGAATCAGGAAACGCAGACCGGTGGGCAACGCCAACGACATCAAAGCGGACCTGATCGCCGTCGTTGTCGCTGTGAACGACCATGAGCCTCGCGTTCTCACAATCGGCCGGGCGAACGCGCTGCCCTCCGGTCCGTTCGAACTCAGCCATCGTTCCCTTCAGTCGGGACTCAGGTCATGGGTGGAAGAACAGACCGGGCAGCCCCTGGGCTATATCGAGCAACTCTACACCTTCGCAGATCGCGACCGGGTCGGCACGGGGCAGCGTGTGATCTCGATCAGCTATCTCGCGCTCACTCAAGTAGAAGCGGCAACGCAGTCGGCCAGGCGCCGTTGGCAGAAATGGTACGACTATTTCCCCTGGGAGGACCACCGCTCCGGAACTCCATCGATGCTGGCGAAGGTTTTGCGACCGCGCCTGCTCAAGTGGGCGGAGAGCGCAGGCGACAATGGGACGCGCCGAGAACGCCGGCAGCGGGCGGCGGTTGCCTTCGGCTTCGACGAGCGGCCATGGAATGAGGAACTGACGCTCCAGCGTTATGAGCTGCTCTACGAAGCCGCCATGGTGGGAGAGGCGACCGGCGGGCAATCTTCAGCTGCTCTGTCGTCGGTTGCAGGTGAATCGATGATCGCCGATCATCGCCGGATCCTGGCTACGGGAATTGCGCGGCTGCGCTCCAAAATCAAGTACCGGCCCGTGGTCTTCGAACTGATGCCGCCGGTCTTCAGTCTTCTACAGTTGCAGCGAACCGTGGAAGCCCTGGCGGGCAGGCTCCTCCACAAGCCGAACTTCCGTCGGCTGATCGAGCAGCAGGAGTTGGTCGAGCAAACCGGCGAGACCACCGCCGATACGGGCGGTCGACCGGCTAAGCTTTATCGCTTCCGCCATGCGGTTGTCGACGAGAGGGCCGTCGCCGGGACAAAATTGCCGCTAACGCGGGCTTGACAATCCCCTTATACTCACCGCAAGAATATGCTTCTTATATTCAGGTCGAGTATAATCGGAGGTGTCGATGACCACCGCGTTGCCATCGAGCGCATCCTTGTACGACCGCGTCCAGCGCGTGATTCCGCTGATCGAGTGGTCGGCATTTTCCGGCGATATCGATGCCATTCTCGCGTTGAAGCGGGAGCGCAACGCTGTCATCCTCGCCCACAACTATCAGACGCCCGAGATCTTCCACTGCGTAGCCGACATCGTCGGCGACAGCCTGGCGCTTGCCCGCAAGGCAATGACGGTCGACGCCGATATCATCGTGCTCGCCGGGGTGCATTTCATGGCCGAGACGGCGAAGCTTCTCAATCCGGAGAAGACCGTGCTCATCCCGGACCTCGACGCCGGCTGCTCGCTGGCCGATTCGATCACGCCCGCAGATGTGCGGCTGCTGCGGGTGCGTTACCCGGGCGTTCCAGTCGTGACCTATGTTAACACCTCCGCTGCGGTGAAGGCGGAGTCCGACATTTGTTGCACGTCGGGCAATGCGCTTGCGGTGGTCCAGTCGCTTGGCGTGCCGCGCGTGATCATGCTGCCTGACGAATATCTGGCGAAGAACATCGCCGCTCAAACGAAGATCGAAGTCATCGCCTGGAAAGGCCATTGCGAGGTGCATGAGCGCTTCACCCCGGCCGACATCCGCGATCTGCGCGAGGCCCATCCAGGCCTCACCGTGCTTGCCCATCCCGAATGCCCACCGGAAGTGGTCGCCGAGGCGGACTTCGCCGGTTCGACGGCGGCGATGTCCGATTATGTTGGGCACAACAAGCCCGCCCGGGTTGTGCTGATGACCGAATGCTCGATGAGCGACAATGTTGCGGTTGAGCATCCCGAGGTCGAATTCATCCGCCCGTGCAACCTCTGCGCCCACATGAAACGCATCACACTGGCCAACATCCGTACCGCGATCGAGCAGAACCGCCATGTCGTGACGATCGACCCGCAGATTGCGGATCGGGCTCGCCATGCGGTGGAGCGCATGCTCGCCATATGACCGCGGACAGACATGACATCGGCGGCGCGCCGGTGATTATCGGCGCTGGCGTTGCCGGCCTTATGACGGCGCTTCACCTGGCGCCACAACCGGTCGTGCTTCTGTCCAGAACGCCGCTCGGAACCGAAGCCTCCAGTGCACTCGCCCAGGGCGGGGTTGCGGCGAGCCTCGGCGCCGACGACAGCGCCGAGTTGCATTTGGCCGACACGCTTGCCGCCGGCGATGGGCTTTGTGATGAAGCGATGGTCAGGCGGGTTGTCGAGGCCATACCTCGCGCGATCGACAGCCTCGTCCGACTAGGCGCTCCGTTCGACCGTGCGTTGGATGGAGCCTTGCGGCTCGGGCTTGAGGCGGCGCATTCGCGCCGCCGAATCGTGCACGCCGCCGGCGACGCTACCGGGCGCGAGTTGCTCCGTGTGCTGGTCGCCGCGGTGCGGCGAACACGGTCGATCACGGTCCTGGAAGGCATGGACGCACTGCGCCTGATCGTAGCGGCCGGTGGAATCGTGGGCGTGGTGGCGGCCCGACACCATGGTGTCGTCGCGTTCCCCACGCGCCGCATCGTGCTCGCGACCGGCGGTATCGGCGGTCTGTTTCGCGATACAACGAACCCCCTTGCCTCGTTTGGGCACGGCCTGGCGCTGGCCGCCTGTGCCGGAGCAGAACTCGCCGATCTTGAATTCGTGCAATTCCATCCGACCGCGCTCGATACTGCGCGCCGGCCAATGCCGCTGGTGAGCGAAGCGGTGCGTGGCGAAGGCGCTGTGCTCGTTGACGAGCACGGCCGGCGTTTCCTTTCCGGCGTGCCTGGGGGCGAGCTGGCAGCCCGTGATGTGGTCGCGCGCGCGGTGTGCGCTCAACTTGAGGCCGGGAATCGTGTGTTCCTCGATGCCCGGCAATGCCTCGGGCCGAAATTCGCAAAACGCTTCCCGGCAATCGAGGCGGCCTGCCGCCAGGCCGGCATCGATCCCGCGGTCGAGCCGATCCCAGTGCGCCCGGCGGCGCATTACCACATGGGAGGCGTGGCCGTAAATGCTGAAGGCCGCAGCTCCGTTGCCGGGTTGTGGGCCTGCGGCGAAGTCGCGTGTACCGGGCTGCATGGCGCCAATCGGCTGGCCAGCAACTCGCTGGCCGAAGCGATCGCAACAGCGGTTTGGGTGGCTGAAAGCGTCGCGGGCACTTCTGCGGGCTGGCAGTGGCCCAGGCTTCCCACAATCGTGCCCATGCGACCTGACCCTTCACCCATTCGACGGTTAGCCTCCGATGCGCTCGGCATTGTCCGCAACGGCAAAGCGCTACGCGAAACCGTCACGACATTGCTGTCGATCGCGGTTGGCGGCCAGGCCGCAGCCGATCCAGCATTGGTTGCGATGTTGATCGCCATCGCCGCGCTTGCTCGTGAAGAAAGCCGCGGTTCGCACTACCGGTCCGATTTCACCGGGCGGGAAGCAGCCGCCGTCTCCTCGCGGCTGACCCTCTGCACGGCATTGGAGAGTGCGGTCGCGGTTAGCTGGCAGGCCTCGGAACGGAGCTCGTGATATGGTGTCGTTCTCGCCTCTTGCCTCAATCGTCATTGAACCAATCGTGCGCAACGCGCTCCTGGAGGATTTGGGTAGAGCTGGCGACATCACGAGTGATGCAGTGATCCCTTTTGACTGCAAAGCCTCGCTTGCGCTCAAGGCGCGGCAGGTCGGCGTCGTTGCCGGGCTCGACCTGGCAGCGCTCGCCTTCATGCTCATCGACCCGTCGATCGATATGCACATCTGGCGCCCTGACGGCAGCGATGTCGCGGCCGGCGAGACTATCGCGCAGGTGTGCGGGCCGGCGCGCGGTCTGCTCGCGGCCGAACGCACTGCGCTTAATTTCCTGTGCCGCTTGAGCGGCATTGCGACCGCCACGGCGGCGATGGTCGAGGCCGTGCGCGGCCACAAGGCCAGGATCGCGTGCACGCGCAAAACGACGCCCGGGCTGCGCGCGCTGGAGAAATACGCCGTGCGCGTCGGCGGCGGCGCCAATCACCGCTTCGGGCTCGACGACGCCGTGCTCATCAAGGACAACCATATCGCCATCGCCGGCGACATTGGCACGGCGATAGAGCGGGCGCGCGCTGCCGCAGGCCATATGGTGAAGATCGAGGTCGAGATCGACACGCTTGAACAGCTCGAAACCGCGCTCGCGCTGGGCATCGACGCGGTTCTACTCGACAATATGTCGCTTGAAGATCTTGCCCACGCGGTGGCGATGGTCGGTGGCCGGGCCATCACCGAGGCCTCCGGTCGAGTTACGCCGAGGACGGCTCCGGCGATTGCCGCGACGGGCGTCGACCTCATATCGGTCGGCTGGCTCACACACAGCGCTCCGATTCTCGACATCGGACTTGATGCGTCGATCGATGGCAATTGCAACAGACATCTGAATTGAAGGGGCCGTGTGTGCAACGCAGGTATAGCAACGGCAAGTTTTTGTTGGAGGAATGGAATGCGTAAGATCGTCGCCGGCAAGCTCCACGGCATATACGTCTCCGAAGCCAACTTGGACTACCATGGCTCAATCACACTCGACCCCGACCATTGCGAGGAAGCAGGCATCCTGCCGATGGAATTCGTCGAGATCTGGAACAAGAATTCGGGCGCACGGATCTCGACCTATGTGATCCTCGGCGAGCGCGGATCGCGCTGCTGCATCCTCAACGGGGCTGCTGCGCGCACCTGCCAGGCCGGCGATCAAGTCATCATCTGCAACTCAGTTTATATCCAGGAGACAGAGTTGACCGCGATTAACCCGCGCGTGCTGACCTTTGACAAGGACAATCGCATCGTTGATCGACTGACCTATTCGGTCAGACGCAACGGCGACGGAGGCTACAACTTTTCCATCCTCGACGAGGCCAGCAATGCCCTGCCCGTACCAGCGCTGGTTGGCAGATCATGACGGATCAGGCCGGCCGAGGCCCAGGACTTCTCCGCTGAACGGGACCCACAGCGAACGCTTTTAACAATGGAGGCGGAATGAACAGCGAGTTGTACCCGAACGCTGCGGCAAGCTCATCCGACGGAGTGTCCCAGCAATGGACCCGCGAGGCGGCTGAGGCTATCCACGACTTGCCCTTCAACGACCTGCTCTTCCTGGCGCAGACGATCCATCGTCAGAATTTCGACCGAAACCAGGTGCAGCTGTCGCGCCTCCTCTCGATCAAGACCGGCGGCTGCCCGGAAGATTGCGGCTATTGCAGCCAATCCGCGCAGCACCAATCCGGCCTCGAGGCCTCCAAGTTGCTGGATGTTCAACGCGTCATCGCCGAGGCCAGAAAGGCGCGGAACGCAGGTGCCACGCGCTACTGCATGGGAGCCGCCTGGCGCAGCCCAAAGGCCCGTGACATGGACGCCGTCGTCGCCATGGTCGAGGGTGTGAAGGCTCTCGGCATGGAGACATGCATGACGCTGGGCATGCTCGACCTCGACCAAGCGCACCGGCTCAAGGAGGCCGGCCTCGACTATTACAACCACAACGTCGACACCTCCGAGCGATATTATAAGGAGATCATCTCGACCCGGACCTTTGCCGACCGGCTGGAAACGCTCGCCAATGTCCGCGAGGCCGGCATCAATGTCTGCTGCGGCGGCATTGTCGGCATGGGCGAGGAGAAGGCCGACCGTATCGACATGCTGGTGATGCTTGCCAACCTGCCGGAGCCGCCCGAGAGCGTGCCGATCAACATGCTGATTCCTATGCCCGGCACGCCGCTGGCCGAGGCGGCACCGATCGATCCGATCGAATTCGTTCGCATCATCGCACTCGCCCGCGTCCTGATGCCGAAGTCCGATGTGCGCCTATCCGCCGGTCGTACGGCTATGAGCGATGAGATGCAGGCGTTGTGCTTCTTTGCCGGGGCAAACTCCATCTTCGTCGGCGACACCTTGCTGACCGCCGGAAATCCCGAAGAATGCAAGGACAGTGCCCTGTTGCGCCGGCTCGGCATCAAGCCGATTGCGCGCGAAGCCCTGTGAACGGGCGGGTGTTGCTCGACCGCTACGAGGCCAGCCTGCGCGGGCTCGCCCGCAAGAACCGATTGCGGACCTTGATCACCCGCTCGGGGCTCGACTTCGCCTCCAACGACTATCTCGGCCTGGCGCGCTCGCGGCGCATGGCGCAGGCGCTTGCGGCAGCGCTCGCCGCTGGCACGCCTGTCGGCGCGACCGGCTCGCGGCTGTTGCGCGGCAACACGCCTGAGCACGAGGCGCTCGAAGCCAAGGCGGCTGACTTCTTCGGGGCCGAGCGCGCTTTGTTGTTCGGCAGCGGCTATGTCGCCAATTTCGCGGTGCTGACGACCTTGCCCCAGAAGGGCGACCTGATCGTGCTGGACGAACTCAACCATGCCAGCGCGCACGAGGGGGCACAAGCGGGCCGTGCCGAAGTGATGGAAGCCACGCACAACGATGCCAATGCGGTAAACGACGCAATCCGTGCCTGGCGTGCAAAGGGCGGCAGCGGCCGTGTCTGGATCGTGGTCGAGAGCCTCTACAGCATGGATGGCGACCGGGCTCCGCTGCGCGAACTGATCGAGGTCGCCGACCGTCACGATGCATTCCTGTTCGCCGATGAGGCGCACGCCACCGGCGTCTATGGCCCCGGCGGGCGCGGTCTCGCCCACCATCTCGAGGGCCGCGATAATGTCCTGGTTCTGCACACCTGCGGCAAGGCGTTGGGGGGATCGGGGGCGCTGGTCACCGCGCCGGCTGTGCTTTGCGATTATCTCGTCAACCGCTGCCGTCCCTTCATCTATGCCACCGCGCCCTCGCCACTGATGGCGGTAGCGGCTGCCACGGCGCTCGACATCCTCGTGGACGAGCCCGACCGACGTGAGCGGCTGGCCAGCCTGGTCGCGCTTGCAGGCAAGAGGGCCGAGGCGCTGGGCCTGCTTGCGAGCGGCTCGCAGATCCTGCCCGTCATCGTCGGCGACAATGCCCGCGCCATGGCGCTGGCTGAGGCGTTGCAGGCGCGCGGGTTCGACGTGCGCGGCATCCGTCCGCCAACCGTGCCAGAAGGCACCGCGAGGCTCCGCATCTCGCTGACGCTGAATGTCGGCGAGGCCGACGTTTCGGCGCTGTTCGATGCGCTTGCCGCGGAATGGGAGCGCACGCCATGACGGTCCAGATCGTTGTCACCGGCACCGACACCGGCGTCGGCAAGACGGTGTTCGCGGCGGGGCTGACCGGCCTGCTTGACGGCATTTACTGGAAGCCCGTGCAATCGGGCACCTGCGAAGAAACCGACAGCGAGGTCGTCTCCCTGCTCGCCGATCTGCCTGCAGCTCGTGTGCTGCCGGAAGCCTGGCGCCTCCGCCAGCCGCTATCGCCACATCTTGCCGCCAAGTTGGACGGCGTGGAAATCGATGCACAGGCACTGTCACTGCCCGCGACGGACAGACCACTGATTGTGGAAGGCGCCGGCGGGCTGATGGTGCCGCTCAACAGGCGCGTGCTCTACATCGACGTCTTCGCGCGATGGAACGCGCCTGTGGTGCTCTGCGCCCGCACCACCCTCGGCACCATCAATCATACGCTGCTTTCCGTCGAGGCTCTTCGCTCCCGCTCGATACCCCTGCTCGGCATCGCATTCGTCGGCGACAGGATGGTCGACACGCAAAAAACGATCGCCGAAATGGGCAAGGTTCGCGTGCTTGGGCGTCTGCCGCTCCTGGAATCCCTGACGCCCAGTACGCTCTCCGCGGCCATGCGCGCCTCATTCAATGCCGACGACTTCGAGAAGATCCGGCCATGAGCTCCGCTGTCTGGCATCCCTTTACCCAACATGCCACCGAGCCGGTGCCGCCGACGATCGTGCGCACCGAGGGCGCCTATGTCGAGGCCCGGGACGGCAAGCGCATACTCGATGCGATCTCCTCCTGGTGGGTCATCACCCACGGCCACCGTCACCCGAAGGTCATGGCGGCGATCCGACACGCGACCGAGACACTCGACCAGGTGATCTTCGCCGGCCTCAGCCATGAGCCGGCCGAGCAATTGGCCTCGGCGCTGGTCGACATGGCGCCGGCGGGTCTCGACTGGGTCTTTTATTCCGACAGCGGCTCGACCAGTGTCGAGGTGGCGCTAAAAATGGCGCTCGGCTTTCACCGCAACAACGGCGCGCCGCGCTCGCGCATCGTCGTTATGGAGCATAGCTATCATGGCGACACGATCGGCACGATGAGCGTCGGCGCGCGTGGCGTCTTCAATGCAGCCTATGAGCCCTTGCTGTTCGAGGTCGATACCATCCCCTTCCCCGCCGCAGGCCGCGAACAGGAGACGCTCGATCGTTTCGAGGCTGTCACCCGCGACCGCCGCGCTGGTGCGCTGATCGTCGAGCCGCTGGTGCTCGGCGCCGGCGGCATGCTCATGTACCCCGCCTGGGTTATCGCTGAACTCAAACGCATTGCCGAGCGCTCCGGGACGCTTTTTGTCGCCGACGAAGTCATGACCGGCTGGGGCCGCACCGGCACGATCTTTGCTTGCGAGCAGGCAGCGGTCGCGCCCGACATATTGTGCACTTCCAAGGGGCTGACCGGCGGCTCATTGCCGCTTGCAGCGACGCTTGCCACTGATGCGATCTTCCGTGCGCATTTTTCCAGCGACCGGACCAAGACCTTCTTCCATTCAAGCTCTTACACAGCGAACCCGATCGCCTGCGCGGCGGCACTGGCGAATGTCGGTATCTGGAACGACGAGCCCGTGGCGGAGCGGGTGGCCGCGCTGTCGCGGATGCAAGCGGAAAAGATCGTGCGGTTCAGCGGGGATCCGCGTTTCGAGAATGTGCGCACGACCGGCACCATCGCCGCGCTCGACCTTAGCGTCGGCACTGCAGGCTATCTGGCCGAAGTCGGCCCAAGGCTGCGCGCCTTCTTCCTCGAGCGCGGATTGTTGGTGAGGCCGCTCGGCAACGTCATCTACGTGCTGCCGCCTTATTGCGTGACATCGGGCGAACTCGACCAGCTCTACGTGGCAGTAGACGAGGCAGCCGAGCTTGCGAGCGAGAGTATATGAACCGCACGGCGCGCATCATAGGGCTTGGCCATCATGTGCCGGCGCGGAAGGTAGGCAATGCCGAGATCGAGGCGAGCCTCGGTCTGGAAACCGGCTGGATCGAGGTGCGCACCGGCATCCGATCGCGCTTCTGGGCAGAACCCGAGGACACCCTCTCCGGTCTGGCGGTAAAAGCCGGCGACATGGCGCTGGAGGCGGCCGGTATCGATCGCAAGGACATCGGTCTGCTTTTGCTCGCCACTTCGACGCCGGATCACCTCCTGCCGCCCAGCGCGCCGCTGGTCGCGCACAGACTCGGCCTCGAGAATGCCGGCGCGGTTGACCTTGCCGGCGCCTGCGCGGGGTTCATCTATGCCATGACCTTTGCCGATGGCTTTGTCCGCCTGCACAACAAGACAGCCATCGTCATCGCAGCCAACATATTGAGCCGTAGGATCAATCCGGGCGAGCGCGCAAGCGCGGTGCTGTTCGCCGATGCCGCAGGTGCGGTGGTGCTCGCCCCTTCCGGGAATCCCGGCCATGGCATACTCGGCTCCTCGCTTGCCTCGGACGGCTCCGCTTATGGCCTGATCCAGATTCCGGCGGGCGGCAGCAACCGTCCGTTCTCTGAGGAGATCGACGTTGCAGAAACGCGAATGACCGTCGCGAACGGCCGCGAAATCTTCGTCAAAGCTGTCGAGATGATGAGCCGCTGTTCCAGGCAGGCGCTGGTGGGAGCCGGCCTCGCGGCGTCAGATGTCCACCGCTTTGTGCCCCACCAGGCAAACGCCCGCATCTTCGAAGCGGCCGGCAGGTCGCTCGGCATTGAGGATTGCCGCATTGTCAAAACCATCAGCAATTATGGCAACTCGTCAGCCGCAACCATTCCGCTGTCGCTGTCAATCGCGCACAGCGCCAATCCGATTCAGCGGGGCAAGAAATTGCTGCTGGCGGCGGCCGGTGCCGGCCTTGCCGGTGGGGCATTGGTGGTTGGCTTTTAGCCCGGACCGATCTGTGTTCTGATGGCGCTGGACGATCACATTTTGTAAAGTTCCGTCGCCCCTTGAAAACAGGCTGGGCTTGGAAGTGAAAGGGAACCTGGCCGACCATCTCGAATTCGCCGACATGGCCGCGGACGATCCACGAGGACGCGAAGGACCATTTCTGCGTCTTCCGACGTACACGAATATCTGCCTTCAGTGCGGCATTGGACGATCCCGAGTTCGGCCATATCGCTCAGATGAAAGGGTAGTCGGGATACCACCCACCAGAGAGATCAGGTCCGTCACCGTTTTGTCCCCGTCCATCAGGTGAATGAGGCTCAGCAACCGCATATCCAACGGCCGCAAACAGCTTCGCGGCAACGGACAGCTGCCTTCGCGAAGGCCAGCCCTGAACTCGCGGGCGGTCGTGAATGGCACGATGCGTTTTGATTGCAGCGTTTGACATACGTAGTTGCGCCCCCGATGGAATTTTGCACGCCGGAAATTCCTTTTCTATCCCTGGTGACAGAGAACCTACTTCAAGTTACCTTATCCAACCAGTAGGCAGAACCTTGGATTAGAAACCAAATAGACGAAACTGTTTAGAAGTTGGGATTTTATAGATGGGCCTACGCACAGAAACCGAGAAAATGTTGGCCGGAGAGCCTTACAATGTTCTAGATCCTTATCTCGTTGCAGAGAGATACAGGATAAGAGACTTGTGCCAGAAGATAAACTCATCAAGCGATGCGGATGCAGATCTACGACGGAACCTTTACAAACAGATTTTCGGGAAAGGTGGAGACACTGTGTCTATACAGCCACCCTTTTTCTGCGACTACGGTTCCAACATAGAGTTGGGTGCACAAGTATTTTTCAATTTTAACTGCATAGTTCTGGATGCTTGCCGTGTTCGTATAGGTGACTATGCGCTTTTTGGTCCAGGCGTCCAAATCCTGACGCCGATGCATCCACTCGATGCTGCCCTTCGCCGCAAGCAGCTGTACGGAAAGCCGGTTGAGATTGGATCAGACGTTTGGGTGGGGGCGGGGGCAATTATCCTGCCTGGCGTGACCATCGGATCAGGCACTGTGATCGGTGCAGGCAGTGTCGTAACACGCGACATTCCAGCTGGAGTGTTTGCAGCTGGTAACCCCTGTCGCGTGATCCGAGAAATCTCTGCCGATGAGCGCGAAACCTACTCGCCAGCTAGCGACTAAGCTGTGACGTCGCAACTCTTCCTTTCCAGGAGCCGGTCAGTGTGAAAGGCGCAGCAAAGATGTAGAAGGGCAGGCAATTCGATTGCGACCACGCTCTGATGGAGGTCAGGCCCTGCTCGGTTCTCGTTCCGACCTAGATAACCCTCAGGATCGTCCCGCGGTGCTGTGAGCTGGCTACTGTTCGTGGTTGCTCCAGCGCGATCAGCTCACCGCCAAAAGGGCGCAGCGGTCGCCTTATTAGGCACATGAAGCAGCCCTCCGTAGGCGAGCGGATCTTGAGCGCGACGTTGTTGTGGTGCCTTCCCTCCCGCGAAGCTGGGGTGCTCCCCTCCGAGCGGCGAGCGCGAAAGGTTCAGCTTGCGTGATTCAGTAAGTCCCGGACACTTTAAGATGCTCGGGACTTACTGAGTCACGCACAGACATCTGGCATTTGGACGAGGGCGTGATCGCCATTGCCGGCCAGAAGCACTGGCTGTGGCGGGCGTTTGATCAGGACCTTATGTGCTGAATCTTCCAAACTCGACACGACAGCGCCGATCGTCTCCGCCGGCGTAGGGCCGTAGGGCCGGGTGGCGTAGGGCCTGAATGCCGGGTTTCAGGGGCCGTGGCGCGCGCGCGCCAGCTTAGAACCAGATGTTTCCAAACTATCCACGTCACGGATGCTTTTCATCGAAATAATCGATTTTACGAATTGACCGCCGTTTCACTACAAGGGCCTCTTGACCGAAACTGTAGCCAGTCGAGCGGCGCAGGAGCCATGGGAGTTGGTTAGAGAACCATATATTTGGAGCCCAATGCCACGAAGAGTCGATCACGCGGTTCACTCTGGCACACGCGCGTTTGAACCAGCCGCCGCGCGCGATGATAGTCCACTGTCATCGTTTTGCCGGATGAACGGTCGGTCTCCGACAGCGCTGCTCGTTAGAGCATTTCACAAAATGGATTGATCCCATTCACCCAGCTCCTTTCTCGAGCGCTCCCGTTGCCCGCGATTCCTTTTAGATTCGCCAGCTTCTCGAAAGCTAGTCCTCCTAGAGCATGACGACTTAAGACGGGCCCTGGCCTATTGAATGCAATGGATCTGAACGTAGAGAGCCGACGCGAAGAGAGATCGCAGACGAGGTGGGTTTTCGGCGTCCCTTGATGATGACTTGCACCGCCTTGCCGAGGACCTCCCGGTCTGCCGGCGCAGGATAAAGACCCGTCGCGGAAAAACGTTCGACGTTTTTGCCGCGTCGGGGCGCTGCGCTGCGTTGGAGAATTGGACGATGACCAACCCGTTCGTTAGCCGCGAGGGCTCCAGATGGATGCCCGTATATCTGAGTATCGATGGCGTGTGCGATGACGAGGACGACTTCGATGGCGAGCTCAATCGCATGATCATGGTCGTCGACCATGCCGGCCGCTGCATCGGCTGCGGAGCCTGCGCCCGCGTCTGTCCGAAGAACTGCCAGACCCATGTTGCGGCCGACAACACCGCAGCATGATCTGACGGACAAACAGGAGAACGTCGGTGCCCCTCAGAATGTTTTGCCACGTCATGGTGTTGGTCCTGTCCATCAACGCTCTAGCCGCCTATCTCGTCTCGCATTCCATACGAGCGGTAATCGTCAAGACGCTGAGTTGTGGCTGCTTCTCCAGGCAGGCTATTTCGCAGGCGTGCTCTTTCTGATCTGGCGGTCTGGCCGTCCTGGGAGCGCTGCACAAAGGCCAAGCATTTCGATGGCTGCTAGGAAGGTCGGCGGCTACCGCTAACCTGTTGTGAGGAAGAGGAATGAACCTTCGGACTTCGCAGCATTGGCGTGCGGGTTGCGTCGTTTCGACGGCGAAGCAGATGCTGAATCGATGACGGGTTCTCTTTGGAACACGACCTTTGGAAGGACTCGTGCATAGCAGTTTTAGCTCAACCACACACCGATGGAGAGAACATGCTGGAAAACTTCGAACGCCACCCGCTCACCTTTAGCCCGACCACCATCGGCGATCGAGCGGCCCCTTGCCATGTCCAAGGGACGATCCCGCACGCGCCTGCGCTTCGTCAACTTGGCCATCGCCGGAACAAAGTGCGTGCTCGCGGCCTGCGGCTACAATCCACAGCGGGTGACCCCCATCCTCTAGGCGCAGGCGAAGTCGGCATGAGGCGGCGTATGCCCGAAAGCCACCAAACGGGTGGCCTGAGGCCCCGCAACGCCAGCCAATGCCCACCAAGGGTGCGCCGACAGCACGCATCTGCCGTTCAAGAAGTGCTCCAGACATCAACAGCGCTCAAAAACGCCTCCCCTGCCAAGCCCTCTTGATCGGCCACGAAATGCGAACGCTACTCGTGGATCACCATGCAAAGCTTACCCGGGTGATGCAACGAGCGCTCTTGGACTGCGGTTTCGCCGTTGACGTGATGCCTACTCTCGAAGAGGCGTCGCTTGCATTTGGTTGTGCGCGCTATGACATTCTCCTGCTCGAGTTAGCCCTGCCGGACGGCGATGGGTTAGACTGGCTGAGGCAGTTGAGGCGCGACAGGCATTCGATCCCTGCTATCATGATGAGCAGCCTCGATGATCTCGATACGCGAATCGCGATTTTCAACGGCGGTGCGGACGATTTCTTGCCTAAGCCTGTCTCGATTGATGAACTCATTGCCCGAATACGAGCCGTTCTGCGGCGATCAACGCAGGTGACCGACCCCGTCGTTACATTTGGCAATCTCACATTCGATCCGATCGGCCGCCAGGTTTCCGTTGGTGGTCAGTCGCTAAAAATCCCGCGCCGCGAACTGTGCATCCTTGAGCATCTGCTCAACCGCGCAGGCCGCATGTTGCCGCGCACCATCCTGGTGGATAGCCTGTATTCGTTCGACAACGAAGTCTCGAGCAATGCGCTTGAAGTCGGAATCTCCCGCTTACGTGCGCTTTTGGGCCAAGCCGGTGCGACGCTAACAATCAAGACGGCGCGGGGTATCGGCTATGTCCTTGAAGTGAATGAAGCGCCGCCGGACGGGTAGTCGGTCGAAATTGAACGCCGCATTCACCTTCAAGCTCTGCAACGACAAGGGCCACCCCGACTTGTCGCTGTCGCTAACGCATCTGGTCGACGCCGTTGCCGTTGACGACCGAACACTGCGGCTCACCTTTTCCGGCAAGCAATCGGCCGCACCGCGCTCAACGTGGAGTCCTAATCCTTCCAAGCCGGCTGGGCTCCGGCATTACACAATTAGCCCACCCCAAATTGAGCAACGAAGACAAAACAATGAAAAAATCCCCTCTGCTGACATCGGCCGCGATTGGCTTGCTGGGCATGTTTGTGACAGCGCAATTGTTTGCGGCCGAAATGGACGCCCACTCGGCCCCGCAGCGGCCTACGGCCATGAAGGAGCCGATGATATCGGCTGGACCCTCTGGCTCGCCTGTGGTCAACCGCCCGACGGCGGGAATGAGATGTCCTCAAAGCCGACGTGTACGCTGCTGGGTCACCTGCCAGACCTCAGAACTGCCATCCGGCTCGGCCGCGTGCTGGTGGATCTGTGACTGTTGAGCTATGTGGCACCCGCCACGCATCTGGTAGCACTCTTCGATAAGAAATAAGGGCGTCAATCTCTTTCGCCCGAAACCGCTCGATGGCTCACACAAGCCCAGCGACCTCACAGCGATTTCTCCATCGGCCGGCGACGAGTATGTGCTTTTGGATCCGCTCTCTTAACAGAGTGAGCGATCGAGATAAGCGTCGAATGCAGCAGCAACAGCCCGAGTCACAAAGCGGTGTTCCTGCCTCACGCGGATGCACCCCTTTTCGATGTCCACTATCCCGTCCTTGGCGAGCATGGCCAGGCGTTCAGCTGAATTGAGAAGAGGGATCGGGTCAAACCCGTGGGCCGCACAGATTGCCGGCACATCGGCCTCCAAATCGCACATTAGCCGCTCGATGATTGCGGCTCGGACGCGGTCTTCGTCGGTGAGTCGGCAGCCTTTTGCTGTCGCCAGACTGCCAGCTCTGATGTGGCGGCTGTAGGTACGGGTTGCAACTTCGTTCTGGACATAACCATCTCCGAGACGGCCAATGGCCGACGCACCGAAGCCGATCACGGTTTTGGGGGTGTCGGCCGAGTAACCCAGGGAGTTACGCCGCAAGCGACCGGCTTGCTGCACCAGCGTGAGTTGGTCGTCCGGCAAGGCGAAATGGTCAAGTCCGATCTGGCGGTAGCCTGCTGCAACCAACGTCTCTGCCACGGCCGCGGCCTGTCCGGCGCGGGCAGCGATGTCCGGCAGCGCGGCCTCCTCGATCAGGCGCTGGTTTTTCTTAAAAGACGGAACATGCGCGTAGCCGAACACCGCAAGTCGGTCGGGGCGCATGGCGGCCGCCGCGGCCGCGGTCTGGACGCAGGACTGCACTGTCTGCTTGGGAAGACCGTAGAGAAGGTCGAAATTGATGCGGTTCACTCCGTGCCGGCGTAGGTTTTCGACAGCGGCTGTCGTCTGCGCCTCACTCTGGACCCGATTGATTGCTTTTTGAACAAGGGGATCGAAGCTCTGCACGCCGAGGCTCGCGCGGGTCACGCCGGCTGCCCCTAAGGCTTCGGCCATCTCGGCAGTGAATGCGCGCGGGTCGATCTCGACGGCGATCGTAGCCGTTTTCCTAAACGCAAAACGGTGGCGCAAGAGTTCCATTAGCGCCAGGAATTCCGCAGGTCCGATGAGGGTCGGCGTTCCTCCGCCGAAGTGCACGTCGCTCACGGGGAGCTCCTGTGGCGCTTGCTCCGCGACCAAACGGAGCTCCTCACGCAGAACCGCCAGATAGGCGAGGATCGGTGAATCCCGGGAAGCGACGGTGATGGGGAATCCGCAATACCAGCACATTGAGCGGCAGAACGGAATATGGAGATAGAGCGACACGGGCTCGTCGGCCGGCAGGCCTCTTAGCCATTCCTCACAAGCCTCGGCGCCGACCGCTGCAGAGAACTGCGGAGCAGCCGGATAGATGGTATACCAAGGCGGACCAGCGTTGCCATATTTTGTCAGGATTGAGCTCTGCAATGGTCCCTGTTCCTTCCTCAGATCGGCATTATCCTGACCGCTGCGCTCTGTGGCGTCTTTGCGCTATGTCAAATCGGTCCGCCTTAGCCAGCAGAAATCTGAAGTCGGCGCTAGCCGCTGACTGCGGGAGCAGTCGCTACCCCTGACAATCATATTGCCGCCGAGCCACCGCGTGCCGTTCCGGCCCTCTAAATTGACATCTTCGGTTGATGTGCGTCGGGCCTCGAGTGCAGTTGAGCACTACTGACCTGCGACTCTCTTTCAGCCGGCATGCCAAGGAGTGTTTCTGTTCACTTGTTGAGAGGAACAGGACAGGCAAGTACGATCCCTCGAAAAATCTGACGTAGCCCGATTGGCCGCATCCTTGTTGGACAGCCGCCCCTATCCCGTCGGCCGCCCGCAGCCTGCCCGCAAGTGCCAATCTCCGCGACACGATGGACACCGATGAACTTGTCTCAGTCATGTTTGCGGAGATACTTTGGAGGCAGCGGATTGAAGAAGAAAACCCGCTAGGAAATCGCGCCTGCGAGGACGCGACCCGCCGTAGTTCAAACCGTGTGCGCGCAACTATCGAGGAATATCGGAAAGACCGGCCGAAGCGATTGGCGAGGTAGTTCGCGTCATTCCTACGGGTGGATAGCGCGGCTCTAGCCGTTTTCGCAGCCTATCCCGTCGTGATCGCGGTCTGAACCTACGACAATGACTGGTCCGCTTACATACGCTGGTCCATTGCCGGTCCCGGATGAGCAATCGACATCACTGGCTATGGGGACGCAATTGCCTGTGTAGTTTGGATCGCAGGCGCCCTGGGCATGAGCCAACCAAGTGACGTTGCGCCAAGAGCGATAACGCACAAACGACGAACGCCATGCCCGCCCCCGGCTTTCAAACCCCAGAACACCTTAGAGGCGCAAATGGGCCGGCGCAAGTTATCTAGCATGCAGAATATTGTAGTCCCGGAGTATGCGGCGGCCATAGCGGACGAGATCGCCGTTGGCCAGGAGATCGCCAAGCGTTGCAATACCAGCGGCGTTGTCCATGCATTCATGGCGCGAATGGGTGTGATCCAAAGAATCAACTTCACCAATCTGTTGAGTAGCATTAGACGTCGCTGATCTAATGAAATCAGGGGTATCGCGGTCGATCGACGATAGCAGCTGATGCGCACCGAAGAAATCATCGCCTGTTTGATGTGATCTGCGCGCTTCTGATGTGGCGAGCTCAGGTGTGGAATTTGCGAACGCCGCGATCGGCGTGGAAGGAGCGCGAAGAGAGTATGTGCGGGATTGTGGGCATCGTCGGGCAGCAGCCGGTCGCGGAACGGCTGGTCGATGCGTTGAAACGTCTGGAATATCGGGGCTATGATTCGGCGGGTGTCGCGACCATCGACGGTGGAGCGCTTCATCGGCGGCGCGCCGAGGGCAAGCTCGTCAATCTCGAGGCAAGGCTGAAAGAACAGCCTCTTACCGGCACTATCGGGATCGGCCATACGCGCTGGGCGACGCATGGCGCGCCAACGGAACGCAATGCCCACCCACATTTCACCGACGGCATCGCAGTGGTGCACAATGGCATCATCGAAAATTTTGCTGAGTTGAAGGACGAACTGGCCGCTGCCGGCGTCGAGTTCCAGACCGAGACCGACACCGAGGTCGTCGCGCATCTCCTGGCAATACTTCGCCGGGATGGGATGGGACCGCGCGAGGCGATGTACGCGATGCTGAAGCGGCTGAGGGGTTCCTATGCTGTCGCTATTCTCTTCGAAGATGATCCGTCGACTATCATGGCGGCCCGCAACGGTCCGCCTCTGGCGATCGGCCATGGCAATGGCGAAATGTTCCTCGGCTCTGATGCCATCGCCCTGGCCCCTTTCACCAATGAAATCACCTATCTGATCGACGGCGATTGGGCGGTGATCGGCAAGTCGGGCGTCCATATCTTCGACATGGATGGCAACGTCGTCACCCGCCCGCGCCAGGTCTCGATGGCGACGGCCTATCTGGTCGACAAGGGCAATCATCGCCATTTCATGGAGAAGGAGATCTACGAGCAGCCGGCTGTCGTAGCCCAGGCTCTCGGCCACTACGTCAACCTCATCGACAACCGCGTCGCGCCCGTTTCCAGCGCGATCGATTTCGCCAAGGTGCCGAGCCTTGCCATCTCCGCCTGCGGCACGGCCTATCTGGCGGGCCTGATCGGCAAATACTGGTTCGAACGCTATGCGCGCCTGCCGGTAGAAATCGACGTCGCGTCGGAGTTCCGCTACCGCGAGATCCCACTGTCGCCGCAGTCGGCAGCACTCTTCATCTCGCAATCGGGCGAGACCGCCGACACGCTGGCATCGCTCCGCTATTGCAAGGAGCATGGCCTGAAGATCGGCGCCGTGGTCAATACTCGCGAGTCGACGATTGCCCGGGAATCCGACGTAGTCTATCCGATCCTGGCCGGCCCGGAGATCGGTGTCGCTTCCACGAAGGTTTTCACCTGCCAGCTTGCCGTTCTCGCCGCGCTTGCGATCAGTGCCGGCAAGGCGCGAGGCACCGTCAGCGACGATGAGGAGCAGGCGCTCGTCAAGAGCTTGGCCGAGATGCCCCGCATTATGGGCCAGGTGCTGAACAGCCTCCAGCCGATGATCGAACTCCTGTCCCGGGAGCTGTCGAAATGCCGCGACGTGCTCTATCTCGGCCGCGGCACCAGCTTCCCGCTGGCTATGGAAGGCGCCCTGAAGCTCAAGGAGATTTCCTATATCCACGCGGAGGGCTATGCCGCGGGCGAGCTGAAGCACGGCCCGATCGCGCTCATCGACGAAAACATGCGCGTCATCGTCATCGCGCCCCACGATCGCTTCTTCGAAAAGACCGTCTCCAACATGCAGGAAGTGGCGGCACGCGGCGGCCGCACCATCCTGATTACGGACGAAAGAGGTGCGGCCGCATCCAAACTCGACACGATGCACACGATCATGCTTCCCAACGTCGACGAGATCATTGCACCGATGATCTTCTCCTTGCCGGTTCAACTCCTTGCCTATCACACGGCCGTCTTCATGGGGACGGACGTTGACCAGCCGCGCAATCTGGCAAAATCGGTCACTGTCGAATAATCATCAGGCCGGAAACGTGACGACGTTGTGACTCCATGTCGGCTGTGACGGCCGCCGCGTTGCGATCTGAAATATCCTCCGATGGTCACCGATCTGGAAGACCTGCAGGCCATACTGCCGGTCCTCGAGGCCGTCGTGCAGACCCCGAAGCCGCTGCTCATCATCTCGGAAAACGTCGAAGGCGAGCCCCTGGCGACGTTGGTCGTCAACAAGCTGCGGGGCGGCCTGAAGATCGCCGCCGTCAAAGCGCCCGGCTCCGGTGATCGCCGCAAGGCCATGCTGGAAGACATCGCCGTCCCGACCGTTGGCCGGGTCATCTAGGAAGACCTCGGCACAAGCTCGAGAATGTCGGCATCAACATGCTCGGCCGCGCCAAGAGGATGTCGATCTCCAAGGAGAACATCATCATCGTCGACGGGGACGCTTCTGCTGCGCGACGGCTCAGGTGGGCGAGATTGCTGAAGCAGATATTGAGGGTGAGCTGATCTATCGCGGTCCGAATGTGATCATGGGCTATGCCGAATCCACCGCAGATCTGACCAAGGGGGGCGAGCTGATTGAACTCGCCACAGGCGATCTCGCAAGGCGTGGCACCGACGTTCTTTACCGAATTTATCGGCCGCCCGCCCGGTGTATATAACAACGCGTCGAACCCCCACCTTCGAAGAGTGTAACTGGACTACAGCCACTCGAACGGCCAGACGAGGCCCGTCAGCCTGAAGGTAAACAAGCAAGACAAATAAACCTTGTGCTGGCGATGCCGCATATCTTCCAATGGTCATCGCAAAACTGTCACGAGCGCAAACAGCGGTTGTTTTGTTCTCGGTGAGAGCCACTACACGTTTGCCACTATTCGCTTCCTGGATGGCTTTCATCCAAACAATCAATTTTACCCATCTCGCGGAATACTGCATCGATAAGGTTACTTGAGGGGGAATCAGTTCCCTCGATCGCGAGATTTTGCGTATAGCCCGCCGCCATGAATGTACCTTTGACGCATCTGCAACGCCTCGAGGCCGAGGCCATCCATATTTTCCGTGAGGTCGCGGCGACGTTTGCCAAGCCGGTGATGCTTTATTCGGTGGGTAAGGATTCGTCGGTGCTTCTGCACTTGGCGATGAAAGCCTTCTATCCGGCTAAGCCGCCATTTCCATTCCTACACGTCGACACGACCTGGAAATTCGGCGAGATGATCGAGTTTCGCGACTCGATGGCCGAGAAACTGGGCTTCGACCTTCTTGTGCACGTCAATCAAGACGGCGTGCGCGACGGCATCAACCCGTTCGATCACGGCTCGAACACCCACACCCATGTCATGAAAACGGTGGGCCTGCGCCAGGCGCTCGACAAATACGGCTTCGACGCGGCCTTTGGCGGCGCCCGCCGCGACGAGGAGAAGTCGCGCGCCAAGGAGCGCATCTTCTCGTTCCGCAATGCGCACCACGTCTGGGATCCCAAGAACCAGCGTCCGGAAATGTGGAAGATCTACAACACACGGATCTCGCCCGGTGAATCGATCCGCGTCTTCCCGCTGTCCAACTGGACCGAGCTCGACATCTGGCAATACATCTTGCGCGAGGAAATCCCGATCGTGCCGCTGTATTTCGCCGAGAAGCGGCCGGTGGTCGAGCGCGACGGCATGCTGATCATGCGCGACGACGACCGCATGAAGCTCCGGGCCGGCGAGGTCATAAAGAACCGCCTGGTCCGCTTTAGGACGCTCGGCTGCTATCCGCTGACGGGGGCTATCGATTCCGACGCCGACGATCTCGAAAGCATCGTCAATGAGATGCTGATTGCCCGAACCTCGGAACGCCAGGGCCGGCTGATCGACCGGGACGAGGCCGGCTCGATGGAAAAGAAGAAGCGCGAAGGCTATTTCTGAGAATGCGCCCCCTACTGGCAGAAAATCTCGTCGAGGCCGATACCGCCCGCGAGTTCATTGCCGACCAGGCAGAGAAGTCGCTGCTGCGCTTCCTGACCTGCGGTTCGGTCGACGACGGCAAGTCGACGCTGATCGGGCGCCTGCTTTCCGACACCAAGCAGATTTTCGAGGACCAGCTTGCTGCGCTCGAGCGCGATTCGCGCAAGCACGGCACCACCGGCGACGACGTCGACTTCGCGCTGCTGGTCGACGGCCTCGAGGCCGAGCGCGAGCAGGGCATTACTATCGACGTCGCCTATCGCTTCTTCGCGACGCCGAAGCGCAAGTTCATCGTCGCCGACACGCCCGGCCACGAACAATATACGCGCAACATGGCGACGGGCGCTTCGACGGCCGACCTCGCCATAGTGCTGATCGATGCCCGTCAGGGCGTATTGCGCCAGACGCGCCGCCATTCGATCATCGCTTCGCTGCTCGGCATCCGCCACGTAGTGCTCGCGGTCAACAAAATCGATCTGGTTGGCTTCGACCGCGACGTATTTGCTGAGATCGTCGCCGACTACACGGAATTCGCGAAGGATCTCGGCTTCTCGTCGATCGTGCCGATCCCGATGTCAGCTCGCTTCGGCGACAACGTCTCCCGGCGCTCCACGCTGACCGGCTGGTATGCGGGCCCGACCCTGATCGATCACCTGGAAATGGTGGCAATCGGCGAAGCGAGCGAACAGCCGTTCCGGTTTCCCGTGCAGTATGTAAACCGGCCGAATCTCGATTTCCGCGGCTTCGCGGGAACGGTCGCGTCGGGCTCGGTTGCGGAGGGCGACGTAGTCGTTGTCGCGAAATCCGGCAAGCAGTCGCGGGTCAAGCGCATCGTCGCTCAAGCCGGCGATCTCGAATGGGCGGTGGAAGGGCAGGCGGTCACCATAGTCCTGGAAGACGAGATCGAGGTTTCGCGCGGCAATCTCCTGGTTGCGCCCGAAGCACGGCCGCAGGTCGCCGACCAGTTCGCCGCCAACCTCGTCTGGTTCGACGAGCAGGCGCTTCTGCCCGGCCGCTCATACATATTGCGCACCGAAACCGACCAGGCGAGCGCGACCATTTCGGAATTGAAATACCGCGTCAATGTCAATGACTTCGCGCAGGAAGCGGCGAAATCGCTGGCGATGAATGAGGTCGGCGTCGTCAACATCTCGGCGCAGTCGCCTATCGCCTTCGACAGCTTCGCCGAAAACCGCACCACCGGTGCGTTCATCCTGATCGATCGCATCACCAATGCGACCGTCGGGGCCGGCATGATCCTGCATCGGCTGCGCCGCGCCGACAACATCCACTGGCAGTCGCTGGAAGTGACGAAGAGCGCCCGCGCTGCGGCCAAGCACCAGAAGCCGGCGGTTCTCTGGCTCACGGGGCTTTCTGGCTCGGGCAAGTCGACCATCGCCAATCTGCTCGAGAAGAAGCTGCATGCAAGCGGTCGCCACACCTACATTCTCGACGGCGATAATGTCCGCCACGGCCTTAATCGCGATCTCGGCTTCACCGACGAGGACCGTGTCGAAAACATCCGCCGCGTCGCCGAAGTGGCGCGCCTGATGGTCGACGCCGGCCTGATGGTGATCGTCTCCTTCATCTCGCCGTTTCTCGCCGAGCGCCGCATGGCGCGCGAAATGATGGGCGAGGGCGAGTTCATCGAGGTGTTCGTCGATACGCCGTTCGATGAATGCGCCGCACGCGATCCGAAAGGGCTCTATGCGAAAGCACTCGGCGGCGAGATAAAGAACTTCACCGGCCTGGATTCGCCTTACGAACAGCCGGAAAACGCCGAAATACGGCTACAAACGACCGGCAAAACGCCGGAAGAGATGGTAGATGCGCTCGAAAGATCGCTCCATGAACGCAATATCGTCCAACGACCTGTTGACGACGAAAGTGGATCCATCTGACAAGGCGGCAATTCTGGCCCTTTTCGAAGGTCTGGCGCTTGCGGCCAGCCGCGCCATCATGGCGATGTTCGATGCCGGAATGGTGTTTGAGACGAAAGCCGACGCCTCTCCCGTGACCGAGGCCGACCGCGCCGCCGAGCGGGTGATCCTTGAAGAGCTGCGCGAGGCGCTGGCCGGCATCGCCGGTGTGGCGGCAGAGGAAATCTCCGCCGGTGTGGTGCCGGTGCTGGTCATCAAAGCAGAGCTGTTGCGGAGTGCCGCGGAGAAGACAAACTCGAAGACTACGCAGCGCAATCCGTCGACAACTCGACTTTCTCAGCATGTTCCTGCCGTCCTTTTCGCCGGATCTCTGATTGCCCGCTTCGAAGTCTTCTGCATCATGGTGACGGGCGTGGTCCCCTCGCCGGTAATGTAACCACGTCGCTGACCGGAACGGGCTTCAGTCGCGAGGGCCCTCATCTTCTCGGAGTGGGTTGGAACTTCCTCTATGTCGGCGTGTCATTGGTCTCTGCGCACGGCCCGTCTCAGCCGGTGTGCACCGGTTTGGTAACGCAGGCTTTGGCGGCCATGCTGCAACGAGTAGCTGGCGTCCACATCAGGTCCCTCCAATCAGGTTTCGACAACCCGTTGGAATCACGACCGCGCCAGCTGCTCAACCCCTTCGACGAGATCACTATTGGAGCACGGGGGGCTTTGTGTGGAGGTAGATCCACGCATCCACTAACCTATTGAACTATAATTATGATCAGGGGAAGATAACCGGGTGATCGGCGACAGAATCACACCTACCGGCAACCACCCGTCCGTCCAAAAAACCAAGGGGGTCTCCGGATGCTCTGGCCGCCAAAACCTTTCTAGACAGGTTCTTACATGTCTGAATGCTATTTTCTGAACTGACATTTTTCTATACAGCACTCCATAAAAGCCGTAAAATTGATTGTTTCGATGGATCCCATCCACGCTATGGATAAATGGACACGTGCGCTTCAAAGGCCTTGATCTAAACCTCCTCGTCGCGCTTGACGCGTTGATGAATGAGCGGAACCTCACCGCTGCCGCGCGCAGCATCAATCTGAGCCAGCCCGCCATGAGCGCGGCCGTCGGCCGGTTGCGCGACTTTTTCCGTGATGAGCTATTTACGATGAGGGGCCGCGAACTTGTCCCAACACCCCGTGCGGAGGGGCTTGCTCCCGCCGTCCGCGAGGCGCTGCTCCACGTCCAGCTCTCCATCATTTCCTGGGACATGTTCGACCCAGCTCAATCGGAGCGCCGCTTCAGGATCAGCCTTTCTGATTTCATGACACTCGTATTTTTTCAAAAGGTCGTGGAGCGTGTTGCGCGGGAAGCTCCCGCCGTCAGCTTCGAGTTGCTGCCTCTCGCCGACGACCCCAATGAGCTTCTCCGGCGCGGTGAGGTCGATTTTCTAATCCTTCCGGAAGTGTTCATTTCGAGCGCGCATCCTAGAGCGGCACTGTTCGACGAGACACTCGTGTGCGTAGGCTGCCCCACAAACAAGCAGCTATCACGCCAGCTTACATTCGAGCAATACATGTCGATGGGGCACGTTGCGCCCCATTTCCGGGGTGCGCTGCGACCCTCCATCGAAGAATGGTTTTTACTCGAGCACGGTGTCGAGAGACGTATCGAAGTCGTCGTGCAGAATTTTAGCATGATCCCGCCCGTGCTATCAGGCACCGACCGTATAGCGACGGTACCGTTACGGCTGGTTACCCACTTTGCAGAAGCAATACCCCTGCGGATCGTCGACCTTCCGCGGCCGCTTCCCGTATTCACCGAGGCCGTACAATGGCCCGCTCTTCATAATAGCGATTCGGCGAGCATCTGGATGCGCGAGATATTGTTCCAGGAGGCGTCCCGCATGGCTTCTCACCGAGAGGCTGTTGCAGGCCCCAAGAGCTCCTAGATTCAATGCGTATTTTGGGCCAGCCGTCAGTAACCCAAGAACGTCTCCGCCCGGATGCCCTTGCGCTTGACCCAGCCTGTCTGAGGAGTGTTTGTATTGCGGAGACCATAGCGGGCCCGTCCGGCCGCGTAATAGACTGGTACCGTGACATCACCGACGTGTTTCGAAAACATCATCAGCGGTTTGGAGAGGGTGCGCCGCATGGAAAAGCCGGCGCGGCAGCGACGGTAGCTGCGCGTGCACCGCCTACGCCTTATGGGCTTGCTCGCAGCTGGAGTTCGGCTGCGCCTCCAGGAAGGCCTTGGCGTGGCGGGTTTCGATGCAGACCACCGGCAGGCCGGCTTCGGCCCGGCCGCTGAACAGCCATTGCGACAATGGCCCGGCTTCAAGCCCGATCCGCTCAAGTCCAGGCAGGATCCGAGAGCACCCGCACAAGATCCTCGGGATGGCTCTCCACCTTCATCTCCCGGCAGATCTTGCCGGTTTCGTCGACGATGCAAATCGCGGTCTCTTTCACCGCGACGTCCAATCCGGCATAATGTTTCATGCTGCGGTTCTCCCTGTGATGCTTGTGGCTGCGGGCATGCAGACCACGTTTAACCATCAGCTCGAAGCGCAGCACCTTCAACCTGTCCACCATGCATTGTCGCCCGAAGATCAGGCTCAAGCCGAATACCTCATCTCGGGGGGGGCGAGCCGATCCCCGTGGCAGATTGATGCGTCGGACGTGAGTATGCGCCGTGTTGTCCAGCGGATCGCCGCCAAGTTTGATCGGGTGTATTTCTGTTACGAGGCCGGCCCGACCGGCTATGGTCTCTATCGGCTGATCCGATCGCTCGGCCATGAATGCATGGTGGTCGCCCCATCGCTGATCCCAAGGAAGCCCGGCGACCGGGTGAGACGAACCGCCGGGATGCTCTTTCCCTGGCCAGACTGCTGCGCGCCGGCCAACTGTGGGTTCCCGATGAAAGTCACGAGGCCATGCGGGATCTTGTCCGCGCCCGGCAGCTGCAGTCGAGACGCTGCTCGTTCACCGGCAGCATGTGAGCGCCTTCATGCTCAACCACTGTCGTATCCATCCGCGCAAGAAGGGCTGGACGCTGCGCTATCTGCGCTGGCTGCAGGAGCAGCCGTTCGATATCCCGCGCGTCAGATCGCACTCCAGGAAATGGTCGAAGCGGTGCGCGTGTCGAAAGGGTTCGCCATATGCTGGTCGAGAGCGCATGGACCTGTCATCCGTCCAAGCAGGCAAGGCGAAGCAGTACCGGCTGGAGCAAGCCGCATCGAAGGTGCGCGAGATCACATGGCATTTGGACGGCTCAAACAGTGGGTTTGCCGGCCGCCTTGAAGTGATTGAAGGTCGGGACAGGGCGGCGGCAGCGCTCGCAGGCAGAGAAGGCGCGGATCGTGGCCGAGAGCCTTATGCGGGCGTGCGCGTTTCGGAGATGGTGCGCAAATACGGGGTGACGCGCTGGCAGGTCTATGATGGCGCAAGCAGCTCGGAGTGGGCGGCTGGCGCTACCGGAAAGCATGCGGCAGGACCCGCCTTTGCCGCCCTGGAAGAGCCGTCGCGTGGCAAGGCGACGGGGAGCGCCACCTGTCACGTATCATCCGCATCGTTCGACGGGCGCAATGATTGGCGCCGGACGCGCGGAGCGCCGGACTATGGGGAGTCCGCGGCGGCAATCGCCTGCGAAGCGCAAAGCCCCTGCCCTCTCGGTCGCGAGGATCGAGCGCCGTCTGTCCGCCTGGCCTGGAACGTTACCGAGCGCGGTTTTGTCCTCGACCGCGCCGACCGCCATATCGCCAGCGTGCTCGCCGGCGGCCTGCGGCGCTCGGAGATCGTCGGCCTCGACGTCGTCCGCGACGACCATATCGTGGGGGGCCACAACGACGGCAGCGGCTGGGTCGAGATCTTTCCTCACAAAGGAATCCTGGTCCTGCGCGGCAACACGGGCTTGCGTGAGGTTGAGGTCGGCCGCGGCTCCAGCGACCTCTCCTGCCCCGCCCTCGCGCTCGAGACCTGGATCCGCCCCGGCCGCATCGCGCGAGGCCCCTCTTCCGGCGCATTTTTCGGGACAACAAACCGTCGATGTCGGGCGGCTTTCCGATAAGCATGTTCGCTCGCCTGGTCAAGCAGACCGCACTCGCCGCCGGCGTCCGCTCCGATCTTCCGGAAGGAGAACGTGAGCTGCTGTTTTCCGGGCATTCGCTCCGGTCAGGCCTCGCCTCCTTGGCCGACGTCGAGGAACGCTATGTGCAAAAGCAGCTCGGGGCTTTAAAGGCCCCTCCCCTGCCGCCGGCCTGAAACCGTTAGGTCAAAATTGCGGGCTGGATTACAGGCGGTCAATCTGATCCTGAAACGCCGCGTCGCCGCGGCCGAGCTCGACCCAAACGCCTTCAGTGCCCACGGCCTGCGGTCCGGCTATCCCACCGAGACCGCCCGTCGCGGCATCCGCTGCCGGAAGCCATTCAGCAGCTAGCACCGCTCGGTGCCACAGCCTCCAACTAACGTTGCTGGCTTCGTCACCGCGGCCCTGCGACCACACGGTCTTTCATGGATTGGATGCGACTGTCGGCAAAAGGCTCCCGGATTGAGCAAACCGGATCACTATTTTACGCCGGTGAGAGCGTTGTGTCTGCCATGTGCACGCGCGCTGCCGCCGCCAGCAGGTCGGCTTGGGTGATCAGGCCAAGGATGCGTCGCTCGGCATCGACGATGACTACGGCATGGCTGCGGCCGTCGGTGAGCACGGGAAGCAGGCGCATCGCCGGCTTGTCGGGAGAGGCGGTGTCAGCCTTCGACATCACGCCCTTCACCGTATCGGTTGCCTTCGTCAGCTCGCGCAGGCCAACCGCACCCACCAGCCGGCCTTCGGCGTCGGTCACCGGCAAGGTGCGGATGTTGTGGTCGAGCAGCTGCTTTCTGGCCTCATCGGCCGAGGCATTTTCGGAGGCCGAAACTACGTCGCGGGACATGATGTCCTGGCAAAGCAGCGTTCGCTGCGAGCGCGCCGCCGCCTGCAGCTCGACCTGGCGCAGTAGTCTTTCGAGGTCGTCGCGGCCGATATCGAAAGTCTCGTCCAACGCGGAAAGCGCAGCATCGACATCTTCGGGCCAGAATCCGACGGGCTCTACCGGCGGCCGGTCCGCGGTGCCGTGACTGTTTGCGGCGGCCACGTGGAAATGCGGATAGTTGCGCCGTGACAGAACGTGAAAAATAAAGCCGAGCGCCACCAGTACTGCCGAATTCAGCGCCACCGGCACGAAGGGGAAAAGGAAGCCGGCGCCGATCACGGCCGGTCCCCCGAGCACGGCCGTCAGCGCCGCCGCGCCGCCCGGCGGATGCAGGCAACGCGTGAATGACATGGCCGCGATTGCCAGTGCCACCGCCAGGCCCGATGCGATCACTTGATCATGCACGAACTGCGCAATAGTGACGCCGACCAGCGCCGAAATAGTATTGCCGCCGATAATCGACCAAGGTTGCGCCAGCGGGCTTGAAGGCACGGCAAAAAGCAGCACGGCCGATGCTCCCATAGGCGCCACCAGCAGTGCGACATGCGCGCCGGGCCCGATCGCCAGCGCACTGATCGCGCCGGTCAATGCGATGCCGATCATGGCGCCGATGCAGGCAAGTAGCCGCTCTCGTAGCGTCGCACCGGCAAGGATCGGAACAAAGAGGCGAAAGGCCATGGCAAGCCCTGGAGCGAGTGGTCGGAACTTCCGCGGTCTGCAATGCGGCCGAAGCTACAGATTTGGAAGTCAAGCCAATTCGGAAAGTCGCCGCACGGGAGAATATTATTGCGTGAGGGAGCAAAGTGCGGGATGCCGCCTGGCTAAGGGGATGCAAGAAAACGCCAGGGAAAAGAAGATGCGCGTCAGGCTGCCCCGACATCAGTGAGCGGCTTCTTCGGGGCTCGACGATTCCGGCGTGATTGTCGAGAAGCTTCGTCATGTGAACCTCTTGTGGGGTGCGCATCGGAAGAGGATGCCGCCGCTCCGATCTGGGGTTCGGCGGACTTCTGGAGCGTTATTGCAGCCCCGACCCCTGCAGGCGAAGCTGTCCGCATTCCCGCGTCAGAACGGACTGGCGCTGGCGATACGCGATCTCGGCCATCAATCGGTCCACACCTTCCTGCCTCAATGGTGGCAGAACCCGAAATGCGCAGGAACGCAACTGGGGGCCTTAACAAGAGCGAATCCCAGAACGCCTTGGTCCGCGCATTGTTCTTCAACCGTCTCGGAGAATTGCGGGACAGGACCTTCGAGAGTCCGTCCTATCGGCCGTCCGGGCTGAAGCTACTGATCAATGCCATCGCCTACTGGAACACTCTCTATCTCGAGCCGGCCTTCGCCGAGCTCAACCGGGAAGGCATCGCCACGCCGCCCGATGTGATCAAACCGATCACCCCGCTCGGGTGTCAGCCTATCAGTCTCACTGGCGATTACATCTGGACTCCGACGGACCGCCGACCTCAGGTCAAGGCGGCGAGAAACATCCATTCTCGCAGCGTGATCACCGTATGTTCTAGAAAGTCGGACAGATTCACCACTTTCGTGTCGTGACGCCCTTCTGACACAGCCATTTCTAGCCCGGGCGCGCGGTCGACACCGGCCTGCTACGCCAATCCAAGCTTCTTCTTCAGTTCCGCATTCTCCTTGCGAAGGCGTTCGGCGAGCAGGCTCTTCAGTCGCTTGTTTTCGTCCTCGAGCGCGACAAGGTCCTTCAGATCATCGCTGCCCGATACAGGTGTCGCGGCCTTCCTCCAGTGATAGTAGGTCTGCTCCGCTATGCCGGCTTGGCTTACCGCCATCTTCAAAGTAGCGCCACCGTTCATCGACTTTTCGATCTCAGAGAGCTTCTGGGCCCGCTCCTCTTCGGAGTAGATTTTCCGGCCGCTCCGAACAGCTGCCGATGATTCAGCCGCTGAGGATGCCGGCGTGGCTCCAGTGGTGCGCGCAGATGACATTGGCTGCGCCTTCGTCTTCCGCGATTGCGGGGCTCTCCTCTTTGGCGACCCCGCTTTGACAGCCGGCTCAGAGGTGGCTTCTATAGGTTCAGCGTCTTTGACATCTGGCATAAAAGGCTCCGCGTGCAGTTTGAACACACGTTCACGATCGGCGGATATCACATTGGAGTCAATAATCTGACAATTTGGCAGCTCTGTCTCTTCAAGCTCATTTGTCGTCTCGGCGATCGCCGCTGAGAAATCGAAATCACCCCAAATAGGCCCGACCCGTCTTTGACGCCCACGCTTCTGTTTGATTTCAACGATAAATGGTCGCGTCTGGCGCCTCATGGTTTCTTCCTTTGAGAGAAAGTTGTTTGCTGAAGAGGTCACGGCCCGGTCAGAATAAAGCGTACCCGCGCTTCTTGTTTGCACCGGCCTTTATCCATCAGTCCGCCCGTTGGCAACTCCGTGGAAGCCGATCTCAATCCCGCGGTGGCGCCGAAAGTAAGTCCCTCGCGATGCAGCGTGGCTGCGGACGGGGGCGGCGAACACGCCCTAGACTCAAGACCAAGAGCCTGCCTGCCCAAATCGCTCCCTGCGCAATCCCTCGCGGCTCATCATCGCCAATGACTTCTTGAACAGGAACTCGAACTCGACCATGCGCCGCGACCAGTGGCTGTATGCGGCACCGTCCACCGAGCCTGGCCGCTGTCAAAAAGCGCTGTTAACCAAATTTTCTAACCCGCCAATGCTTATTCGCGAGACTGAAGGCGTGAGGTGTTTGATGTGTGATTCGAACATAAGCGCGTTTCCGCTGCATCGGCGGCGGAAATTGGTCGAAGGTATCGCCCGGGTCTTGGAATCCAAGCACGGGGAGGACGCGAATGCCTTCTGGCGCAGCACCGCCAAGGCAATTCTCGTTCAACTGTCCGAATCAGGAATTGCACCCGGGCTCGCCGAACAAGAAGTTGGAACGCTTCTTCATGCTGTCTTAGGCGATCTAGCCACTCGGAGTGCTGCGAAACTTTCACGATAGCATCGGCTCACGACGAAGGATCGCCGTGTGGAGCTCCGGGCTCCGCAAGCGTAGCACCACTGCATCCGTCAAGTGCAAGGTTGCGGATCAAAAGATCGCCGCGTTACTCGAAATCATGCACGCGAATGTGCTCTCGGGTTTGATAAGATTCCGCATCGACGATGGCTAGGCGATGCGGAAATCCGCATTCATGGAAGGCCGACGGTTCTGCGCCACCCAGCTTTTCCACGAGCGGAACCCGCGAAAACAATGAGCCGGAATGTTTGAATTCCAGTCTGCCTTTTATGCGACTTTCGGCGCACAAATCATGAACATCAAATGGTTCGCTCGCTGCCGTGGCACCGACTTCTCCAGCGCCGTTTCGGAGAGCTGCTGACGGAACTGGAGAGTTAGAATGCCGCATCGGTCGATGCCGCGTGCGCCCAGCGAATGATGACCGCCGCCACGACTCAGTCAGCGCGCCGGTTGGAATGCGACCGCCAATCTTGTCTTGGAACTCGAGAGCTGACGTACGTCATTGGCACGTTTCCTCTTGGTCACCGTACAGCTAGAATTATGCGCTGTAATCGAACAAAGGCACCGCGATTCCTTCCGCTGCTACTGGAACTGTATCCGCCAAGACCGAGGAAGGACAGCCTGTTACCCCTTGGGGTATGGCGGCACGTCCACTAAAGTTTATCGAAGACAGAGCCCATCCTAGGGCTGAACAGCCGGTCATAGGTCCTCAGAAGATATCCATCCGTCATGCCCGCGACGTAGTCGCAGATGTGGCGCAAGGGATCGGAGGCCCCCTTATATCGTTCAAAAACGTCGGCCGGCAGAAATTTCTCCGCGTCTGAACGCATCACCTCAAAGACAGCGATGACCATCATCTGGCCCTTGAACTCGAGGTGCTGAACGCTTGGGCTGTAGACGACTTCCTCCCGTACGAGATCCTTGATCGCCACCACAAATGCCATCACTGGCGCGGGGAGCACGGCCTGATATTTTATACGCGGTTCCGCGAACTGCGACTTCTCGTGAATATCGACGGAAGGAATCACCATATTCAGAACGCGATTGATCTGATGTTTCCGCTCGTTCCCGTCGCCAAAGAGCCGGTCAGCAAACCCTGCATAGACGTCATTACCGTATTGGCCCGGGTATTCCGAGTTGAGGTAGTCCAATAGCGCGGTGCACTGTTGAGGCGTTACGTGCTTCTCGAAATCGGCCCGCGAAATAAGCCGCATCGCGAGCACGTCTTCGAGATCGTGAATACCGAAGCTGATGTCGTCTGCCAGATCCATCAGGGTGCATGCGAACGATTTATGGCGGGGTTCTTGATGCTTTCCCGGCACCTCGTTGAACGCTTGGAACTCCTCTCGATCGGCCGGCGCGAGCGGCTCGAGAAGCCAGTCGACGACATCTTGTTCGCAATCGAGGTAGCATTTCGGTGGTTTCGACGCCTTTCGATCTAGGATCGGCGTACCACTGGTATCTTCCAGGAGCTTCGGTCTCTTGCTTGGGCTTGCGGCTTCTCTGTACGGCACAGGGTATTTGAGCACGCCGAGCATCGTTTCGCGCGTGAGGTTGGAGCCAGCCGCTTGGGACATCTTCTCAAGCTTCGAAAGGATACGAAGCGTTTGCCCATTACCCTCAAAGCCGCCGGCATCTCGCATGCAGTAGTTCAGCGCGACTTCGCCGCCATGGCCGAACGGCGGGTGGCCGAGATCGTGAGTGCAGGCGATCGCCTGCATCATGCTTCGCTCGGGCAGGTACTGGATTGCATCGTGGCTGGGCAGATTGTGCCGGAGTTGGATCGTCAGCCCGACAGCTATCTGCGCAACCTCGAGCGAGTGCGTGAGACGTGTTCTGTAGAAGTCGCTGTCGCCCAGGTTCAAGATCTGAGTTTTGCCTTGGAGGCGCCGAAATGAGGCTGAGTGGATGACGCGCGCATAATCAACATCGCCTGGCGTGCGCGCATCGAATGATCGTTGCTGCCATGCCTCGCGGCGATCTGCCCACACCATCGACACCCCCACAGACGACACAACGAAAGATGACCCGTTCAGCGGGCCTTCAACCTCGAACCAAGTTCCCGGACCGGGTAAACCAAGATCAAGATATTAAAGGTGGTGTCAAAGGCTTCTGCAAGGCACTCATGGGCGTGGCCGTTTCGATCGGTGACCGAAACGGGGGTCGCGCGTGTCATCTTGCGTCCGATGGGAAGCACTTTGCCGAGGGAATGGTTGAGCGTTATGGCGGTCTCCGTCGGCCGTCCGAATTGCCGCGCATATTCCGCAGAGACTTCGATCCGGCGAATCTCGGCCCGCGCCCCGGTGCGTTCGCAAAAGGTAATCCTCTCCAGGATGTAGACCGCGCAGGCCCGCCGATGGGTACGGGCGTATTCGCGGCACGACGCATAGATCGACGCCCCGAAGTCGGGCGCGATCTTCAGAACCGTCTTAATCTCAAGCGCGTGGTCGGCCGCGACGTCACGGAACGTGTTTCCTTGGAAGAGAACGAACCGCGCAAAGTTGTTGGCTTCGCGTTCAAACGAGTCAGCAATGTCGGGATCGAGGTGCTTTTCGCAATCCTGGAAGAAGCGAAAAATCTTCCGGTGCGTCGGCATCTCATGATGCCCCGCCTCATGGAGCTTCAGGAAATTCTGCTTTGATGGGTGAACAGTGTCGTCGATGTGAATGATGCTGTCACCGGCATCATAAATGCCCAGTACCTTAGAAATTGCGGATTTCAAGACCGATGCTGACCGTTCGGCCTTGTCGGCAACATAAGCGACGATGCGACGCGGATCGAAGGCGCTGTTCGGCGCGACGCGCAGCCTCGCGGCCGCCAGGATATCAGCGATAGGCGTGGGAAAGACGCCCCATGCCGATGCGCGGTCGAGAGCGCGCCGTGCTGCATCATGCACGGCGCGCTCCTGGTCTGGATCAATGGAGCTGTCGTCAGTCTTGACCACCCGGCTTCTTCCTGGTGCTGCGTAGGTAACCGAGATATTTGATTAGCTCCGCCTCTTCCTCGGCGGTGAGGTTGTGATCTGCGAAGGTTGGCAGCCGTCCGTGGCGCTGGTCGTCCCCGCTCCGGCTGCGCGTCGGAACAACAAAACCTGCGCGCTCCATCAGATTTTCGTAGCTCACCGCATAGAGTTCGGCGAGCGCATGCAGGATGTTCGGGTTGGGTTTCTTGATCTGGTCATTCTCGATTTGGCTGAGATAGGCGTTTGAAACGACCTTATCTGTGGCTTTTTCAACGTCACGCTGTGAGAGATTGCGGTCGGTGCGTATTGAAGCAAGATATTTCCCCAGCGTGAGCCTGCTCCCCGGCCCTGCGCCGCTGTTCGGCATAAAATCCTCCTGAAGCCCTTGATTTGGAATGCGAAATTAAGGCGTTTTGCTTGAAATGTCAAGCATGCTTGCAAGATGCTTGACATTCTTTGCATGCCGCATCATATTAGCGGAAGCCCTCGGCATTGGGTCGGGTGCATCAAGCAAAGAGCTGAAAAATGGAAAATATGGACCTCCCGGAGCAATCCGGTCCCAGCAGCCTCATTGGACCGGCTGCCCGTGCCCCCGACGCCGATGGCTCGTTCGCCACGACCGTCAACGGTGTCGTCGTGAAGTTTGCCAAGCCGGAGCCGACCGGCGGGCGCGTTCTCGAGAAGGCAGGTTTCGATCCCTTCAACGACCACGTGTTGATCCTGTTCACCCGTCGCGGGTCGCGTTCGATCGGCCTTGACGAGACCGTCAACCTGGCCTTGGCGGGTACCGAGGTGTTTCGCGCCTTCAAGAGCGATCGCATCTTCCGCTTCACGCTCAACGGCTACGGCTTCGAATGGGGTGTTGCTAAGGTCTTGGTGCAGGAGTTGCGCGATTCCGGGCATGTGGGCCGCGACGAGATCGTGGTTCTCGAGCGCGACGGCGACGAGATCGAGCTGCCGCATGACGGCGTGATCAATCTCGCGCCGGGTGGCACCGAGAACCTCCACACCGAGAAACGCCTCATCACGGTCTACTTCGAAAACGATCCGCGTGAGATCCCGCGTGGCAAGTACTCGACCGAACAGCTGGTCAGCCTGTTCGGCGTCCAGGCGGGCTACATCTTGGAATATCTCAACAACGAAGGTCAGCTGATGCCCCTGGGACCGGACGGCGAGCTCCGCGTCAAGGACGGGATGAAGTTCTTCGAACAGGTGCCGTGTGGAGGGTCGTCGTGAGCGACCCTTTGAAGGAGTTCGCCGGCTTGCAGGCGATGCATGACAGCGCCGTCCTCCTCAAGGAGGGCGGCCGGCATGTCGCGCTGTTGCCTGCCTTCGGCTTCTTGGCGTGTGGCCAGTCGCAGCGGATGGACCTCCTTCTCGTTCCCTTCGCACACTCCGGCTACATCACCCGTCTGTTCTTCGCGCAGCAGATCGCGGGGCGCGGCGCCAACTGGAACCAGCACCGTGTGGTCGAGCGCAACTGGTGGGCTCCGTCCTGGAATCATGTGCCCGCCACATTGAAGTGGACGCAGATGCTCTCTGCTCACCTGAGGGCCGTGGCATGAAGATCCGATTCAAGATCACGCAAAAGCTGCTCGACACGATACGGAGTGACCTGCGAAGGCCGCATGCGATCGCGCACGAACGCGTTGGTTTCATTGCGGCGGGATTGGCCGCTGCCCATGACGAGCTGCTTATCCTGGCGCGCGATTACCGCCCGGTCGACGACGCGGAGTACCTTGATGATCGGAGCGTCGGCGCCATGATCGATGCGTCTGCGATCCGCCGCGCTCGTCAATGGGCTATCAACGGCCGCGCGGCGATCTTTCACGTCCACAACCACGGCGGACGCGGCGTTCCCGGCTTCAGCAGCGTTGACAACCGCGAGAACGCGAAATTCATTCCCAATTTCGTATCCGTCGCGCCGTTTGCGGTGCACGGCGCCATCGTCCTCAGCGACACGGCCGCCTTCGGGCAAGTCTGGCTGGGTCGGAACGAACCGCATCCCTTCATCACGACATTCAACGCAGTCGGCGTGCCGACCAGCATGTGGAGCGCAGCATGACCCGGCTTGAGCGACAGAGTTTCCTTGGGGCGAATAGCGAGAACATCTTGCGCTCCGCAACGGTAGGAATTGTCGGCGCCGGCGGCGGCGGCTCCCATATTGTGCAGCAGTTCGCGCATATCGGAGTTGGCGGCTACGTCATTGCCGATCCGGACTTTATTGAAGATACGAACACCAACCGCCTGATCGGCGGCACCCTCGATGACGTGGCGGTCGCGCGGCCGAAAGTCGATATCGCGGCGCGCATGATCCGCGGGCTCCAGCCAGACGCGCGGATCGTCCTCGTGCCGGGAAAATGGCAGGATGCCGTCGACGATTTCAAGCAGTGCGATGTTATCGTCGGGGCGGTCGATAGTTTCAAGGACCGCGACGAGCTTGAACGCTTTGCGCGCAAGCACCTTATTCCTTACGTCGACATTGGGATGGACGTGCACGCCATCGGGGGTGCCGGCCATCTCGTCACCGGGCAAGTTATCCTCTCGATGCCGGGCGAGCCCTGCCTGCGATGCTGCGGTCTGATCACTGATGAGAGGTTGACGCAGGAGGCTCAGCGTTATGGCGCTGCGGGTTCGCGGCCCCAAGTGGTGTGGTCGAACGGTGTGCTTGCTTCAACCGCCGTCTCGATCGTGACGCAGATCCTGACACCCTGGTTCAAGGGTCCGCCTGCGTTCGTGTTTCTCGACTATGACGGCAACAAGGGGTCGATCACGCCGAACAAGCGCATGGCGATGCTCAAAGGGTGCGCCTGTGCACATCATCCGATGGATGAAGCCGGCGACCCGCTCTTTGACGTTCGCACCCAGCAGGTTCGCCCCCGGCCGGCGGCACGCGAAGTAATTCATCCGACGATCGCGAGATCGTGGTGGCAGCGGGTCTGGGATTGGCTCTCGGGCTAAGGACACCTCGCCACCGCGGATGGATGCTGACCGTGGCGGCTACCACGCGTTACGCAGGCATATCACGGTAAACATTGGGAAAAATGTAAGAGTGGACGATTCTGGAGGGTAGCCTTCCAGAATCGTCCACATTTCAGTACGCTTGCGCCCATTCACCTCTGACTACCGCAGGAACCATGACCGAAGGCAAAAAATCCGATCTCGCCACCGACTATCTGAAGCTCGCGCGCATCGCCCTTTCCGGCCGCATTCAGGATGTACAGCTCATGCTGCACCGTGCGGCCAAGCGGTACCGCACCAGCGAAGGTCCGCTTGCGGATTCGCTCACCACCCTTCTTCAGGAGTCGCCGACGCTCTCCTCGCCGCTGCGAAAGCAGGCGGAAATCCCGCTGCCAGTTGATCTCGATTCACGCCTGCATCTGTTGCGCGTTGAAACAGAACCGACAATTGACCACGAACCTGTATTCGCGCCCGAGTTGGCGGCGGCCCTAGACCAGATCGTTGCGGAGCGGCGCAACGCGGCCTCACTCAATCGGGCCGGCCTCCAGCCGACCCGGTCGGCGTTGTTCGTCGGTCCCCCGGGCGTTGGAAAGACGATGGCAGCGCGGTGGCTTGCGCGCGAACTCAAGCGCCCACTACTGATCCTTGACCTCGCCGCTGTCATGAGCAGTTTGCTCGGTCGAACGGGCGGAAATCTGCGCCACGTTCTTGATTACGCAAAAGGCATAAACTGCGTCCTTTTGCTTGATGAACTCGATGCCATCGCGAAACGGCGCGACGATCAGGGCGAAATCGGCGAATTGAAGCGACTTGTCACGGTTCTGATCCAGCAGATCGATGATTGGCCGGCTTCCGGCATTCTCTTGGGCGCCACGAACCATCCTTCACTGCTGGATCCTGCAATCTGGCGCCGTTTTGAAACCCATATTTCGTTCCCGCTCCCCAACCAGGCCGCCATCGCGCAGTTCCTGACCGAAACCTTAGCGCCGGTCTTTCCGCACACGCCGGCATGGACCGCTCCGCTCGCCGTCGCGTTCGCAGGCAAATCCTTTAGCGACATCGAGCGCGAGCTTGTATCGGCCAGACGCTATGCCGCGATCAACGATGTGCCGCTCGATGATCGCCTGGCCATCCTCGCGGGACGTCAAGTTACCGACAAGGCCAGTCGCATCGCGGTCGCCACAGCGCTGGTGGATCACGGCCTCGTCTCGCAGCGCAAGGCGCGTGTGCTGACAGGCGTCGCTCGCGATACAATTCGAAACCGGGCCGCGCCGAAGCGCAAGCTGCGCCGTCGAACCGACCGAGACACGCCATGAAGAAGCAGAACTTTCTCCTCGGCAAAGGCGAACGGCTTATTGAGGACGTCGTGGGTGTCCGCGGCGGCGGTCCAAAAGACCATCCCTACACGTTCGCGGCTGCGCGGCAGCGACTGACCCCGATGCTGTCAAGGACCGTGCGCAGCATCGACTCCTTGCCGGCGGAAGCGTGCCCGGACGATCGCGCCGTCGCGACGATCACCTTGAATCCGGAATACATTGCGAAGTCCTACTTCCCCGACCGGCTCCTCGAACGGTTGGGGCTTGATACGGTCGGCAGCCGGCCTCGCCGCATCACACCCGAGAAGCGTTCGAGAGGCCGCGAGCCCGAGGAAACGATCACAACCGAGCTTTTCGTGATGGGAACCCGCGCCGCATTCCGGGCCTGGCAATCATCGATGCCGGGATGGAACGAGGGGGCACCTGCTGCGGAAGAACTTGCGACGATTGAGCAGGTCGGCGTGGTACGAACCCGTGAAAAACTGAAGGGCAGTCTGCCGAAAGCGGGCAAGGCCGTTCTTGAAGCGGTGCTTCATGCCGACGGACCGTTGGGCCTGAAGCGCGTGCTCTCGCAGTTCAGGGAGTATCTTAAGCAGATCGGCATCGATCAGCCCCTGAACCGGCGGTTCTTCGCAGGAGGGCTTTGCTTCGTCGAACTGGAGGCACCAGCCACGCTTATCGAGCGCATTGCTATGTTCGCGCCCGTAAGAGCGCTCCGGCAGATGCCGGCACTGCGAATGCTTCGCCCGGCGTTCCGGTCGTCCCGCATCCCGATCGAAGGGGTTCAGTTACCCAGAGAAGCGGCACTCGATACGACTATTCGGGCGGCCATCTTCGATGGGGGGATTCCCGACAGGCACCCGATCCGCAAGTGGGTGAATGCGATCGATCCACCGGGTATTGGCAAGCCTCTCGGTTTTTTTCAGAAGCACGGCCTCAGCGTCACGTCGGCATTTTTGTTCGGTCACATCGATCCGACGAAGCCCATCCCCAAGCCCTATGCCACAGTCGATCACTACCGCGTTCTCGACGTCGGGACGCTGACCGAAAACCGCTATGAACTCTATGATGTTCTGGGACGCATCGACAAAGCGCTTGTCGATCATGAGTATGATTTGGCCAATTTCAGCCTTGGGCCGGAACTGCCGATCGAGGACGACGAAGTCCACGCTTGGACCGCGGTGATCGACGATCGGCTGTCCCGAGGCACGGTTCTTGCCACCGTCGCGGTCGGCAACAACGGGGACGGATCGGTTGTAGACGGGTTGAACAGGATTCAGGTCCCGGCTGACTGCGTGAACGCAATCGCGGTCGGAGCATGCGACGCGCCTGATGCGGTTTGGAAACGATGTGGCTACAGCTCTATCGGCCCTGGCCGGAGCCCGGGATTGGTAAAGCCCGATTTCGTTGAGTTTGGCGGATGTCTCCAACGGCCGTTCATCGTGCTCGGCGACAATAACGCCGTGGAGCTTGAGGCGACGGAAGGAACGTCCTTTGCGGCACCCTCCTCGCTTCGGCTCGCCGCCGGGATTCGGGCACACCTTGGACCGACCATCAGTATGCTCGCGGTGCGCGCGCTGTTGGTGCATTGCACGGAGACCACCGATCTGGCGTGCGCCGAAGTAGGACGCGGCCGCGTGGCGCGGTCGGTGCAGGACATCCTCCTCTGCGACGACGATACGGTTCGCGTCATCTATCAGGGCAGCATTGCGCCGACGCGCTACATTCGGGCGCCGATTCCTGTCCCACCCGGTTCAATTCCTGGCAAAGTGAGGATCACAGCGACTCTCTGCTATCCAACCGGCGTCGATCCTCACCACCCTGGCAACTACACGCGTGCCGGTCTCGAACCAACATTTCGGCCGCATGATGAAAAACGGAAGGACCCGAAACAGGTCCATGCCGATAGCAAGAGCTTCTTCGGCAAGACGCAGAAAGGTCTTATGGAGGACGAACTGAGGCGCGATGCGTGGAAATGGGAGAACTGCCTCCACACATCTGTTTCATTTCTTGGCCAAACGCTGCAGAATCCTGTGCTGGACATCCACT
This sequence comes from Mesorhizobium sp. f-mel, assembly GCF_053850215.1. Lineage (NCBI taxonomy): Bacteria > Pseudomonadati > Pseudomonadota > Alphaproteobacteria > Hyphomicrobiales > Phyllobacteriaceae > Mesorhizobium > Mesorhizobium sp. f-mel. Next base: position 46,669 of record NZ_JBSPTO010000012.1, read on the forward strand.
ACAATGCCCGCATGGGCGGGCGAAATTTTACGCCTGATGTTGAATTGCCTTACGCGCTTGTTGTCAGTGTCCAAGCCAAGCAAATCCAAGATCTGTATGAACGTATTGTGAGAAAATATGCCCTTCAGCTGGAAACGTTGCAACCGGTGATCGATATCCCAGTAGCTGTCTGAATGAGCGGAAAAGGTCTGCTGTCAGGCCTTTGCAAAAGTGACCTGTACGCCGAAATAAGGCGCGAAGCGGTTCGTTGGCGATGCGCCTTACCTCGAGAACGCGCCAACAACAATGCCGTTTGAATTACCCGAGTTCGTGGATGGCGACGTCGGGAATGACCGACTTCGCAATCTCGCATAAGTGCTGATGATGGGTGAGATAGATCACCTGGCCTACACTGGCCATCTCGCCGAACAGGCGGAAAACTTCCTCCGACCTGAGATGGTCGAAGGTTTCCATGATGTCGTCGGCGATGAACGGAACAGCGGGCCTGAGCTTGGCAAACTCATAATATCCGGCGAGGCGTAGAGCCAGGTAGAGCTGGAAACGCGCGCCTTTCGACAGAGCGTCTGCGACTTTCGATTGGCCATCCTGCTGCGTTGCGATGAGGACCTCGCCGCCCTTTACCGGCTGGGTCGTCAAGCCTGTGTACTGGCCCCGCGTGATCAGTGCGAAGGCGTCGGAGGCCTCGCTCATCATTCCAGAGCGGTGACGTTCTCGATAGACCCGGAGCGCGCTCGCCGCCGACATCACCCCAAGCTTCAATTCGATATAGCGGACGGCCTTTTCCTCGATTTCGAGAAGGACAGTGCGGCGCTCGGCATCAATTTGGGCAACTGCGCTGTCGCCGCCAATCGCATCGAGTTTGTCGACGGCCCGGGTGCGCCGGACGAGTTGCTGTTGCAGTGAGTCATCGAGGTCGGCGAGGCGTCGCTCGCCTTCCGCCTTTTCGATTGCGAGCCCGTCGAGATCGAGGCCTTGGAGCAACGAGCGCGCCTGGATGATGTCGTCGACGGCGAGCTCGCTCGACAGTTGTTCTTCAAGTTCGACAAGGGCAGTGCGCAGGCGGTCTCGCTCGCGAAGCTGTTCATCGCGCGCGACGACCTCGGGCAAACTGGAGACCCCAAAGGCGTTCAACACATCCTGTTTTGTCGCCTCATGTGCCGCGCTCTCGATTTCCAGTGCATCGCGGCCATCCTGAAGCTTTTGGACATCAACCAGGAGATTCGTCCTCGCCTCGCGAGCGCGCTCGGCTTGTTCGAGGCGCTCTGTCAGCCTGGCGGTCACCTGTTCTGGCGCGTCGTCGCTCGCACTCTCGCCGGCCTGAGCAACAAGGCGGGCAACCTCTTCGGAAAAAGCAACCTTGTCGGCCTCCATCTTGCGGATGCGGATACGCATGGCCTCACGATCCTGCAGGGCCTTAGAGAGCTCAGATAACTGATCAAGCACGCTGCCAAGCCCGGTTCCGGCCACGCCCTCCTCCAGCCAGGTGCCCTTGAGCGTTTCCTTGACTTCCGCCTGCCATGCGCCCTCTCGCCGCTCGGCAATTTCAACAGCGAGCCGCCTAGCAGCCAATTCCTCTTCCTTCGCAGCCACACTCCTCAGCGCCTCCGCTCGTTCCGCATCGACCTTCGCCTGCCTGTCCAGAAAGCGTTCAGCGGCTACCGCCATTGCCTCGATGGCCTCACCAGCTTCCGACTGAATTCCAACACTTTGAAGAGTCGCAGCCATTCCGAAATGAATTCGCTCTCCTTCGGCTGTTGCGCGTTCAATCCTTGCGCGTGCGAGCAGGATTTCGTCCCAGGCGGCAAGCCCGTCGGCGCGGGCGGAAATGCGCTCTTCCAGCATTGCTATCAGCAGGTCGAGCGACTGGGCCTGGCAATCCTCAAGCAAGGCGCTCGCAACTTGCTTGATTTCAGCTGACGCCGTTTCTGCGCGCTGGGCCACCCCGGCGAGTTGGCAGCTCACGCGCTCTATGGCGGCTTCCGTCTCGGCCGCCTTTTGCTTGATTGCCCGAAGATCCGCCAGCTCGCCTGCATGGGCTAAACGAGCCGCGCCGACGTGATCGTCCTTAGCCAATGCTGCGGCAAAGACATCTGCGGTTTCGGCCGTGAGGTCGGCTCGGTGGCTTCGCCAGGCCTCGTCTCTCTCATCTCGTATGGCTGCCGCTGTGTCATCGTCGGCGAGATCGACCGAGGCGCGGACAGCAGCCATGCGTGACGAAGTAGATACCCGGCTTTGCTCATGCTCAGCCAGGCGCTCGGAGAAGACTGCCTTTTCCTTTTCAAGATCTGCAGACAGTGTTTTCCACGAAGCAATGTGCGTCGCTGTCGGCACCGACATCTTCGAAAGTGCGTCCGCATCTCCCGACCACGGCCGAAGGCGCCGCATCGCATCGGCCAGCTTTGTTTGCCGCTCGTCCTCGAACACACGCGCTTCTCTTATCTCGCGTGCGTGATAGCTGGCTTTCGCCTCTGACGCGGCTGCCATCAGCCTGGCCCTTGCGGGCTCGGGCACCGCCCTCTCCTCGCTGACCCGAGCGCGGGCAGCGTCTAGCCCGTCAAGCGCGGCAGCGGCTTCGTCGCGGGCCATCCGCAAGCTCGTCGTGATGCCGGAGCGTTGCTCAACCATGTTCCGAAGCGTGCCGACCACAAACGCCGGCAGTATGAGCCGGGACGGATCCTGTTCGGCCGACTTGCCAAGCGCGGCGAGACAGTTCGCCACCACCTGGTCAAGCATCTGGACTTCCATCTTGCGGGTCGGCAGATCCATGCCTGCGGACACATAGCGTGCCTTGCGATCGGCAAGTCCGCGCACCTGTTCGGAGATCGCCAGCACGGCATCGTCGACAGCGATTGCTGCGATCTTTGCCTTCGCCCGGTCGATCTCGTCGGCATTGGCCTGGAGGCGGGTCCTCAACCGCGCGTCCTGATCGATCAAATCGGCGACGCTGCCGCTCCAGGTCCGTGGTGGGGACGGAATGTCAGGCAGCTCAGCCAACCTGGTTGCTTTGCGCTTGATCTCCGCGAGGATCGGAGAGGCGCGCGCATATCGGTCGATTGTGGCGAGACGCGCCGACAACGCCGAGCGCTCAGCCAGGCTGCGATCATACTTATCCTGGGCCTCGACCCGTTCAGCCTCGAGCGCCTCGAATGTCGAGGCCAGGGTGTCGATCGTCTCCTTGCGTGACTTGAGCTCCGCGAACCGCTTCTTCAGCAGCGCGATTTCTGTAGTTTGGGCCTGTTTTCGGTGAAGCCCATCTGCCTCCGTCTCTAATGCGGCCAAAACGTCACTAGCATGACCGAGCCCGGCGCTGGCGGTGAAGAGGAGCTTGCCGAGATCACCACGGGATTCAAGGATCGCCTTGCCACCTGCTTCCAGCGTCTCGTCATCCAGTGAGAACATGCTGCTGTAGGCATCACGGGACAATCCGGCGAGGTGAGCCGAAATGGCAATCTCGCTCAGCGGCTGGCCTTCGGCGTCGTGCAGCGAGTTGCTGCGGCTTTTGGTGCGGGAAACGGCAAGCGCCCGCCCCTCGAATTCGAGCAGTCCGCCGATGCGCATCGAGCTGTATTCGTGCAGGAAATTGTAGCGGCTGCGCTCTTCAATGCCGAAGAGCAGATCAAGATACGCGGAAAGCGCCGTCGATTTGCCAGCCTCGTTCAAACCGAACACGATATGCAGATCAGGGCCAGATAGCGGCTTCTCTCCGAAGTCGATCGCCTTATCGGTGAACTTGCCGTAGCGCGTGAGATCGAGGCGCCGCAATCTCATCGCGTTCCACCTGCCTTGAGGCTGGCTGCGACCAGGTCGATGCCGCGTGCAAGCACGTCATCGAGAAACTGTTCGAGCCCCGCCTCGTCCTTGCCCGCGAAGGCGCGCGCATCGGGCGGCAGGTCCGCGATCGTCTTCAGCACGAATTCTCGCGCGTCGGACCGAAATGCTTCTGAGCCCGCATTGGCGCGCATGGACTGCGCGAGCTCCAAAGTGGGATCCCCAACGCTTGTCAAATCCCCGACACCAGGAGCCGAAAGAGCAAGCTCCACCTTCTCCACCCAGGTATCGCCCACCTGCTCCGCGGCTTGTTCGGCTTCTGCGACAGCCAAGTCCCGGTCGCGGATCATCGCCCATGAAAGCGCAGAAGTGCCAATCAGGCCAAGCCGGGCAACAAGGTAGCGGGTTCTGGTAGTCTCCCGGGATTGCTCGAGCCCTGATCGGATGCGGGCGATGGCCTCGCTCCATTCCAACGCCCCAGTCAGATCGACGTTCACTCGCTCGAACTGCGCCACGCTGGTGAGCCTCTCCTCGATCTCGACAGAGCGATCGTCGCGAATGGTCACCAGCGTGACCGACTTCTCGCCGGCCTCGTTGATATCCCTCCCCTGAGGGATTCCCGGCATGACGAGCGTGTTCGCGCCGGAATACACTTGGCGGACGTGAATGTGGCCAAGCGCCCAGTAATCAAAGCCGTGGCCGTGCAGGTCGGCGACGCTGCAGGGTGCATAGGGGTCGTGGCCTGGCGAGCCGGCCAGGCTGGTGTGCATGAGGCCGACATTCGCCGCTCCGTCTTGCGGGCCTGCATATTTGGGCAACAGGCTTTCAGGTGCCTTTGGGCTGGCGAAGCTCAGCCCATGAAAAACGACATCCACCCCCGCGCCAGACTGGATCACGGATTGGGAGCGGCCGCCAAAAGTCGTCACAGTATCCGGCAGCACGAGTTGCTTCGTAATCCGCGACATGGCGTCGTGGTTGCCGCGGATCATGTAGACCCTGATGCCGGCCTGGTGCAGGCGCGTCATCTGGGCGGCCAGAAAGCGCGCTGTCTTCATAGAGGTCTGGTCGCCATCGTAAAGATCGCCGGCAATGACCAGAGCGTCGACACACTCCGCAAGGCAAAGATCCACTATTGCGGCGAATGCCTGGCGGCTGGCATCGCCGACGAGTTCGGCGAGTTCGGAATTCCGCAGCGCGAGCGAGCGCAGCGGCGAATCGAGATGGATGTCGGCCGTATGAACAAAACGAAATGCCATCCGGGGCGCTCTCCAGGCCCGAACAGACGTTCAGGCAAATGCCGATACTAAGTCCAAGTCGGCCAAACCGTATGGCGAACGGCCACGGCTCTCAGGACTTCGGTAGCAAAGTCCGACAGCGTTGGGCAACAGTCCTGGTGAGTCTCGCGACATCAAGCTCGGCCCGAGCGACGATCTTTGCACGACGTACTTGGCCTGATCAGGTTTTCGGTTCTCGGGCGTCAACCATTGCGTGGATAAGCGAAGCATTTGCAATGGTGCAGGTCACAATCATCCGGCAGGCGCCTTTTATATCTCGCAAAAAACGCTACTCTGAATTCGGGGGGTGGGGTCAATGCAATCTGCTGATAGTTCAGAGTTAGTAAAAAATGATGGTGCGATAGCGGATAGCTCGCCTACCCCGAGCATCCTCGCTGACGTTGCGTCCAGCTTCACTTATGCATCATATCAGAATGCGATCCCGGTTATCCGGTCCGTCCGGCTCGATAACGATTCTGCCCGCAGTCTAGAGAACTGCCGGCTCGAACTGACGTCGTCGCCATCATTCCTGCGGCCGAAAACCTGGACGGTCGACCGTCTCGTTCCTGGCGACAGGCTTCAGTTGAGCGACCGCAAGGTCGAGCTCGACGCTGGCTACCTTGCCGGTCTGAATGAGGCCGAGCGGGGTGAGATCACGTTGCGCCTGACCGCGGCGGGTGAGGTCTTTGACGAGCGACATTTGACTGTCAGGCTGCTCGCGCGCGACGAGTGGGGTGGCGTTGCCGATATGGCGCAATTGCTTCCAGCCTTCGTGATGCCAAATGATCCTGGCGTGGCGGCGATTCTGAGGGCGGCAGCAGAACGGCTTGCCGCGCACGGCCATCCGAGCGGCCTCGACGGCTATCAATCGCAAAACCCACAACGGGCATACATGCTGGCCGCCGCCATCTATTCGGCGATCTCCGGCATGGGATTGCACTATGCCGAGCCTCCCGCCAGCTTCGAGAGCCGCGGCCAGAAAATCAGGCGCCCCACGACCATCGCCGAGGAGCGCCTCGCGACTTGCCTGGACACATCGCTTCTCTTCGCAGCTGCTTTGGAAGCAGCAGGATTGCATCCTGCTGTGCTGATGTTCGACGGGCACGCGGCTGTTGGGGTCTGGCTAGCCAAGCGCACCTATGCAAATGCGGTTGAAACGGATCAGATGGAGGTCCGCAAGGCACTGGCGTCGCGCGAATTCATCGCGTTCGAAACCACAGGCGTCACGCACCGGCCCGCGCTGACGCTCGAGGCTGCGCAGAATGCGCTCAGTGTCCGCCTTGCCGAAGAGCAGGCGCATGCCTTCGTCGCAGCCATCGACGTGCGACGATCGCGCAGCGGCGGCATCACGCCGCTCGCCTCGCACGAGCCCGTCCGGCGCAACACCGCCGATGAAGAGACTGCCGCCGTTACGGCTCTGCCGCTTCCTGCCGCGCCAGCAATGGGCGAGTTGCCGGCCGAGGCCGTTGAAATCAAGCCCACCACAGCGGCGGGGCGCATCGATCGCTGGCAAAAGAAGCTGCTCGACCTGACGCTCAGGAACCGTCTGATTAATTTCCCAGACTCGAAGAAGACGATACCGTTCCTGTGCACGGACGTGGCCTATCTGGAGGACAGGCTGGCGAATGGCGCTGCGGTTCGGCTCATTTCCCTGCCCGAGCAAAACCCTTTAGGAGAACGAGACGCAGAGCTCTATCGCGATGTTCACGGTCGCGATCTGCAACGTGGGTTCGCGGCTGAAGCGCTGCTCAGGGATGAACTCGCCTCCACGTTGGATGCCCGCCAGTTGGAAGCGAGGCTAATCGACCTCTACCGGCAGGTTCGCAACGACTTCGCCGAGGGTGGAGCAAATACGCTGTTCCTCGCTGTCGGTTTCCTTCGCTGGAAGAAGAAACCGGAGGATGAACGCAGCTACCGGGCGCCGCTGCTGCTGGTGCCGGTTCGGCTTGAAAGGCGGAGCGCGAGTTCGCGCTTCACGATCCGCTTCCATGAGGACGAGCCACGCTTCAATGCCACGCTTCTTCAGTTCCTGGAGCGGGATTTCGAACTTCGTCTTCCCCAGTTCGCTGGCGATTTGCCGCTCGACGACAGCGGAATCGACGTGCCGCGCATCCTGTCCTCGATGCGACAGGCGGTCCGCGATGTCCCTGGCATGGAGGTGATCGACGAGACCGCGCTGTCGACGTTCTCCTTCGCAAAGTTCCTGATGTGGAAGGACCTTGTCGAACGCACCGACGCGTTGCGTCAAAACAGGGTCGTTCGCCACCTCATAGACACGCCCGAGCAGGCCTTCGAGAGCTCAGACGGTCAGTCGACCTTTCGCGATGAGGCAGAGCTGGATCGTGCCTATGAGCCCTCAAACATCATAAGCCTCCTTCCGCTGGACTCGTCGCAAACATCCGCAAGCATGGCGGCAGCCGAGGGACGCGACTTCGTCATCGTCGGGCCGCCCGGGACGGGAAAGAGCCAGACGATCGCCAACATGATCGCCAACTGCCTGGGGGTGGGCAAGACGGTCCTGTTCGTGGCCGAAAAGACCGCGGCCTTGGATGTCGTTTATCGCCGGCTGCGCGAGCACGGACTTAGAAATCACTGCATCGAACTGCACTCGAACAAGGCCGATCGCAGGCATTTCCTCGCCCAACTGAAAGCGTCTTGGGAGCATGGAGGCCGCGCAGACGCGTCGCAATGGATCGCCATCAATGAGCGGCTTCGCCTGCGCCGCGACGAGTTGAATGCTTATGTGGCGGCACTTCACAAGCCCTATCAGAACGGTTGGACGCCCTATCTGGCATTGGGCATTGCACTCAAATCGAATGATCATCCGGCACCGGCGTTCACATGGCAGACGCCCGAAGGGCATGACGCACAAACTCTTCTCGCACTGGAGGAACTGGCCGCACAGGTCGGCCTGGTCTTTGTGTCGGTCGAACGTCAGCCGGCGTTGGAGCTGATCGATGTTGCAGAGTGGAGCAGCGATTGGCAATTGAGGTTGCTGGCTGCGGCGACGTCTCTGCACTCCGCCATCGGCCAAATGATGGCATCGATGCGAGACTTCCAGTCCGGTCTCGGTCTTGCGCCTAGTGAGACGTTCTCGCATGCGGAACTCCAGTCGCTCACGGGCCTGGCGCAGATTCTGGCTGAGACCCGCAATCGCGATATCTCGATTGCGTTCGACCGGGATTTCTCCAGTTTTGGGGAAGCGGTTGCCAAACTGGAACGCTCGATAGAGGCATATCGAGAGACCGAGCGCAGCCTTTCCGCCAGCTATGACGTCGCGACTGTTCGTGACCTCGACCTGGACGCCCTGGACCGCCAATGGCGTGATGCGGAAGCATCGTTCTGGCCTAAATCGGCGCTCGGCAAAAGCAAGATCCAGAAACTGCTTCAAAGCCGGGCACAACGCGGCACCGCCGACCCCGGCAAGCAGCTTCCCCTGCTTCGCCGGTTGAGGGAGTTTCTGGCGGCGGTCGACCAAAGTCCACTGGCAGGCAAGCCACTGCCTATCGAAGGTCTGGCAACGGACGTGAAGGCCGTCGCCGGCATCCTCGATCTCGCCCGACGACTTCGCGTGTCACTTCGCATTCCTGGACAGAGCCCAGACGAGTTCCGGGCCGTCATCCGTTCCGTCGCGCCAAGTTTGCGTGGCACCTTTGAGAACGACCGGCTTCGCGAAGCGGGCGACAGGCTGCTGGCAGCTGTCGAGGGATTCCGAGCTGCGAGAGTGGCGTTCGGCGAGAGTGCGGCACGCGAGCTTCCGGATCCTGCGGATGGTCCGGGCCTTGAAGCGATCAGAGCCAAGCTGATCGCGCTAGCAGGCGCCCGAAACCTGCTTCGCGATTGGTCGGCCTGGTGCCGGATCAGGAGGCAGGCGGTCCAGCACCATCTTGCGCCTCTCGTTGAGCAGATCGAGACGGGCACGATCCCTCCTGACCAGGCGCGGTCGGCCTTTCGTCTGGGCTACGCAAGATGGTGGTTGCCGACGGTTGTCGACGGCGACGCGGTATTGCGAAACTTCCGCAGGTTCCAGCACGAGAATGCCATCACGGAATTTCGTGAGATCGACGATCTGGTGCGCACGCAAGCCACCCAGCGCGTCGTCAGCGCGCTCGCGCACGGACTTGCGCCGGTCCAGAGCGTTTCACGCAACTCAGAACTGGGCTTGCTGCGACATCAAATGGAGCTTCAGCGGCCGAGCCAGTCCATCCGCGACATGATCGGCAAGATGCCGCAGAGCTTCGCCAAGCTTGCCCCTTGCATGTTGATGTCGCCGCTTTCGATTGCGCAGTACCTTCCTCCCAACCAAGCGCTGTTCGACGTGGTGATCTTCGACGAGGCATCGCAGATCACCACCTGGGACGCCGTTGGGGCCATAGCCAGGGCGCGGCAGACGATCATCGTGGGCGATCCTAAGCAGTTGCCGCCAACCAATTTCTTCGGCCGCAACGAGGATGAAGGGGAGGTTGCTGACCATGAAAAGGATCTGGAAAGCATCCTCGACGAGGCACGAGCGTCCGGGATCGCGGTGCGTGATCTCAGATGGCACTACCGCAGCCGAAGCGAGTCGCTGATCGCGTTCTCCAACTATCACTATTACAGCAACCGCCTGGTCACGTTTCCCTCGCCGGCGGTGGACGATCGCGCGGTTCGCCTGCACCGGGTGCCGGACGGCGTCTACGATCGCGGCAAGAGCCGCACGAACAAGATCGAGGCCATGGCCGTCGTGGGCGAGGCAGTCAACCGCATGAGGGACTGGCTGGCGCTGCCGGAAAACGGACGACCGACGCTTGGCGTGATCACGTTTAATGCGCAACAACAATCGTTGATCCTGGACCTGCTGGATGCCGCGCGCCGGGACCATCCGGAACTCGAATGGTTCTTCGCCGAAGACCGGGTCGAGCCGACGATCGTGAAGAACCTCGAGAACGTCCAGGGTGATGAGAGGGACGTGATCCTGTTCTCGATCACGTTCTATCGAGATGCCTCCGGAAAGCCACCCGCGATGGACTTCGGGGCGTTGAACCGAGACGGCGGCGAGCGCCGCCTCAACGTCGCCGTAACACGCGCTCGCCAGGAGCTCATCGTTTTCTCCGGCTTCACCGCAGACCAGATCGATCCTTCGCGAAGCAAGGCGATTGCGGTGCAGCATCTGAAGACATTCCTCGACTACGCCGATCGGGGCCCAATTGCGCTGCCCGCCCAGGATCTTGGATCGGTCGGTGGTTTCGATTCGCCATTCGAGGAGGCAGTCGCAGAGCAATTGGAGCGGCGGGGATGGACGGTCGTTCCGCAAGTCGGGATTTCAGACTTCCGCATCGACTTGGGAATCCGCCATCCAGATATGGTTGGGGCGTATCTGGCAGGCGTCGAATGCGATGGGGCGACCTACCACCGGTCGGCGACGGCAAGGGACCGTGACAAGGTTCGCGAGCAGGTCCTGACAGGGCTCGGCTGGACCATCCTGCGCGTTTGGTCGACGGACTGGTGGTTCGACGCAAAGGGATGTGCCGAACGCCTTCACACCAGTCTAGAGACCCTGCTTGAGGAGAGCCGGGCCCGTCCTTCGAACGAGCAGACGGAGGAGGTGACGACGCGCTGGGAAATGGGTCAGCAGATCGAGCCGACAAACGAGCCCAGCGATCAGACACCGGCCCCGATCGAGGAGCCCCTGCTCCTCCCGGCCACGTCCGAGGTTGAGCTGGTTTCGGCAAATGGTCCCACAGCTCCCGAGCCCTCGGGATTTGGAGCATTTTCAACAATGGTCGGCGAGCCAACCCAAAACCAGGGCGAGCAAGGACGTTATCGTGTGACGGATCTAACCGACTTTCGGCCGGACCCCGAGCAATTCTTCGAGTTTAGCTACGGCACCACGCTGCGCGGGATGATCGAAGCCGTCGTTGACGTGGAGAGCCCATTGCGCTCCGACGTTCTCGCTCAGCGCATTGCACGAGTTCACGGTTGGCTGCGCACGGGCGGCCGCATCCGCGAGAGGATCGACCTGAACCTGCGAGATCTGGATCGCACGCAGGAATCCAGCGGCGAATTCATTTGGAAAAAGGGCGGGCTCTCGGATCTCCTTCCCTATCGCCACCCGGTCAACGAGGAAGCGCGACGTTCAATTGCCGACATACCGTTGGCCGAGCTTGCCTCGGTCGTGATCGACAATCCCGGACTTCTCGACATGCCCGATCCCGCACGCGACATGGCCCATCTTCTTGGAGTTGAGCGCCTTGCCGCAGTATCGCGCGCGCGGCTGGACGAGGCGATCGCCAGGGCGAGACAGCGTATTGCTGGATCCTCCTAGCCAGAGTCCTGCAGGAATTCGCTAGGGTTTTTATGGGGGAAGCATAATGGCGGGGACGCCGATTGATGATGTTGTCGACTGGTCGACAAAGCTCTCGACCTGGAAACAGGACGCTCTGCGGCGGCTGGCGATCAGCAATGAGCTCACAGATGCTGACATTGTGGCTCTGCTGGCGATGGTCAAATACGCGGCCGGCTTTGCGCTCACTTCGGCGCCGCCCGCCCCGATACCGTTTACGAAAGCGCACTTTGGGAACGGAGAATATCAACCGATCGTCCTCAAGCGCATCGCCAATGTCGAGAATGTGAACCGGCTGGTGCCCAAGGCATCTCTCACGTTCTGTCCCAAGGCTTTGACGATCATCTACGGTCGCAACGGGAGCGGCAAAAGCGGGTTTGTTCGGATCTTTCGCACCGCTTGTCGGACGCGCGTTGAGAACCCAGCTAGACTGAAGGTTCTTGCTGACGTTTACGGAAGCACGCCCGGCCCTCAGACAGCCGACATCGTGATCGATGCCGGCGAAGGCGAGGCAATAGTTCCTTGGTCGCCAGGCAACGCAGCGTCGCCGCAGCTCATGCAAGTTGCGGTGTTTGATACGGCCTCCGCCGAGCTTTACGTCGACGGCGGAAATCAAATCCGTTTTCTTCCTTTCGGACTGGCCCTGCCGCATCGGCTCAACGCAGTCTGCATTACCTTGAAGGAGAAGCTGGAGGCAGAACGGGCGAAGGAAGTCGGCAACAAGGTCGAACTGACTGCGCTCGCGTTTCCTGCCCAGCACGGCACTGCGGCTCAGCTCTTCAACAAGCAGCTGAACAAGTCCACAACCGATGCGCAGATTGAGTCGGCAACGACGTTTACCGAGACGGACCAGCAGCGTCTCGCTGAACTCACCTCCGCCCTTTCCGCAGGCGCTGCCGCCGCTGCCGACGTCACCGCGCTTTTGAAGTGGACAGATGCGCTGCTGCTGGAGGTCGGGGCTGTCGGATCGGCATTCGCAGATGCAACACTGGACGAGCTTCGAAAGCTCCGCGCTTCAGCAGTTGCAGCACGCCAGGCAGCGACGGTAGCCGCTAGCGAGTTGTTCACCGATGAACCTCTGCCGGGTGTCGAAAGCGGTGCATGGCGGACACTTTGGACGGCGGCTCGCAATTACTCGCTGACAGAAGCGTATAAGGACAAGGAGTTCCCGGTTCTGGTGGCAGACGGCGGCGCTGCTGCATGCGTGCTATGCCAGCAGCCCCTTTTGCCCGACGGTGCTGCCCGCATGCAGCGTTTCCAAAAATACATGGACGACACACTCGATGCCGCCGCCCGGGAAGCTGAGAAAGCCGTCGAAGACGCCCTGGGAAGCATGCATGCCTTGGCTCTCCTTGGCGCCTCCGATTTTGCCGACCGTCTCGAGCAGGTAAAAAGGCGGGACGAGATGCTCGCTGGCGCCCTCGCAACCCTCCAGGCATCGGCGGTGGCACGGCGAGCGGAGGCCCTCGGGCGATTGCGGGGCGAGAGCAGTCAGACAATTCCTCCTCTCGTCGTGCCGATCGAGCAGCTGGAAACTTTCGCGCTCAAATTGAAAGGCGAGAAGGATGGACTAGCGCAGGCGGGAGACAACGAAGAGCGGATCAAACTCCTGGTGGAAAAGACGGAGCTTGAGGACCGCAAGCTGCTTTCCATCAACAAAACGAAGCTCACCGTGCGACGGAATTTGCTCATCGTTGATGCCGCCTACTCCAAGGCTCTCGCCGACGTTCAAACTCGTGGCATTACGCAGCGCGCGAATGAGCTTGTCGATGCCCACCTGACAACAGCCGTCGTCACGCGTTTTGATGCCGAGCGCGCCCGCTTCGACATCATGCACCTCAAGGTGGGCCTCGCACGCAAGAGCAATCAGACAAAGGCGGAATTCGAGGTCGATCCCAAGACAAAACTGGCCAAGGTCACCTCGGATATCCTGAGCGAGGGTGAGCAGCGTGCCTTGGCTCTTGCCGGATTCCTGACCGAAGTTGCTTTGACCGACGGTTCAGGTCCGATCGTGATTGACGATCCCGTTTCGTCGCTCGATCGCGATCGAAGTGCAAGGGTCGCCCAGCGGATCGCTGAGGAGGCAACCAAGCGACAGGTCATCGTGTTTACGCACGATATTGTGTTTTTCAATGAGCTCAGTCGCGCAGCTGATGAAGTGGGCATCGAGCCCGTCACGGTCGCACTTTTTAGCGACAAGGCTGCCGCTGGCAGAGTGGATACGGCAGGGATGCCGTGGAAGGGGCAAAACGTCGGCAAGCGCATCGGGCTGTTGAAGAACGACTCAGCACAACTGACCAAGCTGCTTGCGACCAGCCCGGCCGAGTACGAGTACCGTGTGAAAAACCTCTATGGCCGATTGCGCGACACCTACGAGCGCGTGGTGGAAGAGGTGATCTTTCGGAATATCGTCCAACGCGGAACAGATGTTATCAAGACCCTGGACCTTCGCTACGTTCGCCTTTCCGATCCGCTGGCAATTCGATTTCACGAGGGCATGACCCGTGCAAACACGCACAGCCACGACAATCCGGCGGCCGACACTGTGGGCGTTCCCCTTCCTCATGAATTTGCCGCCCATATTTCTGAGATTGAGTCCCTAATTGTCGATCTCAAGGCTGAGAGCGAAGCTGCAGAAGCGGATCGCCCGCAGATGAAACCCAAGAAATAAGAGTTAAGTGTCCTTCGCTAACCCTCAAACTGTTGCCGATTTCGATGTGCACTTGATATGCAGCGCAGTGTGCATATATTGTGCGACATTGGAAAAAAGTTTGACCATGACTCAGGCCCAGTTCGCACACAACACGATGGTCTCCGGCTTTGTTGACAGCCTTCAGGAGCCGCGGACGCCCTATATCTCGCCGAAGCGCCTCTCACAGGCGCTGGGCGTGAAAGTCGCCAATCTGGCACAACTGACCGGCGTGCACCGCAATACGCTGCGCAACCCAGCCTCGGAGCGCCTGCAGGGCAGGATGCGCGAGATGGTCAAGGTGATTTCGGCCGCGACGGAACTCACCGGTGACGTCGACAAGGCGATTTACTGGTACCGCAACGAGCCGATCGCCGACTACGGCCATCGCACCGCGGCCGAACTCGTTGCCGACGGCCAAGTCGAGGCGGTCCTGGCTTTCATCCGTGATCTTGAGAACGGGGCGCGTGGGTGAAGATCACCCGCATCGGTCCGGACGAGATCTTCTATCGCTATCTGACACCCAAATGGGCTTTCCTGCCTGTGAGTGGCGCGGGCGCAGCAATCGATGGTGGCCGTTTCAATCGACCGGGTGTCGAAGCGCTCTATCTATCCCGTTCGGCCCAGACGGCGCTCGAGGAATATAGGCAGGGCGCCAGCATCGTCCCACCGGCAACGCTTGCCGCCTACAAGATCAAGCTTGCCGAAGTCGCCGACCTGTCGCAGGGGTTTGATCTGAATGTCTGGGACAACGCCTGGCGAGAATGGGATGTGCCTGGCGCCAGATCGCTCGCATCGAGAAGAAAGTTCCGCCCTCCTGGAGGCTCGCGGACCTAGTCTAGTCATCACAGCCGGGATGCGCGGCATCTTGTTTCCGTCGCTGCGTCACGCCGGCGGCACCAACCTGGTCATCTTCCCGGCCAACCTTGTCGACGGTGCCAGCGTCGCGGTGCATGATCCTGATCACCAGCTGCCGCACGATCAGTCTTCGTGGCCATGACTTTGGCGACTGTGGCCTAGGGTCGCAACGGTAGTGCCCCGCTCAAGACAGTTTGTCTCCAGCGACATCTTCCACTGGTTCGGCCTCTTCATCATCGCCCTCCCCGCTGACCAACCCGGCCGGAATTTCCCCGGCCAACAGCTTTTCTTTCGACAGCAGCCCAGCATCCTCGAAGGCCTCAAAATCCGCCAGGTTGCGCAGCGCATCGAGGCCGAACTCGAGCAGGAATTCTTTCGTCGTGACATAGGTGTAGGGCGCGCCCGGCGTCGGGCTGCGCGGCCCGGACGCGATCAGTCCGGCGCCGCGCAGATGACCGATCAGGTCGCGGCTGATCTCCTTGCCGAAGAACGACGACAGCTCAGCACGGGTGATTGGCTGGAAATAGGCGATGCACATCAGCACCAACACCTCCGACTGGGTAAGATCCACCGCCTTCTCATTGCCGCCTACGGCCGTATACGCCGGCCGGGTCAGGTGTTTCCAGCCGCCGGCAACGGCGACGAGATCGTAGGGCCGGCCGCGCAACTCCTGCGGATGTCGTGGATGAGAAGATCGATGCTGCAGGTCTTTCCCACGATGCGGGCCAGCGTCTCGCCGCCGACCGGTTCGCTTGCGGCAAAAATCGTCGCTTCGACGCGGTTCATCCATTCGCGCCAGCGCACCTCCGGCGGCAGCTGGTCCAACTCACGATCGAACAGTGCGTCTTCGTCCGCCCGGTCCCGTCGTTTGCGCGTCGCCTCCGCCATGGTCGTCACAGCCCGTAGACGCGGAAGGTCGGGCGGCCGGAGAGCTCTCGGACCGCGCCGAGCTCGACCAGCCCGTCAAAAAGGCGGCGCAAGCCGCGGTCACTCATGCCCGCGATCTTTCCGATGCGACGATCGCGTCGTCGGACAGAAGCCGCTCGACGACGGTGTCGGCCGCCTTAGCCCTGAGTTTGGGGCGACGGCGAGGAGTTTGTCTGCGCGGCGCCCGAGCTCGGCGGAAAGATCGATGGCGCGCAGTGCCGCGCGCCCCTTGCCCGGTACGCCATGGTGGCCGGATTTGAGCGGACACATTATTTTATTTTCTTGGAGGAGGACGAGGCTGAAAGCGCCGGCACTATCGAGCGCATGATCGCGCATCTCGCGCAGATCGGGTGTTCGAGACGACAGGCGGCTTGGCCTTCGGGCGGTTTCCTCCCGAAGTTAGACTGAAGCCGGACGACCTGCACGCGATGCTAACGCGGGCGGGTATTCGGAGGGACATTCCCATTGTTGCCGAGCTTGATTTCGGGCACGTCGACCCGATGTTCCTGCTGCCGTTCGGCGCCCGGGTGGAACTGCGCGCTGAGGCGAATGTGATTGTCGATTTGATCGAGGCCGCAGTGGCCTGAAGCAGGGGAACTAAGCGCAGATAGGTTGTGGCTAGGTAGGTTGGGATTGGCGCAGTTCCCAGCGCGCGGGTGAAACTACGGGAAGCTGCGTTTACTCTAGCTTCAGGACTGCCGGTCCAGGATGGATGAAGGCGTCCCGTTAGTTCGCCCGCAACGCTAGGGCCTTGCGGGACCTTGAGCGAGTATCTAAATTGAGTGGCAGCATCCGCGGGCAAACAGGTTGCCAGAGAGAAGTCCAATGGTCGAATACAGTGCCGGATACAAGGCCCAAGCTCAGGAGAAGCTCGAGAAACTCGAGAGTCTCATGACCGAGCAAGCGCGTTCCGTGGCTCGAGGACTTTCTGATCATTTTTCGAAGTCCTGGTCCAAACAGGAGCCTGAAGGTCCAAAGCCCCAGGTCAATCAGGTAGATTGCTGATCCGGCCACCTACCGTCGAGAACGGCCTTGAGTCCGACCGTATCCTTCGGCACAGATACTGGCTGAATCCCACTGAGACGCCACGACTCCGAGGCCCCGGAGTCACTGCGCCCGTCGAGCGTGTGCTCGACAAATCCTGTCGCCTGTAAACTAAGACATAGTGCTTGGGCGCTAGCGGGGAGGACCAATTCATAAGTCTCGCCTCGATCATCACGCCAAAGTCCGATGCTGCGGCTCTGAGGAAGCAGTCCAGTGGCGTTAGACCTTTCCACGAGTCCCAGAGATGTTAGGCTTAGTACGGAGGACCCCGGATCGTCGGCGAGCACGGTAGCGTACCTACTGGGCCAACGAGCTTTCAGCTGCGGGCCGTCCATCAGGAGGGCGAATACAAGATTCGGGCCGATCCCCCTTACAAGCTCTTGGCAGGGATCATGCCGAGCTAGGTCTTCGCAGATAAGCGTTGTGACAGTGGTGGTGCCACGAAGAACGTAGACATCCAAACTGCGGCTAAGAATATCTATGTCTTCCCACCAGCCGTAGTTCGGGTCCAGCGACGCGCCGAGCGCGTAAGTTTGAATTTGAGATCGGCCCAGCCTCCAACGATGATGTTTTTGTCGATAGGAAATTAGCCCGTTCTTCCCGACCACTGCCAGAGCAGCATAATTACCATGCTCGTATCCCGCACCGTCGGCATCCGTCTTGTCAAAAAGTCCCGCAATTAGGAGTTCAACATTTGTCCCTTCAAGACAGCTTTTGAGCTTTCTAAAAACCGCTGAGCTCAAAGAAGCTTCCGGAAATACGAGGACATGCACCTTTCCCACATCTCGCTCGGCCACGCGGATCAAGGTCGTTACGAACGTGAGGAATTGCGCGAACCCAGAATTGGCATCATCGAGCTTCTCACCTTTCGACGACGGGCACCAGTCTGGATTGATTCGAAACCACCCCCATTGCTCGTCCGTGCTGCGGATGGGCTCGAACGCCACAGCTGAAATCCGGTAAGGCATTGGTACCAGAAGGCAGTTCAGCGAGCTCGACGACTTCTGCTCAGGCTTACCTTCCTCGTATCTGGTCTCGGCCGTAGAGCCTTCGTATGGGAGCCAATATGCACGCGCCAGACCGCGCGGTGGCAGGAGAGCGAGGTTGTGCGATAGCGAGCGGAGCGTGCATCCCAGCCAGGGGGTCCTGCTTTTTGGCAAAACGCAAACAAGGTCTGGGTCTGCGGTCGAAAAGCTGAACCTAGCGCCGCCTGCGAGAATGTTCCTCTGCAAATCCGGGCTGATCAGTAGCGATTGTGCAGTCCCTCTCCGGCCCGATGGCGGTTCAAAACCGAGGCCGCTGGCGGCTTCGTCAGCGATACATAGCAGTTCCAAAGTTGGTAGCCACCATGATGGTGGAGCGCTAAGAGAACTCGACTCTTCGAAGATATCGGCTTCTCGATGCTCCCACAATTGATGCCAAAGGTCGACGAGTTCCTGGGGCGGCGGAGGGCCCTCCGGCGCGTTGTCTCCGCGCCATTCGGCCCCCAGCTTTCTCCAATTCGCACGCATCTCCTCCGTGACTCTAAGGAGCCTGATCGGTCGAGTCGACAGGTTGTCTGGCGCAACATGGTGATACGCCCCACTTCGTTGGAGTACGACGGCCGCGATGGCAAACAAGTCGGTGCAGAGGTATGGGAGTGTTCCTAAGTTCCTAGGTAACCTACCGGCATCTGGGGACGACTTCGTGTACCCCTCGAAATCCAGGTACCCCCCTTGAGGGAATAGGGAATTGACGAGCTCAGCGATCTTCAAGCGACAGTACCCTTAATTGGTCGCACACTACCGCGCTCGAAAGCGGGTACCTAGCCTCGATAGTACAAAGGGCTTCTCGCCGCAATCTTCTCTCAGACGCACCACTGCTTCTTGCTGTATTAGTACTAGTGCGGACCTTTCGCTTACAGGGACGCGAGATGCCTGCCCTGAGGTTCTGTTGGTTTCGGCGTGCCATTCGCGAAAACTCCGAGAAATAAGGCTGGAGGCGGACAATGTCCGCTATCAGGCGTCAATTCGGTGACGAATGTTGCGTCACTGGCGGACCCCAGATTGAGGATGTTAAATTCGGCTCGGCGATCCGCGCCATGACCGGACGTTCACCTCGCAGTCGCACGTCAGGGTACCGGTGTCATGTTGACGGCCTCCCTGGGCCGTCGCCGAGTTCACCATCGCTCGAACTGCTAGCCTCCGAAGTCGGAGATGCTGCAGCAATGATAGTCAGCGGCAACGCGACTCTGTCGGCCGGGGTTGCTCCGAAGCCCCCATCGAAGCTTGGCGAGAAGATTGTTTGGGATGGCTACGAGGTTGTGGTCGAAGGTCCGTAGCTGGGTGGATTGCCAATTGGTCTCGACAACGCGGCCTTCGGTGCCGCATTCAGAAGGGATCCAGTCTCCAAGCACAAGAGGGCGGCCGAGATTTAGCGCGATCCTCGAAAACACATCACCCAGCGTATTCTGGACCGCCAGTCCCAGGATGATGGCAAAAACAGCCTGACGCAGCGGTGGGCGTTCCGACCGGCACGATAAAGACGAATGCGAGGATCGACAGGAGCATTCCAACGTAAACGATAAGCGCTTGGCACGACCGCCCGAGTTCCACGAGGTCCGTTTTCCTCATCCCGCCTCACCCACCAGACCTGCCCGCTCGTCATGTAGACAGCGCGCCGTGCCGAAGGCCAAAGGGCATTCAAGTAGTCTGGATCCCACTCCCGGGCATTGCGACCTGCAG
Source organism: Mesorhizobium sp. f-mel (assembly GCF_053850215.1). Taxonomy (NCBI): domain Bacteria; kingdom Pseudomonadati; phylum Pseudomonadota; class Alphaproteobacteria; order Hyphomicrobiales; family Phyllobacteriaceae; genus Mesorhizobium; species Mesorhizobium sp. f-mel. The sequence goes on from NZ_JBSPTO010000012.1 coordinate 66,274, forward strand.
AACGGTTGAGCGGCGCAGAACATGGAAGATCTTCGGCTCACCTCGCCACCTGCCCCCGCACGAACGTGGACGATGAGCAGCCACATCGGTGCCGCCCCTCGTTGCCTTCTGCGGCGCCTTTCTGTCCATGATCGGAGAAGGGCTCCGCCGCGCCCGATAACACAAATTCAAATAACCGCGTTACACGCGCAGAATTCTTGCGGACAATACTAGCTTTACAATGAGCCGAAAGAACCGCATCGTTCGGCGATTAGGCTGGGTTTTGATCGGAGGGGTCATGCTTCGCTTTCTCGCGTGCCTTCTGCTCCTCGTTCTGGGCAGCAGCACAGATGTCTTCGCAGCGTCCTGCGCCACCTTCACCGGCAGCACCATGGATGTCGGCGGTTTTCCCAAGGCGCAGTGGCGCACCGACTACCCCGCGGCGGCCGGGACGCCCACGATGCCTTGGAAAGGTATCGATTTCCGCACCGAGCCCGCCCGCTACATGGAGGCTGTCCTGTCGACGGCGCGCTCCTCTTTCAGGCGGTCGGGCACGGCGCTCGTCGGGACCGGCACCGAGGAATGGTGGGCTTCTCTGTGGCTCGACTACACCACCAATGGTCGCGAGCCGCTGATGGGCCTGACCAAGGAGCGAGGGGCCCGATCCAGGTGATCTTTCACCGACGAGCAGCGGCGGCTTTCAAGTCTGGGCGGTCGGCTTCTACAACGCTCCTGGCGCGACTGTGCTCGGCCAGGTCTTTGCGGACCCTTGCGTGCCGTCGCTCACGCAGAGCCTCAATTTTCCCGAAGGGACCGTGTCGGTGAAGTTCCTCTTCACCGACGCCGTTCCGGCAGAGGTGGCCTATCTCGACGGAGCGCCTTCCTACGAGGCGATCATCGATGCCGCCGGCACCGGCGGCATGAACCCGCCCCCGCCGGTGGAGAGCCGCCAGAAGCGCACGGTGCACCTTCTGCAGGTCGACATTTCGGTAAAGGACGCAGACGCGGCCGCGACGGGATGGATTTTCGGTACCTTCGGCTGGGTTGGCCCCACCACCGGCGATGGTCTCTTCGACAATCTCATGCCCGTGTCGTTGCAGTGGGGCAATGACCCGGAGATCTATGACCAGGCCATCACACAGAGTTGGATTAATCCCGATCTGCATATGAAGATGTACGGATGGAACCAGCGCCCGACCCTCGGTTTCAATGGCCGTGCCAATGGTCCTGCCGATAACATCAGGTCATCGTGCCTGTCATGCCATGCCGCCGCCCGCACGCCGCGGTCCTCGTTGGGCATTGTCGGCTTTGCCTTCAACATGGCCAACATCGGCGATCCGGCGAAGGTCAAACAGCACGTCGATGTATGGTTCGACAACGTCAAAAGCGGCTCGTTGTTTCGGCCGGACGAGCCTGCCGTTTCGGCGCTCGACTATTCTCTGCAGGTGGAGGCGGCCATTTACCGGATGTGCCGTGCCTGTCGCCTCGGCGACCTCCCGGGAGACACCCCGCCCGTTTGCATCGCGGCAAGCTTCTATGCGCCGCCGCAATGTTCGCCCGGGATCATGCCGCTTGATGCCGCGGGCAATGTCCTTCGTGAGCAGATGCAGGCCGATCCTCCTCCGCGTCAGTAGCCTGGCTCAGGCGAACAGTGGTCTTCCATCTCGAGAATGCCCGGTCTGAGTCCAGCGCTTCGCTGTGTGGCAAGCCACAGCCCAAACGAAGCACTGCGGCCTCAAAGCCCTCGGCGCTGCCTCTGATCAGGCCGCAGCGGACCAACGACGCCTCAAAAAAGGGGGTGATCGAGTATCACGACCTTATCCGAATTGACGTAAAAAAGCAGAACAGCCGAAACCCTACAAGCGGCGTTATTGTCTGACGGCGGCAATTGTCGTGCTTGACAAATTAGCCTGATCGGCAGCAAGTATGAATATTGAAAGTTACCGCTTCCGCAGGTCTTTGATTTAAAATAAAGACAAAAGGTCGGGCACGACTTCGTTGCCTGTCGGGTTAACTATGCCTCAGATACATGTCCTGGACGAAGTCACGGCTCAAATCGCAGAGGCTGCTGCTGCTTGCCACATTTCCATTATTGCACTAGGCAGGGTTTCCACGACCGGCTGGTCCGATGGACGATTGGTGCGGATTGTCAACGTCGTGCCTCCGTCTGACGGTATTGTAGAGTTTGAATTTCTCGCCAATGCCCCGTCGGAGACGGCTATCCTCCTCGAGGTCCTTACTCCGATAAGCGCAAACTCAGCGATGGAGAACGTCGAAATCTCGAATTTCTGGGGCACCGACTTGCCGCTGCGCGGCATTCGCGTGCTGGCGGCTCGCAACTCAAAAACGGTCGAAGTGCTGTCAAAGGAAGAGTCGTCGGAACTCAACCGGAAGATGTCTCCGCGTGCGGTGGCCGTGGTCGCGGAACCAACCGGACCGGCCAAGGATCCTCCGGGCTACCAGGAAGATATCCGCCCGCTGTTCCGCAACCGTGACGCCAACGCAATGCGTATCCAGTCGGGATTCGACCTACATGTCTACGAAGACGTCAAGGCGAACGCCACAGGAATTGCCAAGAAGCTGAGGATCAACATGCCGTGCGACGGCTTGTGGCCACCGGAAGACATCGCGAAGTTCGACGCCTGGGTCGCAGGCGGAATGCTAGCTTAACGCTTGGCCGGTTGCGGAAGGCCGGCAGGGGGAGGAACGGATGAGCCTACCTTTGGGACGCGCATGTCTGATGGCCGCCAGCATGGCGGCGATTTTCGCAACAGGTCCCGCCCATGGCCAAAATGTGCTTTCGGCTGCTCCGCCGGAGGTTCTGGCCACCCCGGAGGGCAGACTGATCATCAAGCGCGGCCAGGACTATGTGCCGAGCACCACCGATGCGGCTGTGCTTGCACCCGAACTTGAAAGCTCGATGCGCAAGCGCCGCGAATTCGGCTGGTCGATCGTTGAAAAGATGCTTGCGCCGCAGCACCTTACCCTGCTTGACGGGGCCACAACGGTGGACGTGCCTTTGTGGCAGACTTGGTACGAAGGCGGGGGCGGACTCAACAGCGAAACCAAGAAATTGGCCGAGAGATTTCTCGACAAGCTGAAGCCCCTGATCGAGGCGAACCCGCAGGTTGACATGGCGGCCATCGCCAAGGAAACGGTGCTTGAGTTCTCCGAGAAGAACCTGTCAGATACACTTACAGACGAGAACCTGTCGACAGTGCTGCTTCAACTCCGGAATCTCAAGGGCGAGGTTGGCGACCTTCTCGGTCGCGGCTTTACGGTTTTCAGCCCGTCATTCGTAGAGCATGTCCTGACCGAGGCCCGAGGCATTGATGAATGCCAGCGCAACAAAAATGCGGCGGACCCGCCCCCGAGCGACGACCAGTTTTCGCATTGCGTGAAGGAATTCCCGCGCTCGGCCGTGATGGTTAAGACAAGTTGGAGGCGGCTTGCCAACGGCGTGCCCAAACATGACACAAGTCCAGCCGGACTTGCCGAAATGTTCAAACTTGGTATCTGGCCGCAATCCGGCAGCGCCGCACCGCTTCGCCAACCCACGCGCTCTGAAATCTATACGAACGTCACATCCGACAACACCGAATGGGCCCTGCGGAGCATTCACTTCGTGACGAAGGATGTGCGCGAATGGGTCTGGGTTTCACTTTGGTGGGATCCGAATGCCAAGACCGAAGACTTCGGCAGTGACCAGCCCGCCAGCCTAGCGGCGTTCAACAACGGCGTGTGGAAGAATTACAAGATGTGCGTCGTCTCGGCATTCGCCGAAAAGGATCCGCAGCCATGGGCCAGTTATACCGGCAGCAACGACACGTTGGCCGCATCCATCAAGGCTGTCTACGACGCCATTCAGAAGGAGATTGACACCGGAGCGGAGTCGGACCCGTCGGCGCTGGCCACTCTGTTCGATACTCCTCCTGTGCCGCTTGAGCTTCCTGGCGCTCTCGGTCCATGGCCAACGCCGAACAACCTGCAGACCGAATGGTGCAGCAACCCCAACATCGAAGCGCATGTCGGCAATGGGCGCACGAGTTGCATAGGCTGCCACCAGTTCCCAATGACGCGGAACGAGGAACGCGATGTGGACATGCAGTTCGAGCATGCGATCCTGGGAGATGTGCCGCAATTCGGACGCGCGAAGGTGCGCGAAAATTTCCCTGCCGAATTTGCCTGGAGCTTTGATTTCGAGTTCCATCCCATCATCCAGGAGCATAGAGAGAAGATAGGGCTTCAGTGGCCGCCTCACTAGGCGGCGTGCGACGCGGGTCAGGTAAGCCACCATGCAGATTCCCGTGGTTCTCATGGCGCCGCCGCTCGAGGCATTTCGCGACACGCTGAAGCTCCAGAATGAGGGCGCTTCGGCGGACGCGTTGAAAGACGTCTTGTCACAGGCAGTCATGCCCGAGCGCTTCCAGATCGATCCGGCCTACGCGCCTGTGCCCGTGCCGCAGCGAGCCCTGGAAGCCGGGTTTGCCGATCCGCTCAATCCCGAGGCTTTTCTCGTGCGCGGTACGGTGGATGCTGAGGGCGTCGAAGACGTCCCCCACGAAATTGACAACAGCCGCGTGTTTTCGGACGCGGTCGTCGACGTTTGCGTTGTCTGTTTCGACGGTCCTCCGGTCGGGACGCGGGCAGATGTGGAAACCAGTCTCGATGTCTCGACACTGCATGCGCATGGGCTCGACGGAGAGGGTGTTGCGATTGCAATCGTGGATACGGGGATCAACCTCGACTTTCTCGAGGAAAAATTGGGTTTTCGCCCCCGGCTGGATGAGGGCCTGTCCTGGACACCCGAAGGGGGAAGCGTGATTCCGGGGCACTACCCAAAGGGGCACGGCACGATGTGTGCTTATGCGGCCCTGCTTGCGGCGCCACAGGCTACGCTCATCGATATTCCCGCCCTGGTTGGAACGCCTGCCGGCGGTGCCTCGATCGGCCGCAGAGTGAGCGAGATCTATACCGCGCTCGCACCCCTGATAAGCGCCTGGGCAATCGCATTCATGCCTTCCGGCGAGCGTCCGTACAAGGCACTTGTCTTGAGCAACAGCTGGGCGATGTTTAATCCGGGGATGGATTTCCCGCAGGGACACCCTGGACGATATGCCGACAATCCACATCATTTCTTTACGACTACACTGTCCGCGGCGAGCACGGATGCGCAGATGGACATTGTGTTCGCAGCCGGGAACTGCGGGCCTGATTGTCCGCTCCCGAACTGCGAGGGCGCGGTCGCGCAGTCGATCACCGGAGCTAATGCCAGCGCGTCCGTACTGACCATCGCCGGATGCGACACATTAGGGAAACGGGTCGGCTACTCGTCGACGGGGCCCGGCATTGCGGGTATGGCTCAAGATAAGCCGGATTTTGCCTGCTACACACATTTCAAGGGATCGGAAGCCCTTGGCGCCGGGATGCCAGACAAGGGAACGTCTACATCTTGCCCGGTAGCCGCTGGGTGTATCGCCTCGTTGCGCACTGCCATGCCTTCAAGTGCGCTATCACCACTTGAGCTGTATTCCGTCCTTCGCGAAACGGCCCGCCCCACCGGCGATGCGTTCGAACATCTTGGCCACGGTATCCTCGACCCCGTCGCAGCTGCGCGCGTGCTGGGCTTAGTTTCTGATGTATCTTGAGCCGATTTCAGGAAATTTGCCGCGAACGCACCAACAAAACCTCAGGACCTACTGGCTTTCAATCGCCTTGAGGTACTCATGGCCCCTCAGTTCGAACTGTATTTCGACTTATACGGTAGGCCAGCCAGCCTTCAAGATAATCCAGGGAATCCATCGTGCAGAGCATAGCTCTCGCCAGGGCGAGACGCTCCCTTAATTGGGCACGTCGTTCGCTCACCACGTCCTCCACGCGCCGCTCCGCATCCTGGAAGAAGCGTTCAATGGACATCGCAGCCGCCCACCTGTCCATTATGTCTGAAAGTTGCTCCTGGCTCTCTGACATCGCCTGTTCCACTCGCCGTTGATCTTCCTCACGAAGGTAGCGTTCGTGCACTTCTTCCCATTCCCTTTGTCCCTGCGCTACCGCCTTCTCAGCCGCTGTCATCAAAGCCTGAAGCTCGTCCTTCGAGCTTTCCAGCTTCCGGACAATCGCCGGGATCATCGCGCTGATCGAACTCTTCGCAGTCTCCTGCCAGCTCTCAGCCCAATCGACACCGTTAAGGGGAGAATAGGCGACCAAGCGAAACCGCCCGCAAGGAAGGTCCTTCTCGGTCGTCCATGAGTTAGCGAGCTGCCACGATCTGGCCGATTTTATAACCTTGCTATCCTCGCGGAAGTACTTTCCACGGAAATAGCGCATGGTGGTTCGTTCGGTCATTTCGGTAAGCGCAAGGCCCACGGGCACGATCCAATGTAGGTGATGGTCGGCCGATGTGGCGACCAGATACTCCCCATAGAGTGGCGCCCATACTTACGGTCTTTCCCAGGCGCGACACGACCCATCTTCTGATCGGGTGGCGCGAACAGAACGCGATGTCCATTTCTGTCAAAGGCGGTGTAGACCTCATTTGCAAGATCGAGCGCTCGAACCAAGCATGGTTCCGAGGCAACAAGGTCGGGCAGAAGGTATTTGTATGGCCTCAGGAACTCGCCCTCTTCAACCTTGCGCGATTTCCCGAAGTGCACCTCCACTCCGACCAGCATCGGGTGACGACCTGACCTCATGGTCTTGGTCATTGTCGCGCCATCTGGGTTTCGTCTGATGCGGATTTTGACAGGTACCGCGATGGGCTTGTCCTTCGACCAATTCAGTTGATCGCCAGGAAGCGCAGCCGGCAGTTCTGGACGGGGTTTAGCCTTCCCAACCGCCTTTTTCTGCCAATATCCTACCGGCGGACGGGGCAATCTCGAATGCTTGTGGGCTTGGGGCTTTGGGGACCATGTCATTGGTTGTCATTGGGAATTTCTGCTGTCCTCCAGCCACAGCGACGAGTGATCGGCGGTTCACGGCAGACCCGCGACATCACGAAATAACTGTCGCCGCCGCAGCCCGTCCAGAGGTAAATTCGACGCATTGAAACGACAGACCGCCGTCTCGGGCCGTTGCTAAGGCAAGCGTTGCTTCGGAAATCATATGTCGATGCCGTCGATTCACTCAACATGTCGACCAGATCCCGAGATGTCGACAGGTCGATAAGCGTGGGGAAAGGCGGTAGCGTTCTCCCGCTACCATCACTGCAGCGTTAGGCGCCTCTCCCGGCCTGCGATTTGGCAGGTTGAGAAGCTCCGCCAGCGCACCGCGGACTTTCAGCTCAACCTGTCCCCTGCCCTCCGTCGGAATGACCTCGATCCCCGTGACCAGTGAGCGGATGATCCTCGCCGCCTCGTGCCGCTCACACTCATCGGATTGCAACGCGTCCTGGAACTCGGATACGTGCCGACGGTAAATCGTCACCGCTGCCGGATGAAACTCCACAATGCTTTCTGCGGCCGCCATCGCCTGTAGCTCTCGGGCTAGATTCTCCTTTTCGCGCTCGATGTCCATTAGCTTCGATTTCATGCCGGTCGTCGCAACACCGTCAGCGATAGCATCTACGATGTTAGCGATCTGCCTGTCGATGCCGGCATGCCGCCTTTCGACTTCCCTTTGCCGTTCGCGGTTCATAGCGTTCAGTCGCTTATGCTCAGCATGATGTTCAGCAAGGAAGCCCGCAATGGCATCTGGCGCCAGCAAGCGCCGCTGGATGCCTTCAAGCACACGCTTCTCAAGCACGCCAACACGGATCGTCCTATTATTGGTACAAGTGCCTTTCTCACGGTGCGCGGCACAAGCAAGCTGGTCTCTGTTCTTCACCGTATAGGAAGCGCCACAGCAGCCGCACCGCACAAGCCCCGAGAACATGTGCTTCGGTCGTCGGCGGTGATGGAGTTTCATGCCTCCATAAAGCTTCTTGCGGACTTGCACCGCATCCCACAGCTCATCATCGATGATACGCAGATGCGGCACTTCAACGACCTGCCAGGTTTCCGGCAGATTCGGCCGCGAGATGCGCTTCCCAGTCTCAATCCTTGCGCATTTGGAGACGATTGAAGACGAGCAGCCCGATATAGGCTTCGTTGTAGAGAAAGCCGCTTCTCCGCTTGAGATTGCCATTGATGGTCGAGGCGCCCCACGCACCCCCAAAGGGTGATGGGATACCTTCCTTGTTGAGGCCTGCAGCTATCGTACGTGCCGATTGACCAGCCGCGAACTCCCGAAAAATCCGACGCACGACCTTGGCTTGATCCTCATCGATCTCGCGCAGACCGCGGATCGGTTCACCGAACAAACGAAGGTTTGATCCCGCCGAATGTACCGCGACGACCGCATGGTGCTGGTCAGCACTCGCGTCCTGATGCTCGTCGCAGATGATAATTGGATAACGTTATGAAGCAGCGCCCGCGACGATTGCGGAGCTTTCAAGGAGCTGACGGCATCGCGCGACGACCACATCATACCGATCAGTTTTCGCGAGCCCACGCAGCAACGTCGGGAGGAAGATCCAGCGCGCGGTGATAGATGCTCGCTATCTCGGTCAGAAAACTATCGATTGTACGGATTTCGACACAATTTGCGACGGCGCGCGTGCCAGTTGCGAACACAGAGCGAGCGGCGTGCGTACGCTCGGGCATATGTAATGTCCGTGAGTTTAGGAGACCGAAATGGACTTGAGCAGGCTAAATCCAAATGGGCACGCGTACGAGGCAACGCTGCTGAAGCTGAAAGGGGCACGGCCGGGGCAGGCTGCTTGCCGCGAGTTTGAGCAATCGCAGCAATCTCATCGGCACGCCGGAACAGATCGCGGAACGCGTCCTCACGTTGAAGGATGCCGGCGCCGACCTGATCCTGCCCGGCTTTCTGCATTTCCAGGAAGAGGTCGAGTTATTCGGCAAGCGCGTCATCCCACTGTGTGCGAACTGGAAGCGGCTCGCGACAGGGAGCTTGTCGCCGCCGAATAACGCTGTGTCGCCGGTCAGCAGCTTCTCCTTGCTGAGCAATCCAGCGTCCTCGAGCGCCCGAGAAGAGCAACTGCACTTTGGCGCCTGACTTCGGAGGTCCCTGCCCACAGGAATACCGACATTGCAGCGGTTGTAGCTGTCACAGACAGGAGCTGCGTTTCTACCGCTGGTGACGAGAACTCATAGCGGCAAACACGATCTCAGGATGCTCGATGAACTGCTCCGGCGCGTACATTTTCGGTCGAGATCCTGCACACTCGACCGGGAAATTGTGGTCGCTCAGCGCCAATTTATGGGATACATTCCAAAGTCCTAATTTCCGATATATGCGCCATAGCCGGTGGGCGAGGTGGCTGGCATGATCGATTCAGACGTGTTCGACTTTGTCGAACGCTGCAGGAAGCACACAGCAACAGGGCCGCTTCTGAGCGACCTGCTCGAAACCGTGAGAAATCTCGGCTTCGAGCATCTTATCCTGAGCGGGGTTCCGCTCAGTGGTCAGAAACTTGCGCCGTTGGTTGAACTGAATGGCTGGCCGGCCGGCTGGTTCGAACGCTATGTCGAAGCCGAGCATGCCGCGGTTGATGGTGTTTGCATCTACTCGGCAAAGACCCTGAAGCCGTTCCTTTGGTCCGAAGTTCCGGCAAAGTGGTCGGATACTGAAGGTTCACGACGTGTCGCCGGCGAGGCGACGGAATTCGGCATCTGGAGCGGCTTCGCCGTGCCGATGCTCAGCATTCACCATTGGCAATCCGTGCTGTCGTTCGCCTCATCCGCGAAGTCCTGCAATCTTTCGCCGCGCCATCAAGTGCAGCTGGTGACCATGGCGGTCTATGCCGGCATGTCGATCCAGGCGTTGGGGGATGACAATGATGACGACGAGGGCGTGCTGACCGACCGCGAGAAAGAGGTGCTGCTCTGGGCCGCGGCCGGCAAGACCTCATCGGAAACCTCCCAAATCCTCGGCCTGACCGAGCGAACGGTCAAATGGCACTCCACCCGAGCCAGGGAAGCTTTTGGCGTCGCCACGACCACGCAGGCGGTCGTCGAAGCGGTGCGCCGGCGCCTGATCCATCCCTAAACGCGTCAACTGTCCCATCGGACAGGTGACGTACATTAGCAAGGCTGCAAATATCCCCGCGAGAACGATCGGGGGATCGCGCCATGATAACGGCCCACGTAGTCAATGTGCATAACAAGCATCTCTACGAAAACGAATTCGACGAGTTTCTGCGCCGCCGGCACGATTTCTTCGTGCACCAGAAACATTGGCGCCCTCCGAGCCCGGACGGTCGCGAGCTGGACCAATTCGATACCGACGCGGCGACTTACCTGCTTGGTATCGAAGATGGTCGCGTAGTGACCTCGGCTCGATTGATCCCAACGAGCGAGCCGCACATGGTCTCGGAGGTCTTTTCTCACATGTGCGAAAAATCGGGCGTCCCGAGACGTCCCGATTGGGCCGAATGGACCCGCACCTTCGTCGTTCCCGACAAACGCTCGACCGGATTGCGCGGTACGCTGACGCAACTGTGCTGCGCGGTGATGGAATACGCTCTCGACGAGGGCCTCAGTGCAGTCGGCGGCGTGCAGGAAACCTACTTCATGCCCCACCACGGCGCGCTCAAATGGCGGGCCGAGCCGATGGGCATGGCCAGGGAAGAAAACGGCGAGTGGTACATCGTCGCGTATATCGAGGTGAATAACGCAGCGCTGGCGAGTGTTCGGAGGATACTTGGGATTGATTATTCCTTGATTGTTCGGCGCGGCATTCAACGGCCCTTCGTCGAAAGCAGCAAGAACCTGCAGCGCGTATCTGTATAACAACAATGGAATTAGGAGGAAAATATGAAAAAGGCGATCATCACTGCAACTATCCTTGTTGGGCCTGCATTCGGTGCTCAGGCCTAGCAGGTCACAGCCTCCGGATGGCGCAAAAGCCGGTGTTGAACCGGGCTGTGTTATGACGAGAGCCGGCGCCAGCTTGGACTCACTGGCGCGACCCATACGGTCAGCGAAGTTTCGGGTTCGGACAAAGAAGCTGGAAGGAACGGACTCTCTCGAGAAGGAAGCGGCTGATAGCAACGCGGATCAGTATTCAGACGCAATCAACGCCGCCGGGACGATATCTTATCGTTGCGAGATACACCCGAGCATGACTGGAACAATCGAGGTGGCCCCCTAACGCCGAAGGCACGAACGAAAATCTCTGGGTTCGCGAAGGCTGTAAAATGAACTTGTAGTTCTTTGGTTGCAAGGAGAAAGCCATGCTGCGCACCCTTACACCTCGCGATTTAGTCAAAGCCGGGGTTGTAGTCGCCACCCCAGCGCTTTGCCGGTCATTGCGGACGTCGGCCTTGCCTCAGCTGCGGCACCGACGCGAGGCCGGATCGGTTCGGCGGAAGGAAACAAAAATCTGTTGCTGTACAGAGCAGCAGTCAAGGAAATGCGCGCGAGGTCTGGTCTAGATCAAACTGATCCTCTTGGCTGGACTTTTCAGACGATGAGCCATGGCATTTATCACGCGACAGCCGAAGCAGACCGCCATAGATTATTTCTACGAGGAGAAGCCGGTAGAAGCGCGAAGGCTGGCCGAAGCGACTTGGGAGACTTGTCCACATACGAGGTCGGAAGCGGCGCGGAATGCCATTCGTTTTCGACATTACTCAAGTAGTAAAAGCGTTAGCGGCACGTGGAGATTGGGATGGCGTACCGCGCTTGACGTTCATTCCGTCCGCATCTTTCACGGGATCGCCGGCTCGCGTCGAAAGCGTGCAATTGTTGCGACTTGCACTCTGAATATTGAAGGAGGCTTCGATCTTCCCCAGCGCAGGGTCTCGTCTTAGCCCTGCATCGTCGGGGCGCTGGATTATCCCAGCCGCTCCGCAGCTCGAAGGCGTGCGGGCCGACCTTGGGCGCCGGCGCTCCATCAATCGGGTGAAACCCGCCGGGTCGGCGGAATCTCGTTATGCAACGATCGCATGATGCAACGCTGCTCTACGAGTCCGCGCAGGCTCTGCTGAGCGGGTGACGAAATGGTCCTGGCTGAAGGCCTAGCGTCGCCAGAAGGTGCGGCCAGCAGCGGGTCGGTTGTCGCGCTCGCCTGTCGGCTGGTGGTCATCATGCACCGGATCTGGAGCGACAACACAGAGTTCCGCTGGACCAGGAAGGAAATTATGCCGGTCCCCAGTTGACCGCATCCGACTATTGTCAGCATGCCGCCGTGCTCGTGTCCGTCAAGGGCAAGTCGAGTTGTGTGCGTCAAGTTCTGCAAAAAATGGCGTGGCATTCAGCGGTGACGTTGGCGTGTCCGCCGCGCAGCCCCCGTGTTTAGCGGAGCGGCGGACATGGCGGCCGCGTCTCAGGCGGCCAGTGCCCTCAGGTTCTCCTTCTTGTGCTCGCGCAAGTGATCCATATTGAGGTAGCGGGTCGCCTCGAGCCAGTTCTCGTGGATCTCCACCGCCAGTGCCCGAACCAGCCGCAGACAGCTCTGCTGGCTGGGGAAGATGCGGACGACCAGGGTACGCCGCTTGATCTCCTGGTTCAGCCGCTCCAGCATGTTCGTCGACTTCATGTGCTTGTGATGGGCAAGCGGCAGCCGATAGAAACTCAGCGTCTCCTCGATGTTGTCCTCTACCCAGTTCACTAATTTCGGGTATTTGGCCTGCCATTTGGCGATCCACTGCGCCAGATCGCGCTTGACCTCGGCTAGGTCGCGCCGGTCATAGAACCATCTGAGCTCCATCAGGCAGTCGTCATCGACCTTGCGCGGCACATAATCGAGCGCGTTTCTGAGGAAGTGCACGTAACAGCGCTGCCAAACTGCCTCGGGCAGGACTTCCCGGATCGCTGCCCTGAGCCCGGATGGTCGTCGGAGACGACGAACTCCACACCGGCGAGCCCGCGCTGCTTGAGCCCTGCCACGAACGCGCGCCAGCTCGAATGGCTTTCACGGTTGGCCAGTTCGACACCGAGCACCTGGCGCCGGCCCTCCCAGTCGACCCCGATCGCCACCAAGACCGCCTGCTGGCGATCACGCCGGCCTCGCGCGCCCGCTCGTAGCGCGCGTCCAAAATGAGATAGGGATAAGGTTCGGCAAGCCGCCGCTCATAGAATGCCTTCAGCGCCTCATCCAGCCGCGCCGTTGCCTGGCTCACCGTCGAGGCCGAGAAGGAATGGCCGCACAGCTCCTCGGTGATCGCCTTGACCTTGCGGGTCGACACACCTTGCACGTACATCTCGACCAGCGCCGACACCAATGCCTTCTCCGAGCGCTGATAACGCTCAAACAACTCCGTCGAGAACCGGCCGGCCCGATCTTGCGGAACCCGAAGCTCCAGCACGCCAACCCGCGTCACAAGCTTGCGTTCGTAATAGCCGGACCGGTAACCAACCCGCTCCGTCGTCCGCTCGCCTTTCTCGGCCCCGATCGCCTCCGTCATCTCGGCTTCCAAAGCCTCCTGCACCACAGTCTGCAATACCTTGCGAAAGCCGTCCTCATCCGACAACAGCAACGCTTTCAACTCGCCTCTGCTCAGTCTAACTTCTCGATTGGTCATGGCACTTACCCTTCCACGGGAATCGGTGATCGCAACGTCACCAGCGTGCCATGGCCGCCCTTGCCTCAAGGCAAGGCCTGTTCTCTCTCCAGAGCTTTTTGCAGAACCTTCAGGACACTATCCCAAGTCGCTGGGCGATGGCCCTCAGGTCCCACCTTTGACTTTCCACTGCGCACGGCGCGAACCGAAATCGGGACGAGGATATGGTCGCCAATCGGCTGAGACAGCGCCAGTTCCACCCTGCCCGGTGGAAAGCTGTCCATCGCCGGACGAGGATGAGGTGAGTTCGTTGCCCGTGCGGTTACCGACTGCTACACTAGGACGGGCCGCTCCAGCACATCCAGGATTCGGCCGATCGCCTTGCTATCGATATGCCTCTCGACCTGCAGGCGACGGGCGCCGCCGCCAAGCTCGATCGTCACCGTTTGCTGGTCTTCCTGCCCAATCGGGAGATCGGCGATGGCTGCGCCTCGGACTTCCACCGCAACGGGCGTGCCACTGACGGAGCGGAGATATAGCAAGGCTCCTTGCGGCACCGGAAAAGCTGGCTCAACATGAATGCCGGCCGATCGTGCACACTGGCCCCTGTTCAAATGTCGCCCCGACCAGCCACTCATTCTCGTCCTGAGACCAGCGCCGACGCCGCTCGACTGACGCGATCACCCAATCTGACGCTTCGTCACAGGACGACTACTAGGACTGACAGCCTTCAGCCTGCCAAGATAAAGCCGCAGTCACCGCGGCAATGCGGTATTACCGCGTCAACTGTTCGATCGGACAGGTGACGTATATTAGCGCGACTGCGACTATCTCCTCTGAAAGGGGTTGGGGATCGCGCTATGATAGAAGCGCACGTCGTCAATGCATTGAACAAAAATCTCTATGAAAAAGACTTCGACGAATTTTCGTGCGAGCACCGCGACTTTTTGGTGCACCAGAAACGTTGGCGACCGGCAAGCCCGGATGGTCGCGAACTAGGCCAGTTCGACACGGACGCGGCGACCTGCCTGCTGGGAATCGAGGAGGAGCTGGCAATAACCTCGGCCAGGCTGATTCCCACCAGAGAGCCGCACATGGTTTCAGAGATATTTCCACCTATGTGCGAAAAATCGGGTGTCCCGAGGCGGCCGGACTGGGCCGAATGGACACGCACCTTCGTTATACCGACAAACGCACAATTAGGCGCCGAGGCACGCTCACAGAGGTGTGCTGCGCGATCATGGACTAACGTCCTCGATGAAGGCCCTCGGTGCCGTGGGCGGTGCCCAGGAAACGTGCTTCATGATCCAGGCCCGAAAGTCATCTGGAAATTGGTGAGCGGGGGCTTCATGCGGGGGCATTCGCATCTTTGCACGTGCCGCGATTCCCGCCTAGCTTGCAACGCACTGAAGCGGCGAGAGTTGCGGAAATTCGCGGCAATTGCGAGCCTTGCCTTTTTTCAAGTGCTCTGTCCGGGGATGGCATCATTGTCGCAAGCCGATCATGGTAAAGTGCGTGCTCCGCCTCCTGAGCCTCACCTGAGCTTTGCCCTTTACGTGCTTTCCAGAGGCGGTGGCGTTCCGGCGACCAGCCTTAAGGTGCTGGACGATTTTCGTGCCATGCTCAAGGCCTACAAAGAAAAGGGCGTGGCGGTGGAGCTGACCGAGACCCGCATCGGCCTCGAAGGCGAACGGCGGCTCTGTGCGGAATTCAAGGATCAGCAGACAGCCCATGAAGCTTGGCTTCAGGCAACGAATATTGTTGCCGGCGTGGATCTGGCCAACTTGAAAGCGGAGCCCTGCCAACGCTGACGTATTTTGCATCCAACTTCTAAGAGGAGGAAACGTCATGATCTCACGTTCCAAGTACGCCGCAATCCTTGCGGCTTCAATCTACGGGTTCACCCCGGCGGGGGCTCAGGAGCAATTACAAACGCCGGAAGAGGCGGAACTGCAACTCGACAAGCTTGCAGAGGAAGCACGCCAGAAATTCGCCACCATGACGTTCGAGGAATTCATGGCGACGGTCTATCGCGAGCCTGGTCCAGATGGGAAGTTTATCGTCAGTGGCGACATCCCAATCGCCAACGAGAAGCAACTTCGCGAGTTCTTCGAGCAGAACGTCAAGAAAAAACCGCCAGAATCCCCGGACCAGGAGCTCAGCGTCATTACAGTCGGAGGCCTAGACGCGTTGTGGACCGAGAGTGAGAAGAAGAACTTGACCTATTGCGTCAGCGACAGCTTCGGTCAACGCCATACGGCTGTAGTCGCCGCCATGGCGGATGCCGCCGGGGCTTGGGAGGCGGTTGCCAACGTCGACTTGAGGCATCTGACGGGCGAGGATGCTAGGTGCGACGCCTCCAATGCCGCAGTGGTATTCGATGTTCGGCCCGTCAACTTCGGACAATATCTAGCGCGCGCGTTCTTCCCGCCCGACGTGCGGCCCGACCGCAACGTGCTGATCGATGAGTCGAGCTTCGAGCTCGACCCGAACGAGCCGCTGACGCTGACGGGGATATTGCGTCACGAACTCGGCCACGTGCTCGGATTTCGTCACGAGCATACGCGGCCTGAGTCGGGCACCTGCTTCGAAGACACTGACTGGCGCGGAGTTACACATTACGACGCTTTCTCGACCATGCACTACCCGCAATGTAACGGGATGGGTGACTGGTCGCTGCGCCTGACCGATTTCGACATGAACGGCGCAGCGTGCGTTTACGCAGCTGCGCAGGGCTTCACCATCGACACTACGATATGCAAGCCCGAAGGAGGGTCGGGTAAGTACGAAACGTTCGAGAATCAGAAAGTGGCCGAGGGCGAGGAGCTCCAGTTCGGCCCGTTCAATGTCGCATCGGAGAATCCGTTTGTGGCGGAGATCAAAGGAACTGGCGATCCGGTGGGAGACCCCGACCTTTATCTGAAGTTCGACGCACCGGCCCTCCAAAGCAACTACGATTGCCGGCCCTACTCTGACGGTGCGGACGAGGTCTGTTCGGTCGATGTTCCGGCAGATAAGGGTCAGGCTTTCATCATGGTGCATGGCTATAAGCCGGGAACGTTCAACCTGAACGTGACCTACACTGCCGCGAACTGAGCCCGAGGAGGCGTGAACCTGCGGTTCCACTTAAATGACGTGGCGCTCCGGCCGATAACTCTGTTGGGACGCCGCTTCTGTGGGCCTTCAATAGGCAAATAGACTCCGATCGTGCGCAAGCAAAGGACGATCACCAATTTGATCAGGTTGAGGATCATGCCAATGTTAAGAGCTGCACTTCTCACGTTGGTCTGGGCGGTCGGCCTTAACCAAGCGACGGCTCAGAGCCGACGCGAAGACGTAGCTGTCCAACTTGGTTGGCGGTCTACTGCCGGCAGCGAAGAAGCACTCGCGAGCGACATTGCCGAGCTCTTTCTAGCTCTCTACAACACGGATAATCTTGCCGTCCGCAGCGTAGAGAATCCTGACGGGATATTCGTCGAGCAGCTGATGCGCAAGGAAGGTGTGTTTAGCGGCGCGCACTTTCCGCGGTCCCTGGACAATCTTCTATGCGATCTCAACCCGCATGTATGCTCCCGCGACCGCACGCCGGTGGTGGAAGGACTTTCAGACGTTGCCACGCACGTCGGCGGCTATAGTTTCTCCGAGCCCCGCTGGGCCTTTATGCCCGGCTCGAAGTTCACCTTGCCGGACTACAAATTTGAAAGGTTTACGACCATCAAGAGGATGGCCGTACCAAGCGGCTGGTCGCCGGACGACTACCGGCCCGATGCTGACGTGAGCTGTACGACTTGGGAGATAGAATGCGCCGAACTCGTGCGCAGCCTTAACACTCAGCTTCTCAAGGCGCCGGAGAAAGGCGAAGCAACCGCCGTGCTGCCGGTTTCTGGACTTGAGACGCGCATCCAACTGAAGCCCGATGCGCTGACGAAGTACTCGGAAACAATGGAGAGGCTAGGCTCGCAGCAGGAGAACCAAGGCACCTCAGTCACTGCGCCCGACGTCATTGATTTCAGCGCCACCTGGTCGCAGACTCTCTCGAAGAAATCCGCGACCGACGTCATGCTAAACGCGATCGAAGACAACATCCTCGCTATCGGCAGCGGCAGCACGTTCAGTGTTGAGGACGAACCTCTGTTTGGCGAGCAGGTCGACTTGTTCAAGTTGATCGTGCATCCGTTCCGTAGGGGCGGCGATGTCCACGATATCTACAAGCATCCGGTCAAAGTGCTTGTGCTTGACGAAGAACTCGATCCTTCCCATTGCGACTTTCCGCCGGGCGAAACCAACGGAACCGCCGCCCCGGACGGCGCGTCGTGCACGGAGGTCAATGCGGCTCATCCATTGCACGATCATTCCGCTCACATCTACGGCATGCTCGCCGCGCCGATGAACGGCCGCGGCATAGTCGGACTCAACCCTTCGGCGCAGGTCACCTTCGGGGCAGTGAACACACAGATCGAAGCTGAACAAGATCTCATTGAAGCGAGCAATCACCTGGTAAGCGCGGCTGTGAGGAAGGTGCGGATCGCCAATCTAAGCTGGGGTTTCGACCGCTCCCTCGGCGGGGCTGACTATCTTGAGCAGAGTATACTCGGATTGGATGAGTCCATGTTGATTGTCGCTGCGGCGGGCAACCACAACAGGAGCCTCGGAGACAACAACTGCGGAATATTTCCCGCATGCATGCACGAGTTCGACAACGTCATCACCGTAATCGGTTTGGACCGCAACGAAGCCGAGCCGGCCCTTTGGCGTCGGAATGACGCCCAAGGCTCCAATTGGAGCCCCTCTTTCCATATCGCCGCAATTGCGGATAACGTGCTGAGCACGATCCGAGCCGGCAAGCTCGGCCATCTGTCCGGCACATCGCAGGCAGCGCCGCAGGTGACCGCCGCCGCTTCAATGATCTATTCGGCTGCGGAGCTGATATACGCCGACGCTATCGCGGAGAACGGTGAACGGCTCGCCCCGAGATATGTGAAGGATCGCCTGATCTACACCGCTGATCTCTTCTTGGGCCTTGGGAATAAGGTCCAGTCGGGGCGGCTTAACATCGATCGAGCTATAGAAATTGTGGACACCCAGCTTGAATTGGAACGAGATGGGGTCGTCATCACGGTCAAAGGGCGAGTTGTGCAAATCCCCAACGACGTTATTCTTTGCAACAGACTTGGATCTCCTGAAGACGTAGCCCACAACTGGGATTCGATCCGCCGTTTGTATTACGAGCCGGTCAGGAAGCGCTACGTCATCTTTAAGCATGAAAATGTCAACGATCGATTTAGTACACTCGAGCGAATTGACGGATGCAATCTTACTTCTCGAAGTCATGTCGGAAAACTTGTGAAAGACGATAACGTAGAGTTCGAATTCTTGTTGAGCGAGATTCGTGACTACACGTCTCCGCTACTGGAGTGACAGGGATGCGCTTCGCTGTTCTGATTTTCATCCTGACTGGGCAAGCATTGGCTCAAGTGCCGGAATATTCCATCGAACCCCAACCCGATGGCCGCACGCTGACCATGAACGTTCGACTTGCAGAGGAAGACTTCAACCCTGCCGGACCCGTATGGTGGCTTGAGACGTTCAGCAGGAGCAGCACGAACTATCTGCGCTTCCATATTCGGGCGTTCGGTGCGGACGGAAACGACGACGCAGTCATCTTGGTGGAGGGTGACGGGCAAGAGCTTTCGTACCCGGTGGAGGACATTGGGAATGACGGCCTGTGGACGGGGTTGGTCCCAGGCGGGCAAGCCGTCATTTCACTAGTGGCCGACACCCGCCCTGAAGACCTAGTCATCGAGATCGACGAAATGACTTTCGAGGCACCGACGGGCACACCGTTCTCCACGTGGGGCGAACTTCAGCTCATGCACGTGCATGATCCGGATGTGCCGGACTTCGTGCGGACGCTGATATCACCCGTGGCGAGCCTCTTCTTCCAGCGCGATGGGCTGCCGAGGACATGCACCGGCTTCTTGATTGGGGAGAATACGCTGCTGACTAACGAGCACTGCATCAACAGTGCCGACACCTGTAAGTCGCTGACCGTAGTATTCGGCTACGAGCGCGACGCCAGCGGTCAAGTCCGAATTGGGCAACAATTCAAATGCGCGGCCTTCGACCCTCAACAGTCGAGTTTCGAGCTAGATGCGACCATCCTTCAGCTAAGTGGAACGCCAAGCGCCACTTATGGCCGGGTGGAGGTACCCGATCCAGACGCCAGCATCACAGGGCCACTCACGATTATCCAGCATCCAGGTGGCGAGCCCAAGCAGGTCTCATTCATCGAATGCTCGGTCATGGCAAGTCAGGTCGACGGGCGCGGGCCAGAGACCGATTTCACCCACACCTGTGACACGGCGGGCGGATCGTCCGGATCGCCCGTCTTCAATGCGCAAGGCCGCTTGATCGGGCTCCATCACTATGGCTTCGCCGAGGGACACATCGAAGAATGGGACGAGAATCGAGGGGTTCGGTTCACCCGCATTCGAGAGTGGCTAAAATCGCACTCCGGCGATGGTCCATAGGACAGCCTCATCCTCCTCGACCTCACGCGGGAGAGAGAGGAGAGAGAGAGGAGAGGAGAGAGAGAGAGGAGAGAGAGAGAGGAGAGAGGAGAGAGGAGAGAGGAGAGAGGAGAGAGGAGAGAGGAGAGAGGAGAGAGAGAGAGAGAGAGAGAGAGAGAGAGAGAGAAGCATGCTGAACCGCACAGCTTTTTCGCAGTCTGCGAGCAGCAAGAGCCCCGGCTTTCGCGGGCAACACCATCGATGGATAAGCTTAAAGCCTGTGGGCCGCGCCTTCATCGGCGCTTGCGCGGTCTTCGCGACGGGCGCGACGGCTATAGCGCAGGAGCCAGAACACTGGATTGTCTTCGGGTCGGATGTCGCAGAGGCATCGCAGCGGGAGTTTTAGCGCGCTTCGCAGGACAGTCGAGCTCGCCTGAGTTCAGGGTGATGGAATCCCGAAATGGCCTCAGCATTGCACGAATCGGGCCTGAGGCTACAGGCCTCGTTCAGGGTGTAGTCCATTCCAACTTCCACCGCTGCGGCGGCTACACTGTCCATCCGACGCGCGAATCCGCGCTAATGGAACTTAACAATCCCATCTACCAGCCAGGGTTCGTCCATTCGGAGGGTGTCTTTGCCTCCACCCCTATCGATGAGCAGTTAACGGTTGGTCTCGCTCTTGAGGAGATCAAGCCCTCTCAAATCATCCAAACGATCAGCGATTTGGAAGCGCTAGGGTCTCGGCATTTTCAGTCCGTCGGGGGCGAGCGGGCGGCCGAACTCGTCGCGGAACTCTGGGGAGGCTACGCCCTCGGGCGCGACGACGTAACTGTCGAGCGGATCGATCACGATTGGCCGCAGGACTCCGTAGTTGCAACGATCCGCGGTGAGACGCTCCCGAATGAGATCGTGATCGTCGGAGGTCACCTCGACTCCATCCACAGTCCGGACAACAGCAATGCGCCCGGTGCCGACGACAATGCGTCGGGAATCGGGGTTGTGTCCGAAACACTCAGGGTTCTGATGCAGCTCGGCGTACGGCCGGAGCGGACTCTTCAATTCATGGCGTACGCCGGCGAAGAAGAGGGTCTATTGGGCTCTGGCGCCATAGCGGGCGAATATGCCGGGTCGGGAAAGAAGGTCGTCGGTGTGCTGCAACTGGACATGACCGGTTTCCGGGGTTCCGAACGCGACATGTATCTTGTGACGGACTACGTCAATCCGCACGCGACCGCTTTTCTCAAGGCACTGATATCGGAGTACAACACAACCGGGAGTCACACGATTACCTTCGGTGAGACGGCCTGTGGATATGCCTGCTCCGATCATGCCTCGTGGACCAGGAAAGGGTATCCGGCCGCTTTTCCTTTTGAAGCCGAGTTCTCCGTCCTCAATCCCAAAATTCACACCCCAGAAGACTTGATAGTGAACCTCGACTCGGAAGGGGAGCACCAGGCCCGCTTCGCCAAGTTGTCGGTTGAATTCGCAATTGAGTTGGGAGGCGTCGCTAGTTCGAATTAAACTGACGAGGCGCGCAGGAACATCCATAATGTTCCTGCCACCCCTGTTGACCTTGGCGAGCCCATGTCGTGGCATCGGGCGAAGTCTGATAGCTGGTTTTGACAGGCCATCGCAGGATGTGTTTTCCCACGTGTCAGCCGGTTTGCCCGGTGCCAGCGCAGCCTGTTTCAGCTTGCCATTTATAGGATTGCTGATCCCACGCGCCGTACCAGCCGGAAAACGTGTTCATCACGGCGACTGTCGAGGGCGCTTTCTCGCAGCCGGATCCGAAGGGCCCGAATATCACCCAATCGACGGAGCGGGCACCGCAGATGCGGTTTACACTGTTGCGCCGTGAAGCCCCTCTAGACGGTGAGTTGCTCGGATCGGAGGGAAAATATGGGGAAATGCAAGCCCCGGAACCCACCTGCGCCCGCGGGTGCATGGCCTGGAGTGCGACTTTCGCCGTTCCGCTCACGGACTACGGTCGGCAGGAGCAGCGCTGGACGGTATATGTCGAAGAGGTCGATCGTTTGCGCCCGGCATCCTATGCCGACGAACCGCGCTACGAAACGCGCAGCGACGACTACTTC
The DNA here is from genome assembly GCF_053850215.1 of Mesorhizobium sp. f-mel. Taxonomy (NCBI): domain Bacteria; kingdom Pseudomonadati; phylum Pseudomonadota; class Alphaproteobacteria; order Hyphomicrobiales; family Phyllobacteriaceae; genus Mesorhizobium; species Mesorhizobium sp. f-mel. The sequence goes on from NZ_JBSPTO010000012.1 coordinate 88,359, forward strand.
ACCGAGAGTGGACCGCGCTTTACTGCGCGACTGCCGCTTGAGAGCTTGGAAGTCGTTAAGGGATAGGGGACTTGTTAAGCAAGCCTTTCAGTTAGCCGAATCCACTTGAAAGCAATAACGACGTTTAAAGGGCTTACAATGAATGAGGTAAACACCGCTAATCCAGCCAATGGAGCTGAGGGGCTGGTTCAAAGCGCCCTCGCAGCAGTCCAGAATTCGTCTGTCGCGGCAATGGCCAACAAACGATCACCCCAGCAAACAGGCGTATCATAAACCTCTCCGTCTTAGGCCTTTCGCTGCAAAGGCAGGACAGGATCTGTGGCGGGCTGGTTAGCTAGTGCAGGGCCAAGTGGTAGATGCGTCGGCAATCAAGTCTGTCAAAATCAGCGCCAAGCCGATTGATGGGCAAGCTTCTGCTGATAAAGCGCCTTTTCTGGCGCGGATGCGCAGCAAATCGCCGCCGCTCTGTTCGTCGGACCGCCTCTTGCTATGGAAGCTTCTATCTCGGGCTCTGCAACAGGGAAGATCACTATTGAGTTCAAAGACCTTGGTATTCTGGAGTTCACTGTCATAAACGATCGGCTAGCTGTCGATTATAAGAGCGCAACCGAATATTACCTAACTGGCGGTTTTGGCCATAATAACCTTTGAAAGTTTAAAGAGAGTTGGCAGTCATTTCGAGTTCCATGGGCGGCTGGTGTCGATCGGCCGCCCATTGATATCGCTGCCGATCGTATAGCCTCTGGCCTCTTCCTTTTGGACAAGGTTTGAGTGGCACGTTTGGCAAACGCTCTCAGTGTTGTTCAGATCGAAGAACAACCGTTTGTCGCCCTTGTGCGGAATCTTGTGGTTCACATTGGCCACGCGCGGATGGCTGCGTCGTCCCCTGACAACCATCATCGCATCGCTGGCACATGTAGAGGTCACGGAGCAGCGCTTGCTGCCTGATCCCATGCGGGCCACGCCAGCGGTGGTCTTGATAGAGCTTGCGGTATTACTGGCCTCGGGCTGCGCCCGTCGTTCCACGAGATAGTATTTACTTGGCGCTCCACTAATTGCATTCCCAAAAAAAGGGCATACGATAGGCCTCGCGTTAGGACTGAGGGGGCGAAAACACCATGCGCAGGGGGATTTTTGCAATCACAACGGCTGGCACTATTTCAGTTGCCACTGGGTGCGCCAATTTTCGAGAATACCGTACCTCCGTCTCTCCTACGCTTACTGACCTAATAAGTAACGTCGAGTGCGACTTAACAAGCGGAGTAAACCACGTCCGCGCGGACGGGTACGACCAGATCAATCAATGGAATGCTATCATCTCATTCACCTTGCAAGCTGACGTGCAGGATAAGGGAGAACTAGTGTTAGCCGTCGTACCGCCGACTGGGACAGGCCTATTGAGCCTTGGCGCCAACGCGTCCGCGCTGCAGAAAGCCACGAGCAAACGATTTGTGGACTATGCGCTGCCATTTAGATCTCTTCCTAATACCAAATGCGACATCAGTGGTAGAGAATTAAAAGGCACGGTTGGCGCTGGATTGTGGCTGAGGGATGTGATCACGTCATTCTCGGCGACGCAGCAGGACGGAGCCGAGATAGCAACCGACTTTGCACCACCAAAATCGCTAAGCACTACGACCAAATTTTTGATTCAGTATGCCGGAAATGCCGGGCCGACATTCTCTCTCGTACCAATAGGGGATAGCATTGCTAGCGGCTCCGCCAAAGCATCGGAGGAGTGGTCGAAAAGTCATGAAATCACAATCACTATGAGTCCACCGGTCCAAAAGCCGAGCGCTGCCAAGAGGCCGAGCCGTGCCAAGGCTCCGCCGAGAATCTCCAGAAGAGTCTCGCCGGCGGACCTCGAGAATCTTGAGAAGGATCGGACGCAGTTTATATTGCAAGAATTGCTGTCGGAGTAGGCAGTTGGCGCTTCGCATCCTTGTATCCGTGGATAGCGCCACCCGACCACTGATTGCCCGGATTTACATTTGTTCGCGGCCTTGCACCGCGCCGGACGTTTTGGCATAAGTGCCGCTTCTTTACGTCTAAGCAGAAACGCCAGCGTCGCTGGACGATGCCAGCGCCGACGGGCGTTTTGTTTCCCCGCGCTAATCGCTCGCGCGGGGTCGGTCGCCACGAAATTGGGCGCACCGAAACGAAAACGGGCGGCATTTCCGCCACCCGCAATTTTGATCCTGAACCAGTATATCATGCGCGCGCCGAGGTGCTTCGGATCCGCCGCGATCGTCAGCATCGTCTCCGATGCCGCCTTGAACAGCAGGTCGTAGACCAAGGTCTTGTTGTGGAAGGCGACGTCGGCGACCTCGGCTGGCGGCGTGAACACGACATGGAAGTAGCCGACCGGCAGCAGGTCGGCCTCGCGCTCGGCGAGCCATGTCCGCGCGGCCGCGCCCTGACACTTCGGGCAGTGCCGGTTGCGGCAGGAGTTGTAGGCGATGCGCCACTGGCCGCAGTCCTCGCAGGCTTCGACATGACCGCCGAGCGCCGCGGTCCGGCAGTGCTCGACCGCCGACATGACCTTGAGCTCGGTCAGGCTCAGGTGCCCTGCATAGGCGGCCCGGTAGGCGGGCCCTGCTGCGCGGAAGATGTCGGCGACCTCGACCGAGGCGCGCACGGTTCAGCCGTCGGGCGAACTCTCCCCCGGATTGAACAGCCCGAGCTTGTCGAGCGGGCTCGTGACCGTTCTCACCGTCCTGGTCGCGACCTTCGCATAGAGAGCCGTGTTGTTGAGCTTGGCGTGCCCGAGCAGGACCTGGATGATCCGGATGTCGGTGCCGTCCTCCAGCAGGTGGGTGGCGAAGCTGTGGCGCAGTGTGTGCGGCCCGATCCGCTTGGCGATGTCGGCGGCCTGCGCTGCCTCGACGACGATGCGATAGAGCTGCCGCGTGCTGATCGGCTTCATCGCGTGCTGTCCGGGGAACAGCCAGCCGTCGCGGTGCATCACACCCTGCTGCCGCCCGACCTTCCACCACTGACGCAGCAGGGTGAGCAGGTCCTCCGAGAGCATGGCGTTGCGGTACCGCCCGCCTTTGCCGCGCTCGACGCGCAGCAGCATGCGCTCGCTGTCGACGTCGGCGACCTTCAGCATCGACACTTCCGCGACGCGCAGGCCCGCACCATAGGCGACGACAGCTCGGCCTGGTGCTTGAGGCAGGCGGTGGCGTTGAGCAGCCGGGCGACCTCGTCGCGGCTCAGCACGACGGGCAGCTTGCGCGCATGGGCCAAGCGGACAAGTCTCCGTGCCAGGTCCGGGCGGTCGAGCGTGTGGGTGAAGAAGAAGCGCAGCGCCGACCCGATGCTGTTCATCGTCGGCACCGGAACGCCATCCTCCTGCTGCCACACCTGGAACCGACGCAGGTCATCGGCGGTCGCCGTATCCGGTCCTCGGCCGAGGAAGGTCGCGAATCGTCCGACATCGCGGAGGTAGTTGCGCTGCGTCTCTTGGCTGAACCGGCGCAGGGACATGTCATCGATCAGTCGCTGGCGCAGCGGGCTGATTGGTGCATCGAGAACAGGATGGGGCATGGTCAGGCTCCTTGTTGAAGAAGCCAGCAATGGTCTGCTCCAGCCGAACGACGCTCAACGCGAGCGCGACGATCGACCCATAACCCCTAACTCAACCACAGGCGCCCTCCCGCGCAGCGGGTCGTCTAATCGCTCGACCGTCAAGAGGGTGAGTGCAAGGCCGTCGTCACCTTTGCATCTCGGTGCTCTCTAAGGAATCCGAAGCCGCAAACTCATCGAGCTCTGAGTTCCGTAGATCGTCGCCGCGCCCAGCGATAACGGCATTGCTGCTGCAGCGAAGGCGGCTGTAGGGGCCGGACAAGATTTGCTTTCCAAGGCACGCTAAGGTCGAACGAAGCATGAACATCTGATTGTCCCCTGGATAAGGCTACCGCTTGATTGCGATCGATCTCGCGACGACCATAGGCTCGGCCCTTTCATAACGAGGAGCGAACGAATGGGCCGAAGAAGGTTGGTCAATGCGGCAGAGGCAAATGTTCTTTTTGGCCTCCAAGCTGACGAGGATAGTCTGCTCCTACACTACACTCTTGATCCAACCGACAGGTTGGAATGCGAGGTGCGCCGCCGCCCGCATAACAAGTTGGGCTTTGCCATCCAACTTTGCGTCATGCGGCATACCGGGCGTCTCTTGGCGGAAGGCGAGCAGCCGCCAGCGACCATCATCCGCTACTTGGCAGACCAACTCGGCGCAGATCCGCGTGATTACGCCATCTACGCGCGTCGGGTGCAGACACGGTTCGAGCACAGCCGTTTCCTGACCGAACATCTCGGCTTCCACATAGCCTACAGGAACGACCGGCGTGTCGCACTCCTGGCTGCAATCGACGCAGCGGCTCCTGGTGACAAGGGGCATCCGATCGTGACGGCGGTCATATCTGCATTTCGGCAATGCAGCGCGTTACTGCCCTCACAGGCGGCGATCGAGACGATCGGATTGGCCGGTCGCGCCATTGCGCGCCGCCGCGCAGAAATCACACTCCTCGAAGATATCGCCGACGAAAAGCTTGAGGCGCTCGACAATCTGCTCCACGTCGATCCGTCTATTGGTCAAACGCGGCTCCATTGGCTGCGATCGGCGCCAGGCGCGCCCAGCGCTTCGAACTTGATTGGGCTGACCGAACGGATTGTCTTCTTGCACACGCTCGAAATCGATCCTCAATTGCAAGCCCGTATTTCATCTGGGCGCTGGGATCAGATCATTAGGGAAGGTGACGCCACTCCTGCGTGGCTCGCCACAGATTTCGGCGCAAATCGCCGGCGCGCGACGATTGTAGCGCAACATCAAACTCGGTCAGAAACTCACCGACGATGCCATAACGATGTTCATCAAGCTGATGGGCGGCTGTTCTCGCAAGCCAATGGCGACGATGCGATCGAGGCGCTCGATCGTGAAGTTGGCTGGCCTCGGCTGCTTCGGATGAAGCCCGAGCCTGCCGCTATGGTCGAAGACAACGAGGCTTCACCTCTGGCTTTACCCGGCAGACGCTTTACCGGTTCGTCGGGCCGAAAGGCGAATTGAGGGCCGATGGTGAAAAACTGCTCGCCCGTCGCAAGCGCGAAACCTGAAGCATTCAGGGCAAACAGATTCGCAGCTTCTTCGGCCGATCTCGACCCATTCCGGACCTTCCCGAGCGTATTGGTGCTGGATTCAGGTGGCATCTGCACCGTCTATCCCGCGGCCCGCCACAGGCCGGCCGAGGTCCCCGCTTTCGTCGAGATGCTCCTCGTGTACGAGACGCGGAGAGCGTCATCACCATTGGCGTGAAACATCCAGGCTGCTGCACCCAATCAGTCCCGCGTCAGGAAATGGGGCCGGTGTTCGAAGGTGATCTGAAATCCTTTGGCTGTCAGGAACTCCCGCGCACGCGTGGTGTCCCGATTTCCGATCTTGGAGACCCACTCGGAAAACAGCCGCACCGCCCTTCTATTCATGTGCCTGGAGGGGCATACCAGCCAATAACCCGGGAACTCGATGACGTCGAACTTGGTCGAAAGCGGAACCAATGCTCCGCTCGCCAGATCAACGAATGCGATCGACGTGCTATCCAGCGCAACGCCCGCTCCGTCTTTGGCCAGCTGGATCGACATTGATGATCGGTCGAGGCGGTAGGGATAGGTCATGTTCGCGCCCTGGATGCCGTTGCGTGGCAGCCAGTAATCCCACCGGAAATATGCCTTCACGCTGTCGATCAGCCGCGCGTGGCGAAGCTGCTCGCGGGGATCCGAGGAGATCGCCTGCAGTTCGGCCAAGTAGGATGGCGAGCACATCGGAAGGATGAGGTCGTTCACCACGCAGGCAGAATAGAGACCGGCCCACCCGCCGTCGCCGTAGCGGAGATCGAGGTCGATGACCTCGGTCTCGAAGTCGGAAAAATTCGGCGTGGCGTCGACTCGGAGTTCCCATGTTGGATACTCGCTGCTGAATTCCGCCAGCCGCGGCGCCAGCCACTTCTCGCCGAATGAGGGGCTGACGCGGATGCTGAGCTGGAAGCTCTCCCGCTGCCTGACGATCGCGTTGCGCACCTCGCGCAGCGACTCGAAGGCCTGGCTGGCAGTCTGATAGAGCCGCTCGCCGTCGATGGTCAGTGACAGATGACGCTTTTCACGCTGGAAGAGGCGCACGCCGAACTGATGCTCAAGCAAGCGCAGTTGCTGGCTGACAGCCGAAGGTGTCACCTGCAATTCTTGTGCGGCTTTCGCCACGCCGCCGAGGCGCGCAACGGCCTCGAAATGCGCCATGGACTTGAAATTGAGGTCTGACATTGCTCCCGACAGTTAAGTTCAGCTACACAGAATGTTAAGAAACGAGAATTGAGCCGGATGTCAATCGGCCTCATCATCTTGCTGTCTCGGGAGGAGATGCAGGATGGAATTGGCCCGGAGCCTGGGCGGTGCCGGCAATGTGCCAGCGACCGGAGTGGCATTCACCAGGAAGTCTTTGATCGAGGCTTCCAATGTCGAGAAGAGCTACGGTGCGACCCGCGTTCTGCGTGGTGTCAGCTTTCAGGTCCGCGTCGGCGAAATCCACGCGCTGCTGGGCGGTAACGGCGCGGGCAAGAGCACTCTCATTCGCATAATCACCGGTCTTACGTCTCGCGACGCCGGAGATATCCGATTTGCATCGGCAAAGACCGATCGCATTGACCCGATCATAGCCGTGGTTCACCAGGAATTGGCGTTGCTCCCCGAGCTCTCGGTCGCGGAAAATATCGGGATCGTGCATGCAAAGTCGGGCTTTTCGCGCAGCAGCATGCACGCTATGCGGCAGCTCGCGCTGAAGGCGCTGCGCCTCATCGATCCCGCCCTGGCAGAAAAGATCGTCGATGAGCCGGCCGGCCGGCTGTCGCTGCACGAGGGGCAGGTCGTGGAAATTGCGCGCGCGCTCTCGACCGGCGCCGAAGTGCTGCTGCTCGACGAGCCGACCGCCAACCTTACGGCGGCGGATACTGCCAAGCTGTTCGCCGTCTTGAAACGGCTGGCGCATGAGGAAGGCATCGGCATTGTCTTCGTCTCCCACCGGATGAGGGAGATCCGTGAGCTCTGCGACGTCTGCACCATCCTGAGGGACGGGCTCAGCGTGGTGGACGCCGCACCGCTTGCCGGCCTGAGCGATGCCGAGATCGTGCAGCACATGGGACAGCCGGCGCATCGCGCAGCAAACGACCGCAGGCGGTCCGCGGCAGAAGCCATGGGCGGCGCCATGACGCTGGAGGGGCCGGAAGACACCCGCATCGAGGTCAGGCCAGGCATCGTCCTGGGGCTTGCGGGCGCGCCCGCGGGGCCAACCGGTCTGATCGCGCCGCTCGTTGGGGCGGGAAGCGGCGCCGGCTGGCGCATCTCCGGCGAGGGTTTTGGGGGTTGCTTTGCTTCCCCAGCCGAGGCGGTCAGGGCCGGGGTGGGCTTCGTGTCCGGCGATCGCGCCGCCAAGGGCGTCCTCTCACAGCTGCCGATCGTCGACAATGTCGTCGCCGCGCGCCGCGTCCGCGACCGGACCCAACTGGTGTGCGCGGCCGAACGTCAGCAGTGCCTGGACCTGGTGTCGGCGCTCAAGCTGAAGGCCGGGTCGATCTGGGACATGCCGTCCTCGCTCTCAGGGGGCAATCAGCAGAAGGTACTCGTCGCACGGTGGCTGGGGCTTCCGCTGCGCATGGTAGTGCTCGAGGAGCCGACGCGCGGTGTGGACGTTGGCACCAAGCGCGACATCTACGCTCTCATTCGCCAGATGGCTGACGCCGGCACGATCATCGTCTGGTGGTCGACAGAGAACGTCGAACTCATCGAGCTCTGCGACGCGATCTTCGCTTTCGACACCGAAGGGCAGCCCCGGGGATTCCTGCCCGATGACCGTTTCACCGAGGAAGGCCTCGCCGAACTGACGGGGATGGCAGCATGACGGACGCGACCAATCACATTGCGACCACTCAGGAGGGGGGCGGCACCGGGATGCGCGCGCCGGGCATCCTCAAATCCTACCGGACGGAACTGGCGATCGCATGTGCGATCATTGTGCTGATGCTGGCGGTCGGCATGTTCGTGCCCGCCGCCCTCAGCACCGGCAATATGCGCAACATCCTCCAGGCCGCGGCACCGCTCATCATCATGTCGCTCGGCGTCTTTCTTGTCGTCGTCACAGGCGGCATCGACCTTTCGGTCGGCTCCGTGTTCTCGCTGACCGGCATGGTGACGGCGCTCGCCATGGCAAGCGGCGCGGATGCCTTCACGGCGAGCCTCGCCGGGCTTTCGGTCGGCCTCGTCTTAGGCGCCGTCAACGGGTTTCTGGTGACGGTAGTGGGTCTCGCTCCCTTCGTCGTCACGCTGATCATCTATGCCGTGGCCGGCAGCTTGGCCTTTATCGTCACCAACGGCCGCTCGATGCCCATCGGCGCGCCGAACTTCTGGCTGCTGAATTCGGGCGAGATCGTCCCCGGGGTGCCGAACCATCTGCTCTTCTGCGTCGTGCTGATGGTCATGCTGGAATATGTGCTGCGCAAGGTGGTCGTCGGGCGCTGGTTCTATGCGGTAGGCTCGTCCGCCACGGCCGCGCGGCTCCTCGGCATCCCGGTCCAGCGCATCAAGTTCGCCGCCCATGTGGCCTCCAGCCTGCTCGCCTCCTTCGCCGGGCTCCTGACCGTCAGCTACATTCTCAACGCCGAAGCCACGGCAGGTTCCAGCCTGATGCTGCAAGCGATTGCCGCTGTCGTCATCGGCGGAGCCAGCCTGTTCGGCGGGACCGGCAGCCCGATCGGCGCCGTGCTGGGCGCACTGATGATCACCTGCATTCAGAACGGCGTGAACCTCATAGGCGTGAACAGCTTCTGGCAAGGCTCCGTCACAGGCGCCGCAATCCTGCTCGCGGTTCTGATCGACCGCTTCAGCAATAAGAACCGCATCTAGATCATCAACGGGAGGAACCAAGATGAAAGTGAAGACAATCCTGCTTGCAACATTGGCAGCCGCCATCCTGTCCAGCGCCTCATACGCTGAGGACAAGAAGACCGTCGCCTACATCGCCCCATCGCTGGACATCTCCTACTGGCAATGGGTGGGCTACGGCGTGAAGGAAAAGGCCAAGGAACTGGGCATGGACTATGTCGAGTATACGTCGGAGAATTCGCCGGCCAAGCAGATGGACAATGCCAGGACAGCCGTCACCAAAGGTGTCTCGGCCATTGTGATCGGCCCCGTCAGCTCGACGTCGACACCGCCGCTGCTCGACCATCTAGAGAAGCAGAAGGTGCCGATCGCGTTTGCCGGCATCGGTCCGCAGCCGGGCCTCACGAACTATACCTCATCGGTAACCGCCAACAATTACGAGACCGGCAAGGCACAGGGCAAGTTCACCTGCGAGCTGGCCAAGGAGCGCGGTGGCAACAAGGTCGGCATGCTGTCCTTGCCGCAAGATCGGGAGAATGCGCAGAAATATCTGACAGGCGCCAAGGAGGCGTTCGCGGCGGAAGGCTGCGAGCTCGTCCAGATGCTGGAGACGCGCGGCCTCACCATCAACGAAGCCGTCACGCAGGCTAACGACCTTCTGACCGCCAATCCTGACATCAAGGCCATCTACGGCATGTATGACGAGGCCGGCACCGGCGCGGCCAAGGTGCTCGAAACCCGCGGCTTCACCGGCAAGGTCGGCATCACCGTCGCCGACGGCTCCCCGACAACTATCGCGCTGCTCAAGCAGGGTGCGATCCAGGGCATCTTCTTCCAGGAGGCGGTGGGCCAGGGGATCGACGGCACACAGCAGGTCTACAATGCGCTTACCGGCGCTCCCGTAACCCAGAATCTCGCCCTCGTAATGCCGCTCGTCACTGCCGATAAGGTCGACAGCCCCGAGGCGCAGAAGTCATCGCCCGAGTCTTCCCCCCGAGCAACTGACCGCTCGCAAGATGCGCCCGCCGAGCCAGTCCGGCGGGCGCGGCAAGCAACGAGGAGCCTACCGTGGCCGAGCTGCCTTTCATCGACCCGCACCACCATCTCTGGGACCTGGAGACCAACTACTATCCGTGGCTGACGGACGGCGTGAAGCCCGCGGCGTTCGGCGACTACAGCGCCATCCGCAAGAGCTATCTGTTCGAGGACTATCTTGAGGACGCCAAAAATCAGAACCTCGTGAAATCGGTGCATCTCGACGTCGGGTTCGATCCCAAGGACCCGGTTGGCGAGACAAAATGGCTGCAGAGCATCGCGGATAAGCGCGGCTTTCCGCACGGCATCGTCGGCTATGCCGACCTTTCGAGACCCGATGTCGGGGAGATTCTCGACCGCCATATGCAGTACCCGAATTTTCGCGGCATCCGCCAGTCGATGAATTTCCACGCCGATCCGGCGAAGACCTATCTGCCGCGGCCGGAGGTGAGCCGCACGCCCGAATGGAGGCGGGGGTTCGAGGAACTGGCGAAGCGCGACCTCAGCTTCGACCTGCAGCTCTATTACCCGCAGATGCCGGAATTCCTCGACCTCGCCCGCGACTTTCCTGACGTCCAGATCATCCTCAACGACACCGGCATGCAGGTCGACAGACCTGAGCATTTCGAGGCCTGGAAGCGCAACATGCACCTGCTCGCGCAGGCGCCGAACGTCGCCTGCAAGATCTCGGGCCTCGGTATGGGCAACTGGACATGGACGACCGAATCCATCCGCCCCTATGTCGAGAAGGCAATCGTTGCCTTCGGCGTCGATCGCTGCATGTTCGCGACCAATTTCCCGGTCGACAAGCTCTTTTCCAGCTTCGAAGCGGTCCTGAACGCATTCAAGGAAATAACCAGGAACTATCCGCACAGCGAGAGGCTGGCGCTGTTCCACGACAACGCCGCGCGCTTCTACCGACTGTAGGAAATCCAACACAGAGAACGAAGATACGAGGAAACGTTATGTTGCTTGAAGGAAGGACGGCGGTCATCTCTGGAGGCGCCAGCCCGCGCGGTATCGGCCGCTCGACGGCCGCACTGATGGCCCGGCACGGCGCGCGCGTCGCCATCGTGGATCTCGATGCCGGTCAGGCGGCGGAAGCGGCCGCGTCGCTCGGGCCGGACCACGTCGGCATCGCATGCGACGTCACGGATATCGATGCCTGCCGCAGCGCTGCCGCCCAAGTGGTCGAGGCGTTCGGGAAGGTAGATATCCTCTGCAACAACGCCGGCATCACGCAGCCCGTGAAGACTCTGGAGATCGGCCCGACGGACTGGGACCGCATACTCGACGTCAATCTGCGCGGTGTCCTCTATCTCAGCCAGGCCTTTATCCCGCACATGCGCGAGCGCGGCGGCTCGATCATATGCATGTCCTCCGTCTCCGCCCAGCGCGGCGGCGGCATCTTCGGCGGCCCGCATTATTCCGCGGCGAAGGCGGGCGTGCTCGGCCTTGCTAAGGCGATGGCGCGCGAGTTCGGTCCCGACGGCATCCGCGTCAACTGCGTAACGCCCGGCCTCATCCAGACCGACATCACCGGCGGCAAGCTGACCGACGAGATGCGCGCCGAGATCACCGGGGGAATCCCGCTCGGCAGGCTGGGCGAGGCGAGGGACGTCGCAGGGGCCTATCTGTTCCTTGCTTCTGACCTGTCGGCCTACATCACCGGCGCGGTCATCGACGTCAATGGCGGGATGCTGATCCATGGCTGAGGTCGCAAGAGAAATGCCTCGCTTCGGCAGCAATGTCAGCCTCGCCGAGCGCGCCTGGCGCATTCGCCGCCATGCGGTGCGCATGGGCAAGGTGCAGGGGCAGGGCTACGTCGGGCAGGCGCTCGGCGTCGCTGACGTGCTGGCCGTCGCCTATTTCCACGCGATGCGCTACCGGCCGGAGGACACGCTGTGGGATGGGCGCGACCGCTTCCTGCTCTCCATCGGCCATTACGCGATCGCGCTTTATGCAGCCCTCATCGAGGCCGGCGTGCTGCCCGAGGAGGAATTCGAGACCTACGGCACCGACGACAGCCGCATGCCGATGTCCGGCATGGCGGCCTATACGCCCGGCATGGAGATCACTGGCGGCTCACTCGGGCATGGCCTTGGCATCGCCGTGGGCATGTGCCTGGGACTCAAGCGCAAGAAGAGCGACAGCGTCGTCTATAATCTCCTTTCCGACGGCGAGCTTGGCGAAGGTTCGACCTGGGAAGCGGCGATGTCGGCTGCTCATCACAAGCTCGACAATCTGATAGCCGTGGTCGACTTCAATGACCAGCAGGCGGACGGCCCCTCGACCAGGACGCTCTCCTCCGAGCCAGTCACCGACAAGTTCGAGGCCTTCGGCTGGCATGCCCAGCGCATCGACGGGAACGACATCGACGCGGTCAGGGATGCCTTCGACCGCGCGCGTCATCTGGAGGACACGCGGCCGCGCGTGATCGTCTGCGACACGCGCATGGCCAAGGGCGTGCCCTTCCTCGAAGAGCGCGAGATCACCCACTTCATTCGCGTCGAGCCGCACGAATGGGCGCTTGCCCTCGAGGCTCTGGAAGAGGGGCGCCCGCAATGAGGAAATCGAAGTACGAGGCGCGCCGCGCCGTCACCGCCGAGGAGCGCAAGACGACCTCGGCGATGATCGCCTCGCTCGCGCCCGAGGGCATGGCGACGCGCAGCGCGCCCTTCGGGAATACGCTGGCCAACATCGCACGGAACCGCACGGACATTGTCGGCCTGACCGCCGACCTCGCGAAGTACACCGACCTGCACGTCTTCGCGCAGCAACATCCAGACCGCTTCTACCAGATGGGCATGGCCGAGCAGCTTTTGATGAGTGCGGCGGCCGGCCTCGCGCGCGAAGGCTTCACGCCGTTCGCCACCACCTATGCCGTCTTCGCCTCGCGCCGCGCCTACGACTTCATCTGCATGGCGATCGCCGAGGAGAACCTCAACGTCAAGATCGTCTGCGCTTTGCCGGGGCTGACGACCGGCTATGGGCCGAGCCACCAGGCGACCGAGGACATCGCGATCTTCCGGGGCATGCCCAACCTCACGATCATCGATCCGTGCGACGCGCTCGACACCGAGCTCGCCACCGCCGCGATCGCCGAGCACAAGGGCCCCGTCTACATGCGGCTCCTGCGCGGCAAGGTTCCGGCCCTGCTCGACGACTACCATTACCGTTTCGAGATTGGCAAGGCCCGCATGCTGCGCGAAGGCGCCGACGTGCTCTTTATCTCCAGCGGCCTGATGACCATGCGCGCGCTGGAGGCGGCGAAGGCGCTGGAGGCCGACCGGATCGGCTGTGCGGTCCTGCACGTGCCCACGATCAAGCCGCTCGACACGCAGGCGATCCTGACGGCGGCGCGCGTGCCGGGCCGTCTCGTCGTGGTGGCGGAGAACCATACGATCATCGGCGGCCTGGGCGAAGGCGTGGCGGCGTTGCTGCTGCGTGAAGGCGTCGCGCCGCCATTCCGCCAGATCGCGCTGCCCGACGAATTCCTGGACGCCGGCGCGCTGCCCACGCTGCACGACCGCTACGGGATCTCGTCACAAGCGGTGGTGGCTTCGGTGCGCCAATGGCTCGGCTGAGCGGGGTCGCTGAAATTCTACAATCAAGCAGGGAGGAATCAATGGTCAGATTCACACGCAGACATTTCGTCGGCGCTCTGGCACTCGCCGGCTCCGGCGCACTGCCACGCCTTGCATTTGGGCAAACGGTGCTGACCCTCGGCCACGGCGCCGCACCCGGAAATCCGCGCTCGGTCGCGGCCGAGAAGTTCGCCCAACTCGTCGCCGACAAAACGGACGGCGCCGTGTCGATCCACATCGCCGGCGCCGAGCAGCTCGGCAACGACGTCGCGATGCTCACCAGCTTGCGTACCGGAAGTCTGGATTTCATCAGCCAGGGTGCGGCTTCCGGCCTCGTGCCGGAGCTCGCTGCACTCGGCCTGCCCTTCCTGTTCGATGATCCGAAAGCGGCGCTCAAGGTGCTCAACGGACCCGTCGGCGAGGAACTGTCGGCCAAGTTCGACGCCGTCGGCATCGTGACCCTCGATTGGTGGGACAACGGCATTCGCCACATCACCAATTCCAGGCGCGCTATCAATGTTGTCGTTTTCCATTTAATTCTGCGAATCCGACCTCAACGATTTCAGTATGTTGCCGGGGCACTTAATTTGAGAATGAGCAGTTAATTTGATAATGCACATTGGCTTTTGTCACTTTATGTGAGAATGACGCTCGCGATGTTTTTTCTCGCGAGCCTGCCATGACCGACCTCTTCCCCGACGAGATTGATGAGGCGCTTTGGGACGAAGCCTGCAGACGGGCAGATGCGATCCGCAGCTTCCTGAATCGCAATCCTGCCAGCGCGACGGCCGCAGACGTTGCGGAACTCGCGGTCAGGCTCGGCCTGAGCCAAGCGACAGCATACCGGCTGATAAAGCTGTTCCGCGCCGGCGGGACCATCCTGTCGCTGGTCGATCGTAAACGTGGGCGACCGCAGGGGCACCGCGTACTGGACGATAAGCGAGAAGAGATCATCCGCGCCACGATCAACGCATACTACCTGAAGCGGACCCGGCCGACGGTTTCGCAGCTGGTCCGCGACGTGCAGACGAACTGCATATCGGCGGGGCTCAAGCCACCGCATCGCCGGACGATAGTGGCTCGCCTTAAGGAGATTGACCTCCAGAAGCGTGCCAAGCGACGCGGCGAACAGAAGATCGTCAAGGCGACGACGCCCGTTCCCGGGACGTTCGGTGCCTCCCGCCCCCTGGAGGTGGTCCAGATCGACCATACGAAGGCCGACGTCTTCGTTGTTGACGAGGAGACCCGGCAGCCGGTCGGTCGACCGTGGCTGACCCTGGCGATGGACGTGTGCAGCCGGATGGTCACCGGTTTCTATCTCACCATGGACGCGCCGTCCCGGCTGTCGACCAGCCTGTGTCTGTTGCACTCCGTGTTCGACAAGTCGGCCTGGCTGCGAGAACGCGAGATCACGGAGCCTTGGCCCGTTGCCGGGCTGCCGGAGACGGTGCATGTCGACAACGGTGCCGACTTCCGCAGCCGGGCGTTCAAGCGCGGATGCCAAGACGCCGGCATCGCCATTGAGTGGCGGCCACCGGGTGAGCCCCGCTTCGGCGGTCACATCGAGCGCCTGATCGGCACACAGATGGGAAGGCTGCACCTGCTCCCCGGCACCACATTCAGCAACGAACAGGATCTGGGAGACTACGACTCGAAGCGGCACGCGGCACTGACACTGCGTGAGCTTGAGCGGTATATCGCACTCGACATCGTCGGCTCCTATCACCAATCGATCCACGGTGGACTGGGACGCCCGCCGATTGCTGTCTGGCGAGACCATGAAGGTGAGATTCCACTTCGACTGCCACAAGATCGAATGCGCTTCTGGCTGACGTTCCTTCCCGAGCAGGAGCGCACCTTGCGGCCGACCGGCATTCATCTGTTCGGCCTGCGCTATTGGTCGGCGGCGCTCAGCGCCGACGTCGGGCGTTCTGACCGGCGCCTGCTTGTCAAATACGATCCACGCGACATGGCCCGCATCTTCGTTCGACGGCCTTCAGGAAACTTCGTGGACGCCCGCTATGCCGACGTGACGTTGCCTTCGATCACCCTGCACGAGGCGGTGACCGCGCGACGCACACTGCTGGCGAAAGGCCGCCGTGAAGTCGACACCCGCGCGATCGTCCGCACCGCCATCACACAGCGGGAATTGCTCGAGACGGCAACCAAGAAGACGGCAGCGGCACGACGCGGGAAGGCTTCTTCGAAATCGAAGGTGGATGATCGGGGATGGGGCTCGCTCCGCGGTGTCGATTCCAGCAAACCTGTACCCTTTGTTGAGGATACAGATTGAGCTGGAGTGAATATGAACGATGAAATCTCCCACCTGACCGCCGGCGCCGCGGCGCTGCTTGCCGAAACGGACGAGCGACGCATTCGCGCGATACGATCACGCCGCTGGGTCCTTTATCCACGCGCCAAGCAGGCGCTCGACCGGCTGGGCGCGCTCCTCGACCATCCGCGAGGCACGCGCATGCCCTCGGTCGCGATCTACGGCGACAGCGGCATGGGCAAGACCATGATCATGAGGCGGTTCCGGGACCAGCACCCGCCGAGCTTCAATCCGCTGACGGGGACGTTGACGACGCCGGTCCTGGCCATGGAAATGACCAGCCGGCCCGGCGAGCGGCGCTTCTACGCCGAACTCCTCACCCTTCTCGGCGCGCCACAGCGTCCACGCGCCGACATCGCCCAGATGGAGCAGGCAGCATTGCGGATCATGGAAGCGATCGGCGTGCAGGTGCTGGTGATCGACGAAGTGCACAACATCCTCGCCGGAACCTATCGCGAGCAGCGCATCGTTCTGAACACTCTTCGCTTTCTCAGCAATCGTCTGCAGATATCGCTGGTCTGCTTCGGCGTCAACGAGGCGCGGGAGGCGATCAGCGGCGACGTTCAGCTTGCGCGCCGGTTCGAACAGTTCACATTGAGCCGGTGGGCAGCGAACGAACAGTTCGAGACCCTGGTAGCGTCAATCCTGCGCAATACGCCGCTGCGTCGGCCTTCGGTGCTCACCCCGAAATCGCTGCGGCGTACGCTGCAGATCACCGAGGGTATCACCGCCAGCATTTTCCACATGATCAACAGCCTCGCGGTCGACGCCATCGAGAGCGGACGCGAACACATCACCGACGAAGTGGTCGAGAACTGGGAATCGGAATTCGATGCCGAGGCGGCATTCGCATGATGGAGAACACGCCGCCACGGCAATTGCCGGTGCGGTTGCCGCCCCATTGTGATGAACTCCTGTCCTCCTGGATCAGCCGGCATGCCGCCTTTTACGCGGTTCCACCACTCGTCATGCTTCGGCATTGCCTGCCGGAGGCCTCCTCATTGCGAGCGGCCGATCTTCAACTGAGCAGTGATCAGGAAATCCGCCTGGCTGTCATGTTTGCCACCGAGCCGACCGTGATGCGTCGAATGACCTTCGCAAATGTCGCGCAATCATCGCTTCGGCTCATCTCCGCCCAGCCGACGCAGGTCTGCACGAACTGCAGCCCGGGACATACGGAACCGGCGCCAATCCTGCGAAGCCAGCTGCTGGGATGGCGCATGACGTGCCCTCTGTGTGGAAGTCAACTCCGGGATCCCGGCGGGCGCGAACTCCCCTCCCCTTTCCGGCAGTATTGCGCTGCAGCTCTGCGTGGCGAAAAGCTGCTCGACGATGAAGCCGAACGTGGTATCGGGACCTGGGCATCGCCAGCAGACATTGCTCGGCTTCTCCTGATGCGACGCATTCCAATACCTATACCCCGCGAGCAGGATCTCTGGCGCTTCCGGGTGCTCGGCGCAATCATCCCCGATCTCGACCATGTCATTGCCGAGCAACAGGAGAACCTGCCCACACCTGCAAAGCCGATCCTACCGCTTCACCTGCGGCCGGCTCTGCTGGCAGGGGTAGCCATCGTCGAGCGTGTCGGACCAGAGATGCTCCGAATGCTGCGTGGTCACATGATGGGTGACAACAGGGTGAGATTCACTGACGCCGCCGAGAACATGATAGCCCGAGCGCGCAGATCGAGAGCCTCTTCTCAAATGCAGTTAATTTGAGAATCTGACGCCCAAGATTCTCACAATTAACTGCCAAGCCTGAACCATACCGGCGCATTCTTACAATTAAGTGCCAAGCGACACATGCGCGTCGGGGTATGGCAGGATCAACCTGCCGTCGCCGAAGGTCAGGACCAACAGCGAGAAGAATGGCTACACGCCGCGCGGCCGCAAGCGGGCAAGCGCACGGATTTCATCAACGATGCCACGGTCATTGGCCGGCGGCGACAGGCGCTTTCCCATTTTGATGCGGCCGGAATGATCGGCTGCATTCATAGTCTCAATGCAGCCTTGGCGCGGATCTGCACGACGGAAGCAGTCAGGTGGCCGGCGCTCGTAAATCAGAGGCACTTTGTTAAGTGCGGCCCTCACCGGAGGCATTCCGATGATCTGCTCTTCCGTAACCCGCTTTTCTTCATCGGTCCGAGAGGTAACTGTCCGTAGATTGTTCCTGTTCGCCAAGTGTCGAAAATGGCGTGATTGACCAAGCGATTAGGTCGACGGCACGCTGAAGGATTGCCTCGGTCCGAGCACGGCTGGGTGAAACCGCGATGACCTCTCCCATAGAGTCTTGAAAATCGCCTTTCCTGACGATCCGCGTCTTGGGCTTAACGTGCAATTTGACCATGGCGACACCTGATTCGGAAGCCGCGCGATTATCGCCATCGATCCAATTTAGAATGCCATCGCGATCAGGAAGTAGAGACCGCCAGGCCACAAAATCCGAATGGCTTCTGCGCAAGTCGCATCTGTCGCCGATGACAAGCTTAATGTGCTCGGTGATGAGATCGACACCGTAAGCAAGCTGAACCATTTGACACCCGCCGGGAAGACGCGGATTGACTTCAATGACGATTGGGCCCCGTTTCGTCCACCGGAATTCAATGCACGCTGGCCCCCAGCCAAGCCCGAGAGCTCGCAAACAGCTCAGCGAAATATCGGCGATACGCTCTTGCTCGTCATCAGTCAGCGGGGCCGGAAAGGTGGATTCACGATAGACGAAATGTGGTGGGGGGCCGAACTCAGAGGCGGCAATCCCAACGACCTCAGTTCCCATTGTATAAGCGATATAGTGCGGGCCTTGCGCGAATTCTTCGACCAGGATTCTCGGCGAAGACCGCCATATGTGCTTCTCGCCCAACAGATAGGTCGTATGTTCGGCTACCTCGTCGAGATTGCGGCACAATCGGACACCAATGCTACCGCTGCCTAGGGCGGGCTTCAGAATCACCGGCAGGCAGATCTCCGTCGCACAGCTTTCTACCTCCGTCGCATCCGCTGCCACGCGATAAGCAGGTATTGGAGCGCCGGCGTCCGCGAGGAGCTGACGTTGAGTGAATTTGTCGCAGCATCGTTCAATCGCTATGGGACTCGGCCCCGGTAAATCGAAGTAGCGGCAGAGCTTGCCAACTGTCCCATAGACCGCATCCTTAACACCCGTAATGCCAGCAATGTCATAGGTCGCGCGCAGCCGAGAACATTCGTGAATCAGCGCATCGAAATTGCCTGTATCGACACGGATTGCCTCAATCCCTTCCGCCGCAAGATAGTCGTAGCAAGTTGGATCGGCCGACAGGGTAATTAGATGCAGACCAAGGCGCTGGGCCGCTTGGACGCATAGCTGACCATAATCCCTATGGCCTTCAACCATGATGAGCGCTCTTCTTGTCATTGGCGTGGGACCTCCGTACGTGCTTATCTCAGATTTGTCGTGAGCGTATCGTTGTCAGGGATTAGTCGCGGCCAAGACCTGTGTAGTGCAATAACGAACATGAGATTAGTCGGCCTACGACCACTCATTTCCACCTCATCCTCAAATACTCCGTCCCTCGACGCGCCTCGCATAACCTGCAGCCTGCCGCGCGGAAACTGGGCTGACGCCTTTAGGCTCCTTGCTCCTACTACATTAATGATTTTTGGTGCGGTATTTTTCTGGATAATTCTGGGCGATCTTGATCATCTCATCCTTGCCGTCCAAGACGAATGACCTCATCAGAGCTGACGCTTGTTCCGCGTTTCGATTCTGAATTGCTGAGACGATCCGTTTTTCTACGCTGTCGCCCGACACCCCCGGACCAAGTCGCGGGAACTTTCTGCGGAACAGGGCAATCTGCCCCCAGACTCCTTTCAGCATCTCAAGAACGTTCTGGCTACCGGACATAACCGCAATAAGCCGGTGAAAATTTAACGGGGATTCGAACACCAATGCCTCGTCGGTGACACTTATCGAGTGCTCTGAACCCTGTAGGCATTGTGCCAAGAGTCTTAGATCACTATCGCTCCGGTTTTTCGCGGCCAGTTCTGCGGCGAGCGCCTCCAAAGAGGCCCGTACGTCATAGAGCTCCCACGCCTCTTCAGGCGGCATGTCGCGGACAAATGGCCCCTTGTTCTTGGTGATTTCGATCAGTCCATCCTTTTCGAGCTGCCGGAGTGCCTCGCGAACCGACGCTCTGCTAACTCCGAGCGAGGCAGCCAACCGTTTCTCGTTTATATGTTGACCGACCTGCAGTTCTCCTGACAGGATCCTTTGACGGACTTGCTCGTAGACGAGTTCCGAGATCGAAACTCCTCGAAGTAGCTCGAGGCAAGTGCTAACATTCTCTTGTCCACGCTTGGTGTTCTCCATGGTCGCCTCTTCCCTCATGATCTCAGTTCCCACTGTTCCCGACGTTCGCAAACGTGGACCTCTTCAACCCTGGCAATTTGATCCTGCGGCAAGTCCGCCCACAAGCACCACGTCGCCGAGTTGGCCGACAACTGCAGTATCCACAAAGCCAAGGAGCGGCGTCGTTAGTTAGGCCAGCGTCATCAGCACACGGCGATTGAGAACACAATCCGATTCGATAAAGCAAACACCGTGTTTTCAGCATCATTTCCTAGTGACGTATTACAACGAGGTCTTGATGTTGTACTTTGCATCCTACCGACTCGATGCATTTTTGGGGGCCGAAGACCTTAGTTTATTGCGTGCCGCGTCGTGGACAAACTGCAAGAGTTCGGCTCTCGACAGGTGGTCCAATCCGAGGCGCCTCAGATTACGGCCGCTCTCGAAGTATTTAACGCCATTCACGGCTGATGCGATCTCCACCAGAGCCTGCATCGTTCGAGCCTCTATACCGAGCTTCGCGCCGAGCTCGTACCAAGGGACCAAAATGTAGGGTACGTCCTCGGCTAAATATCTATGTTGCATGTGTGCGGGCGTTGCCTTAGTCGTATTGTGAACGCTCGTGTGAAAAGCGAAATCTGAGAATTTGTCGAAGTCCCCACCGTAAAAGCCGACCATCTCTTGCAAGACCGTCGGGAGCCGGAAACCCAAAGCACTGGCAATCTTCAGGCGTTCTTTATCTACCGCTTCGATGACGTTCCCGACTGCGGGTGAAACCCCGTCGCGATAGAAGAAGAAGTCTCCTTTTGTGCTTTCGATCCGGCCGGTGTTGAGGAGCGTGGCAGCCGGATGGATCACCCCATTGTTGGACTGCATCCCGATCTCGAAAACGCTATCGCACCACTGGAGGGGCTTGGGAAATATTTCCGCGATTTGCGATCGCCGCTTCTCGTCTAGAGAGTTTGGGAAGGCGGCGATCGGTAGACTGGTCTTGACACCCGCGATCAAAACTTCGCCGTTCTGGATCCAAGACGCATACGGGGACGCGTTGGTTTCCAAGATGGCAAATGCGTTCAGCTTTTTTGAACAGGCTAAGGCGAAGAAATTGGCGTTGATGGCCACGATGATGTGATTACTGAGGTCGAAATCTTCCAGTTCGCCAATGATCCCGTCGTGCCCGTACGATGGAATAGTGACTACAAGAAAACGCGAGAATTCTACGGCCGTGGCCATCTTAATGGTCAAAATGGGATCGAACTTACCCTCAATCTCCATGCGAGCCGACAGGTGACCCTCTCGCCGGATCGCATCAATGTTACGGCGGTGATTCGGATGACCGTAAAGAAGGACGCTAAACCCCCTGTTGGCCAAGTCAGCCGCAAAAGCGCATCCACAGTTTCCGGCACCGATGATTGAAACTCGCATTTCAGAAGACACTGTCACTCTCTCTTCCGTGGTGATCGCGCCGGAGTGGCGGAAATATTCCTGTGCGGTGACAAACAACCTAAAGAGATACAAAAATCGTGCCAGCTGCGCAGAGAAGGGTCGTGATCAATTTCCGCAAGGAGATAAATAGCGTTACAGCAGAGGGGTCGATGAAATCATCCTGTCGCGAACTCGACAAAACCGACAGTAGTGTCGCTTTCTTGCGAGCTGCGACATCCAGTCAATGAAGCCGATCACAATACTCTGCAGGCCGCAGGTATCGGCAATAAGTGCGCATCAACTTGCACGCCGGTTCCGGCTCAACCCGAGACGAACTGATGGAGAGGGGCTTATCGCGGCGCCTTGCTGCGTCTGCGAACCCCGAAGCGCGAAAAGGCGTGCTTACGTGCCGAACATGCCCAGGGCGCTGGATGGTGAATAGTGTCCGCTGGGATGAAGAGCCTGCGTCATAAGTCGGTGACGAGAACACTGCAACCAACGCGGCTGGGGCTAAAGCCGGTTTTTGCTCCGCGGCCGAACCTGGTCTCAAAAGTACGTGGGGCATCATTGTGCCCCGAGCACGAAGCTGGAGGTAGTCAGTCGCCGGACATGGTCCTCATCGATCGCAACGCCCAATCCTGCGCGTTCCGGCAAATACACGATGCCGTTGCGCAGGAGAGACGAGAAATCCGTCGGGTCTTCGACCAACCTCATGGTCGACATGAAAGCGTGGCCGACGTCGAGAAGGTTTCTGACGGTGACGGCATGTTGGAGCGAGGCGGCCTGCGTAATGCCAAACTCGATCATCGAATTCATGTAGCAACTGATGCCGAACGCCTCCGCAGCTGCGGCAATGCGCTGAGCTCGTAATGGGCCACCATTCTTGCTGCTCTTGATGCTGAAAACCTTTGCTGCACCGGCGGCAGCGAGGTGAGCAGCGTCGGCGAGTTCAATGATCGATTCATCTGCCGACAGTGGAAGCTGGCCCGCATCCGATAGTTCCGCCATGCCTTCAATTACGTCAGTTGCCAAAGGCTCTTCAACGAAAGCGACTTTCGAGCTGGCGATTCCAGCCAAGAACTCACGCGCCTGATCGAGGCTCCACCCCTGATTTGCATCTCCGATGAGGCTGATGCGCTCGCCATAGCGTGCTTCCAATGCAGCGACGCGCTTGATCTCGCTCGTGATGGGCGAAGTGCCCATTTTTAGCATGAAACTGGTGAAGCCTTGCGCGGCCCGCTCTTCGATGATGGGGATATCGTCTTCGGCGGTGCCATTGCTCAAAGGCCACAATACCGGCAATGAGCGACGGATTGCCCCGCCGAGCAGTGTTGCGACCGAGACATTCAACCGTTTGCCAAGAATGTCCAGCAACGCCATCGTTACGGCGCCCTTGGCGCAGAGCTTGGCGGCGACCAAGGAGTCGACTAACGCGTCGATTTTCCCAGGCGCGGGTTCCGGTTCAGCGAGTACTGCTGGTAGAAGCTTGTCCTGCAGGACACGCATGACGCCGGCTGGCGTCTCCCCATCCACTGTCTCGGCAGGATTGGCTTCGCCCCACCCCATGACACCGTCAGCATCGGTGAGCTTCACGAGAACTGCCTGAGCGGCGACCAAGATACCCTCGGTCAGCTTGTAAGGGGTGCAAAGCTTGCTCTCTATCTCGAGCACCTCCGCGCTCACAATCGGTGCCATGGTGGTGGAGGTTATCTTCTCGGTCATCTTGTCTTCCTTAGTTTGCTCAACGAACATCAAACGGACTAGGTGAGGCCATTGAAGATCGCGGGTTTCCGTACGATCTCCTCGCGCTCGTTCCGATGAATGACGCCAGCGCGGCCGGCGAGGTGAAGCAGCAAAAGCAATGCCAGTGTGATACTGGAGTGTTAAGGCAGGGATTTGCCCGCCTCTTCGGGCAAATTCCAGGGGCTTCATTCTTCGTCCAGAGGCGCTCTGCAAGGACATCGTACGAGCATTGGATGTGTCCGTCGTGCTCGCGGAGAGAGGCGAGCGGTGCAGCATGACGGATCGGAGATAACGGTGTTTGACACCTCCCACCTTCCGGCCATTCCCAAACTTGGCAGCAGTATTTTGTATGCAGTGCACTCTCATATGTGCGCTTGAATATGGGCGTCGGAGCGGTTGGCGCGCTTTTTGCTGCTGCGGAGGGAGCTGCACAAAGCATTCACAGTGGTTGAGCAACCGCGGCCGCACTGAAGCTTGAATTTCTTGTGGGCCCTTCGATCGCTGAAATCGTTGACGCACGACGTTTTGGGAGTATCAAAATGAAAGAAATCCATTTGCCCGCTCATGCGGATTCTAAAGTTCCCAGGTGGCATTTCACAATGATGCGCGACTCCGCACGAAATGCAGCAATAGAGGGGGCGATTGCTTCTTGTAATGTCAAAGGGAAGATCGTTGTTGAAATCGGAACTGGGGCTGGCCTTGCGGCGATGCTCTTCGCCAGATACGGGGCTCGAAGGGTATTTTCATGCGAGATGGACGAGCGAATTGCTGACGCAGCGCGGGACATTATCCGGGCCAACGAATTGCAGGACCGCATCACTGTGATTTCAAAATCCTCCAGGCAGGCAATTCGGGATGGTGACCTTCCTTCAACACCCGACATCATTTTCACGGAAACGTTGGACGCTGGAGTCGTTGGTGAGGGATATGAAACGATTGCGGAGGACATCCGTCAAATCGCTGGTCCAACTACGGTTGTTATGCCGGATCGGGTTCAGCAATTCGGCTTTCTCTGCACTGACGTACAGGCTTTTGAGAAGAATTCCGTGTTTAACCAATGTGGGTTTGATCTTTCTGGTTTCAATTTGTTTGCCGAACAGTCATATTTCCCGGTAAGTCAGGCGCAGCACGATCCGGTATATCTCTCGCCAACTTTTGTTTTCAGGAATTATGACTACCTGAATCCAAGCTCTTTGAATCCAGTAAAGCATCATATCATAGCCCATAGTTCGGGCCTCTGCCACGGAATGACGTCATACTTTAATGCTCATTTTGGGAAGTTCCTTGTAACTTCTAGGGGTCGGAGGAGTCATTGGTTAGCGGCTTTCCACCCTTTGCAAGAAGCTATGCCGGTTGAATCTGGGCGGCATTACGCTTTGAGGGGGGATAAGACTGGGTTGATTCGTTTGGTTTCGATATAACGGGTATCCGGAGCAAACTCGTACGTGTGCACACATGTTTATCTCTGCTCGCATTTCTGCAAGGATCCAGATTGCCGCGCCTTCTCCAGGCATCCGAAATCTCCCCGCCGCCGGTATTGCACAGAAATGCACGTCAGCGTGCCGGCGCCGAGAAGAAGCAAAGACCGGGGCAGGATCAGCCGAGCGGCGCATTTACGCACTGGCCGCGCAACATAGCATTGTTGCCGAGCGGCTTCCGCTCGATGATTGGGCCGATCAGGTGGCGCGGCTTTCGGACGCCGAGGTTCCGCCCGATCCGGTGGCCGACCTGGTTGTCACCTTGCGGCGCAAAGGCATCGTCACCGACTGGAAAGCTGCGGAGCTGTACGGCAACTATCTGCATGAGGTTGCTAACCGGTACGAGGCTGCGTGATGGCACGCTCAAGGATCATCTATACCCTCAAAGAGGTCGCTGAGATGATCGGCGAGAACCTCGAGTTGATCGAAGAGGTGACCGCCAACTCGGATAATATCAGCGAGGGCGAATTGCTTTATGTCCGCGACGGCAGCGAATACGGCACAAAGGGCCTGACTGAGAACGGCGTGGACGAGCTCCAAAATCTCCTCGCCGACATACGGACATGGGATGGTGGAATCCGCCAGTTTCTCGTCGATGAACAATGCGATCCGGATGTGGTCGAACGCGTTATGGCAGACGAGATGAAACGCGGCCCATAATATCGGCCTCTCGACCAAGCAAAAATGCCTTCGCCGGACGCTCACAGTGCTTGGGCAAACGGCCGATGTTGCGCGGCGGCGATCGCCGCTCCTGTCTTGGCCCTTCAGACTGCGTTGCTACCATGATCTTCACGCCATTCGGCGAAAGTCTGATCACCGGCGTCCTCGCAATGCCGCGACGATGGTCTGCGCCAACTCGGGCGCCACCGAGCCGATCACGGTCATGCTCTGACAATCTCGGTCTCAATTCGACCGGAAGCAACGGAAGCGATATCTGACGACGCGCTCTGGGGAGGCGTTCGTTCTCCAACGACGGTCACCGGCACGAACATGGCCTGCTGCGCGCAGGCTTGCTCGGATCGTCGAGCGGTCAGCCCGGCTTCGCGGCGCCAGACATTCAGCAAACCACGATTGACGCCCCAGCACTCCAAGCATGGCACCAGCGCGATCTCCAACCATCCCATTCCACTCCTGCAGATGAAGGAGCTTATCTCGCGGTCTCAATCAGCAAAGAAAAGGTGGGCTGTTCGTCGCGCTCACGACTGAATCGCCACAAATCAGACCCGGAGAAGTTCAGGCGTTGCGGCACCCCGTTCAGCATGTCTGCGAAACGAAAGCGTTCACACGGCGAATTTTCCGGACGCCAATATTCGCCATGAGGGTGCAAGGTATCTTTCTGCCGGTAAATCCCCATTTGCTCGAACACGAGGCGCTCGCCCTCCGCGACTACCGACACAGGGGTCATGAATGGATCCATACTGACGTAAACGCCTTGCAAGGCGGCTAACTCCGGCGGGACCGGTGGCTGTGGGACTACACTACCGCGCCCGAAGAGAGTACCCCCATGCCAGGCACTCTTGACGGCATTGCCGCTGTGCACGAAGTCGAAAAGGTTGCTACCCAATCGCGGGTGATCGGCCTGAAAGTATCCTCCGATACGCCGTACCCGCCCCTCGTGACCGTCTGCGGCGATAAACATGCGACCTGAGCGAACGACGACCTGAAAGCCTTCTTCACCGGCTGAGACGTAGGTGCCGGCGTAGTCCTCCGCATTCTCAATAGGGTCCAACGCGGTCGGCTTGGTAGGTTCGGGGAAGCTTTCGGCTTCTCTAACGTGCCGCAGCAGTCTACACGCGTACTTGCTGATGTTGGAAGGGCTCCACCCCGCAAGTCGCGCATTTACGCTCACAAAGCAGCCAACGCCCGAGCCGGGGTCCACCGTCATAGCCGACCTGAACCCCAGCATTGCTCCGGAGTGATGAAAGGCCGTGCGGCCATCGAGGTCAATTACGTTAAGACCGCTCGCGTAGGCCTCGCCTTTCCCGAACATTGCGGCGGCTTCCAACGGCGTGCTGAAGCGTTTCGCGGCCGCGTCGGAGAAGACGGGAGCGCCCCGGCCTCGCCCGACGCCAATCAGGAATTGGAGATAAGTTGCCATCGAGTCCGCAGTCGCCCCGACATTCCCTTCGCCCAAATCGAAGTTGACCCACGCTGCTTGACCGAGGGGCAAATCGGCCCGAAAATCGAGCGGCGAGTAGCCAATGGCGTATTGTGCGCGGTCATTCGTCTCAATCGCCTCTCTCAGCCCGGAGATTCCGAGCGGTGCGATCACCAATTCCCGGAGCGCCATAGGATATGGCTTACCGCTGATTTTCGCGACGAGCACCCCAAGGAGGTCATACGCTACATCGCTGTACGACCACTCGGTTCCGGGCGCAAAGCCGGTCCAGTGCCGCCCGTCTGGCACGCGCGGAAACATCTGTGTCCAGCCCGGCAATCCCGATGTATGGCTCAAGAGCTGCCGCAGAAGAATTGGTTCGGTGGGTAGCGGCAAGTCAGGAAGATATCGTGATATCGGCGCATCGAGGTCAACCTTTCCCTGGTCGGCAAGCCGATGAACGCACAGCGCGGTAAAAGACTTGCTTATCGATCCGATTTGAAAGAGGTGAGATGAATGGACCGGAATCTGGCGATCCTTATCGGACCAACCCAAGAGCCCTACTGCGGCAAAACCATCCGCGTCGACCAAACAGAACGTCATGCCGGGCAGCCCGAATTGGGCAATCTCTTCCTTCGCATACGCGACAAGCTTCTCGAACGCGGATTCATATCGATGCCCCGAACCTCCATGCGAGCGAACAGTTACCTCGCTGGCGCCGCTCGCGGCAGTCTTTTCCGTTGCCAGAACGATTGAGGCGGTGCCAGCGGTTCCGGCGGCTATGCCTACCTTAATCAGGTTGCGTCGCGAGATCGTCATGTTCCAATTCCCCTTTTCGGTTGGTTGTTTGAGTTAGCGTGGTTGATCCGCTGGGTCGGCTCCACTCACTGCATTGCGGCAAAACAGAGAGATGGGACTGCCTATTTGCCGTTGCGGTACCACCGGAGCGACATGCAGGAGAGCCCCGCGTCGATTTTCTCGATCTCGGCCGTCTTCAGCTGCACGACCTTGTAACCTTCGTTGTCGAGCATCTCGAGCGTCCGGGGGTAGCCGGCGCTGGCGAAGACGACATCGTTTATCCGCAGCACATTCGCCGCCGGTTTTTCGCCTTGCGGAACGACGATTTTGCGGAAACCCTCGAATACGGCGGCGTCGGCAAGGGCCGGCGTCGAGATGATCGTCTCTTCGTCGAGCAGCGAGGAGGCCGTCTTGAAGTGCAAAACGCCCTTGGGCGTCTCGGCGACCCTGGCTTTTCCGCCGAGCTTTTCAATAGAGGCGATCAGGGCCTCTGCTCCCACCTTGTCGGTACGTTCGGAAAGCCCGATCAAAACGCCGGTCGGCGTGTACATGATGTCGCCGCCATCGGCTTGGCCTGGGTCGGGAAGTTCCAGAACAGTGTTGAACATCTCACGCAGCACCGGCGCAAGTTCAGCGGCCTCCCTGACGCGAGTGGGTGTGCCGGGGCGCAGCAGAATGGCACCATTGGTGAATACAAGCGCCGGGTCCTCGACGAAAATGGAGTCGGGAAACGCTTCAAGCGCGGGAAGCACGGTCACCTCGACGCCGGCATTGCGCAGCGCCGCGATATAGGCGTCATGCTCGGCCTTGACACCGTCATAGGTTGGGCCGCCGCGGTCGTCGGCGCGCAAGCCGTTGACGACGGAGGTGGACGGTTCGCGCACGATGGCCGAGTTGAATTCAAAAACAGATCGAGTCTGCGACATGGGTCTTTGTCCTATGGTTCAAGATCAATCGCGCGGCGGCAGTCATGCGGCCGCGAACAGAAGGTGTTGTGTCTGTGGGGTGCGTCGCGACAGGTGGATGCCGGCAAGCATGCAGCGCACCGAGCCGCCGGCGAGTTCAATCGTCAACACGTCGAACGGCGAGAGCTTCGCTGACCGCTCGATCGTCGCGATTTGCTGTCGATCGAGCGCTGCGTGGGCACGCGCCGAAAGCGCCAGCACGCGGCCGTCGCTCCCCTCCAGCTCGATGGCATTGCCGGCGAAGTTCTCGATCTGCTCGATCGAAAGCGTAACGACCTCGCGGCCGATCTCCTCGAGCCGGGCCACGACCTCCTGCCGGCGTTGGACATCGGGGATCATCTGCGTCCCCAGGAGGGCGAACTCCGTGCCGATGCACATCAGCACGTTGGTGTGATAGATCGGCTTGCCGTTGCGATCGACGGCATCAAAGACCATCGGCTCGAAGTTGAAGTGCGTGCAGAACCGCTCAAGCGCGACTTCGTTGGTGCGGTTGGAGCGCACCGCATAGGCCACCCGGCCGATATGGTCGAGCACCATCGCGCCGGTGCCTTCGAGGTAGACATGGTCTTTCTCAAGGCCCGAGTAGTCGATGACGTCCTGAACCCGGTACTCGGTCTTCAGCATTTCGATGACGTCGCCGCGACGCTCCCTTTGCCGGCTCGGCGAGTACATCGGATAGATCGCAACGTGGCCGCCGGAATGCGTCGAGAACCAATTGTTGGGAAAGACCGAATCCGGTGTCGAGACGGTCTCGTCTTCGAAGACATGGACGGTGACGCCGGCTTCCGCGAGACCTTCGGCCATGCGGGTCACTTCGTCGAACGCCTTGCGCGCAACGGCGGCGGCCGAGCGCTTCTCGTCGCTCGACTGAAACGCGTTGTCTGCGGCGGTCATCGGGTTCGGCGTGAAGTGATGCGGCCGGATCATCACGACGGACTTCGGCGCTTGTACGGACGGTCTGGTCATCACAGCGCTCCAGCCTTGAGCGTGACGGGAGCGGCTTTGGCCGCGCGCAAGATCATGCCGAAGAGATCGCGCGGCTCATCGGGATCGGCGAGCAGATCGAGCTCCTCGTAAAGGCCGGTGTCCTTGAGACGATCGCGGACATAGCGAAGCGCGGAGAAGTCCTCGATGGCGAAACCGACGGAGTCAAACAGGGTGATCTGGCGTTCACCGGATCGACGGGGCGCCTTGCCGGCGATCACCTGCCAGAGTTCGATCACCGGGTGGTCCGGATCGAGTTGCTGGATCTCGCCTTCGATCCGCGTCTGCGGCGGATATTCGACGAAGATGTCGGAGCGCAGCAGGATGTCGCGATGAAGCTCGGTCTTGCCGGGGCAGTCGCCACCGACGGCATTGATGTGAATGCCGGGGCCGACCATGTTGTCGGTCAGGATCGTCGCATACTGCTTGTCGGCGGTAACCGTGGTGACAATCTCGGCCCCTTCGACGGCCTCCTGCGACGAGGAGCAGGCCACAATCTCGAAGCCCATGTCAGTGAGGTTCTTCTGACAGCGGGCCGTGGCCGACGGATCAATGTCGAAAAGGCGGAGCTTGTCGACGCCAAGGATCGCCTTAAAGGCTATGGCCTGGAATTCCGACTGTGCCCCATTGCCGATCATCGCCATCGTGCGCGCGCCTTTAGGTGCCAGATATTTGGCGGCGACCGCCGACATTGCCGCGGTTCTCAACGCAGTCAGGATCGTCATCTCCGTCAGCAGCATCGGGTAACCATTGCCGACATCGGCAAGAACACCGAAGGCCGTCACCGTCTGGCGGCCGAAACGCGTGTTCTTCGGATGGCCGTTGACGTACTTGAAGCCGTAGGTCTCACCGTCGCTGGTAGGCATTAGCTCGATGACGCCCTCGGCGCTATGAGAGGCAACACGCGGTGTCTTGTCGAAGCACTCCCAGCGGCGGAAGTCTTCCTCGATGTAGGCGGCAAGCTCGATGAGGAAGCGCTCGACTCCGGTCGCCAGCACCAGCTTCATCATGTGGTCGACGCTGACGAAGGGAACGACGTTCAGTTTTACTTGCATGGGTTTATTGCTCCGTGTTGGTGACCAAAATAGATCGGCCCCTGAGGGCCACGCCGAGATGACCCGTGGGGCGCCGGCGCGGCCATAAACTTGGTCGGTTCACCTCGAGCTCCTGAGGCGTTCCTCGTCTCTTCGGCAGTCGGCACTCAGTAGTGCGCCGTGGTGATCAGTTCGATAAGCGTCCGTTCCCCAAGGTCACCGACGCCGATGGTCGCCCGCGCCGGCAGGTCTTCGGGCGCCAGCCATTCTTTCCAGACCGCGTCCATCGCTGGTTTGACATTCATGTCGGTGATGAAGATCGTCGCGGAAAGTAGCTTCGATCGATCAGACCCCGCCTCCTGCAGGTAAGCGTCCAGCTTTTTCAGGACCTCTCGGGTCTGGCCGGCCATGTCGAGACTATCGTCATCGGCAACGATACCGCCGATATAGGCGATGCCATTGTGCTTGACGACGCGATGCAGGGTGGGTGTGCGAAGAAGTCGTTCGGTCATGAAGGAAGTTCCGTTTTATTCAGGTAGTGATCGACCGGATCTCTTCCGGTGACGGCTTTCAGCGCTCGCGGCGCATGTGGAAGACCGGCAAGTTCAGCAAGGCGCACCGGCTTTACCGGCGCCCGCAGGCGGTAGGTACCGACGTCGGCCGGGCTTGTTCCTCTTTCGGCTGCCATGATTTCGGTCACGGTGGCGGCACAGAGGCGCCCCTGGCATGGGCCCATCCCGCAGCGAACGAACGTCTTCAGCTGGTTCGGCCCAGGAGGTCCAAGCGCAATCGCCTCGCGAAGCTTGCCCGCGGTGATTTCCTCGCACCGGCAAACGATCGTTTGAGCATCGGGTGGAGCAAGAAAGACGTGTCGCGGAGTGTAGAGCGCATCCAGGAATCCCCTTCCCCGGAAATAGCGCTGGCGCTGCCGTTGAAAGCGGTTGATCAATGCGGCTGAAGCAGCACGTGCCAAAAGGCCTCGATCCGATAGAGCAGCGATGGCGGCAATCCGCCCGGCAATCTCGGCTGCCTGTGCACCGCCGATTCCGGCGCTGTCGCCCGCAATAAGAAGTCCATGCTTTGGCGTGCGTCCTTCGGCATCGGTTACCGGCTGGAAGGCCCGTTGCGCCGCGTTCCAGGCCAAGGGGCAGCCGGCGGCGCTTGCAAGATTGATGGCCGGGATGACGCCCTGGTGCAGTAGGACTGTCGACGCATCGATCATCTCGGTGCCACGAGCCGCTGCGAAGCGCACGCCCTCGGCACTATCTTCGCCCACGATTTCGAGCGATCGAACGCCGGTGACCATGCGCATGCGGCGCCTCGTCTTGAGCAGCAGGCCAAGTCCCTTCATAAGGTATGGAGAAAAGAGAAAGCCCGGCAGGCGGCGCAGCGCTTCCCACCGCAGGACCGATCGCGACGTATCGAGCAAGGTGATGTCACGCGCGCCGGCATCGATGAGCTGGCTTGCCAGGAGGTATAGGAGCGGTCCGCAGCCTGCCAGCACGATCGGCGCGGCAGGCAGGACGCCGGAGGATTTAAGCGCGATCTGAGCGGCGCCAGCCGTCAACACACCCGGGAGTGTCCAGCCAGGCACGGGCATCGGCCTTTCCTGTGCGCCGGTGGCCAGGATGACGGCGGCCGCCTCGATCATTCGCGCTGCACCAGCGACGGTTACACCTACGCGATAACGCTCGCCGTCATGCGGCTCGTCCGCAGGCTCGATGCTCCACACGGTCGCCTTCGCTGCATAATCAGCGTTGCTTTCCGCGAACGCATTCGCGAGCGCTTTGCCCTTCCAATAGTCCGCACCAAGATACTTGCGCGCGCCCGGCTGGTTGCGGGTGATTTCGCGGTATATCTGGCCACCTGGACGAGGATTCTCGTCCAGGACGGCGACGCTGGCGCCGGCCCTCGATGCTTCTGTTGCAGCCGCCATTCCGGCAGGCCCTGCCCCAATGATGATGAGATCGTAGGCGGGACGCAGTTCGTCAGCCGTGGTTACAAGCCGAACGATCATGGCTGCTGCCCCTTCTCGTCACGGAAATGCGCCAGCGCGTCCAGTGCACCTCTTTGACTTTCCACCACCATCCCGTCCTCGACTTCGAGGAGGCAAGCCTGGCGATTTTGGACCCCATCTATGGTGACAAGACATTCGAAGCAGACGCCCATAAGGCAGTATGGCGCGCGCGGCGTAGAACCGACGACTGATGTACGGACGTGATCAACGCCCGCAGCCAGCAGGGCCGCGGCAAGCATGTCTCCTCGCTCCGCCTTCAGCTGCTTTCCGTCGAAAGTGAACGAAACGGGATGCTCGATCTCACGCAATCGGTTGAGCATGGAACCTCCTTGCCGAGAATGGCGAAAGATCGTTCGCAAGCGCGGAGGTGGCGATCTGCGGCGCCACGATCAGCGAATGGTTGGCCGCCAAGGTCACACCGGAATGGCACGCGACCAGAAAGGCACCCGGAAAACGTTCCGACTGATCGTAGATCGGCACTCCATCAAGGGTCTTCACCCGAAAACCCGTCCAACTGCGAAGAAGATTCAGGTCCGCAAGTGCTGGGAAAATCCGAATAGCGCGGCTCGCAAGGACAGCGCTGATGTCTGAAGAAGTGGCGATGCTTGTGGTATCGGTTTCTTCGCTGTCGCCGATCATGATCCCGCCTTCATCGGTCTGGCGGATCGTCGGCGAAAGGCACGGCAGGAAGGGTTTGCACTTCTCCGTAACGAGGACCTGCCCCTTGCTGCGCTTGAGCGGACAGGCAAGCCCCACCATCGGCGCCAGCCTTTCATTGTCGAGCCCAGCCGTCAGAACAATCGTGCCGGAAAGGATAGAGAAGTCTTGCCCCTTCAATATGAAGCCGTCGGCGACGGGCTCTATAACCTCGACCTTGTGATTGGGCCGATAGCGCACCCCTTTTCTGTCCATGGCGACATGGAGCGCATGAAACAGCCGCAGTGCGTTCACATGTCCATCCGCCGCCGAATAGACGGAGCCGACGACGTCTTGTCCAAGATGCGGGACGCGCTCTTGCGTCTCCGCGCCGTTCAAGACTTCGAAGTCCGGCGCGCGGCCAGCTGTCTCAACCGCAATGCATTCCATGTCTGCGCGCAGGAAGGAGAACTCTTCATTCGATAGCGCGAAGGTGAAGCCGCCGTGTTGAACGAGTCCGACGTCGATGCCGCTGTCTTCCAAAAGTGCGTGGGCCATGCTCGGCCACTCTCGTGCTGCTCTGGCCGACCACAGGGCATAGTGGGGAGCATGCAATCCTTTGCCTTGTACCCATACCAATGCGAAATTCGCCCGCGATGCCCTGAGGTCCAGATCTGAACCATCGAGAACGAGCGACTTCACGCCTGATCGGGCCAGTCCCCAGGCTATGGACGCACCGACCAGGCCGCCACCAACAATGGTCAGCTCAGCTTCTTGCACGGGCGGACATCTCGCCTTCGCGGAAACGAACAGCGCTCATCGTTGCGCTCCCATGTTAAAGTTCGAGATCGTCAGCCGGCGTACATGAGCCTCATCAATGCCGATCCCCAGGCCCGGACGCTGAGGCAAATGGACCACGCCATTTCGCACGAATGACGAGAAGTCCGTGGGATCTTCGACCAGGCGCATTGTCGACATATATGCGTGGCCGACCTCGACGAGGTTTCTAACCGTGACAGCATGCTGAAGTGACGCCGCCTGGGTGATGCCGAACTCGATCATCGAGTTCATGTAACAATTGATGCCAAAGGCTTCGGCCGTTGCGGCGATCCGCTGCGCGCGCAAAGGCCCGCCGTTTTTGCTGCTCTTGATGCTGAAGATCTTCGTCGCTCTGGCGGCTGCGAGTTCGGCAGCATCGGTCAGTTCAATGATCGCTTCATCTGCAGACAGTAGGAGGCGGCTTTCGCGAGAAAGACCAGCCATGCCCTTGACGGCATCAGTTGTCAGGGGTTCCTCGACAAAGGCAATTCGTGAGCCGGCAATGCCGGTTATGAACTCCTGCGCCTGGTCGAAGCTCCATCCCTGATTTGCGTCTGCGATGAACTTGATGCGGTCATCATATCGCGCCTCCAGGGCTGCGACACGCTTGATTTCGCTAGCGATGGGCGAAGTGCCCATCTTCAGCATGAAGCTGGAAAAGCCCTGAGCCGCCCGCTCTTCGATAACGGGTATGTCGTCTTCGGCGCTGCCATTGCTCAATGGCCACAACACCGGAAGCGACCGGCGGATCGTTCCCCCGAGCAGCGTCGCCACCGACACGTTCAAGCGTTTGCCTAAAATATCCAACAGCGCCATGGTCACGGCGCCCTTGGCGCAAAGATGGCTTGGAAGCAGACGATCGACCAACGCATCGATCGTGCCCGGATACGGCTCTTTGGCGCCGAGAACGACCGGCAATAGCGTTTCATTCAGGACGCGCATCACGCCAGCTGGCGTCTCACCATCCACCGTCTCGGCAGGATTGGCTTCCCCCCACCCTTCGACACCGTCGACATCCGTGAGCTTCACGAGGACCGCCTGGGTCGCAACAAGGACTCCCTCGGTCAGCTTGTATGGCGTGCAGAGCTTGGCCTCAATTTCAAAGACTTCGGCACTCACGATTGGTGCCATGGACCTGGCGGACATATTCTCGTTCATTGTTAATTCCTGAAATATTTGGGTAACGGCGTCGCATACAAAGCCAATAGCAATGGGTTGCGCTCAGTGACCGGCTGTGGCGGACACGCCACTCACACCGCTTTCTGCCCGCCGTTGGGGATTGAGCCACAGTTCGATCAGCATGACCGATCGACTGACGATGAAGTTGATTGATAGGTAGATCGCTCCGGCGATCACGAAGATTTCGACCGGCCTATAGGTATTGGAGATGATCTGTTTCGCGACGCCGGTCACTTCCAAAATGGTGATTGTCGAAGCAAGCGACGTTGACTTGACCATGAGGATGATTTCGTTGCCATAAGCTGGCAGCGCAAGACGCATCGCGATCGGAAAGACAATGCGACGGAACTGCAGGAAACTAGACATTCCAACGGCGCGGGCCGCTTCGATCTGACCCAACGGGACAGCCTGGATCGCGCCTCGGACGATTTCCGCACTGTAGGCGGCGGTGCTCAGGGTGAGAGCCAAAATCGCGCAGAACCAGGCGTCTCGGAAGAGAGTCCACAAACCGACCGCTTCAAAGAAGGCCCTGAACTGCCCCGAGCCATAGTAGATCAGGAACATTTGAACCAGGAGCGGGGTAGAGCGGATGATGTAAACATAGCCGTAGGCAAGGGCAGAAAGAGCCCGGTTCTTCGACACGCGCATCAAGGCCAACGGCACGGCAAGCATGAAGCCGAGACAAAGCGACACTGCAGCCAACGCTAGGGTTGCGGGAACGGTGGAAATGAGTTTTGGGAAGGCATCCCGTATGAGATCGAAATCCATCACCGGCTCCTTACTCCGCGGTTTGCCCATTTTTCCGCGTGGATGAATCCGCGGTTGGACACAGAGGTCAGCAACAGGAAGAGCACAAATGCGGCGAGATAAAACGTGAAGGGTTCTTTCGTTGAACCGGCTCCGACGGCAGCAGCGCGCATGATCTCGACGAGACCCACAACCGAAATCAGAGACGTATCTTTCAGCGTGTACTGCCAAACGTTACCCATACCAGGCAGCGCGTATCGCGCTGCCTGCGGAACAAGGATCCGGCGCAAGCGGAGGGCTGGTGCCATCCCGACTGCTTTTGCTGCTTCAATCTGTCCTTTGGGGATTGCGAGAACCGCGGCCCGGATCACCTCAGTCGAATAGGCGCCAGCGCTTACACCGATGCACAGAACCCCAATCACGAAAACCGGCGGCTCGATGTAGCCTTCGAAGCCGAAGAGCGCATTAGCCACGTGCCGAAGTAGTGAACCACCGCCAAAAAACACAAGGAAGATGATCAGGAGTTCCGGTACGCCCCGCACTATCGTCGTATAGACGTCGCCGACAAGTCTCAGTGACCAGAACCTGGAGAGCTTAGCAGCGGCGAAGATTGACCCGATAAGGATGCCGAGCGCGAAAGCGCAAGTTGCAACCACGATTGTCATGACCGCTCCACGAGTGAGTTCATCGGCCCACCCGGCATCGCCCCATCCAAATAGCGTGAGATCCATGATATTACTCTATTGAGCTAGCAACGACGGTGTCGGAGCTGCGAACGAATGCGGCTCGCGCCCCGACACGTGGAGCCTTAGTGCTTCGGGGTGGCGTCGAAGCCGAGCCACTTCACCGACAGCTTCTCAATGGTGCCATCGGCGATCGCGTCCGCGATGGCCTTGTTCAACATTTCACGGAGCTGATCGTCTTCCTTGCGCAGCCCAATTCCGGTACCTTTTCCGAAAGGTCCGCCGGTCATGTTGGGGCCGAAAATTGCAAGGTCCTTACCTTCAGGCTTCTCAAGCAGCGGCTTGAGCCGGGCAAGTGTAGACAGGCTTGCGTCAATGCGCCCCGAGTCAAGATCGAGGATCATGTTGTCCGGTGTATCGTAGCTCGCGAGTTCAACGTCAGGCATGAACTTCTTCACGAAGGCTTCAGCCGTCGTGCTAGCCTGAACGCCGATCTTTTTGCCCTTGAAGGCAGCAGCCAGTCTGTCGAGCTCCGCCTGCTCCTCCGGGCTGACTTCGTCAAGCGTCAGATCGTCCAGCCCCACCTTGAACTGCAGCAGCGAGCTGCCTTTCGGTGCAATGAAACGGATCGGTGTCTTGATGTAGGGTTGGGTGAAAGAAATGACCTTTTCCCGCTCAGCATTGATGTCCATGGCGGCAAGGATGGCATCATAGCGACCGGCGATGAGAGATGGGATGATACCATCCCAAGCCTGCTCGATCACCGTGCACTCAATCTTCGCGCGGCGGCACAAGTCCCTGCTCAGATCGATGTCAAAACCTTCCAGGTTGCCGCTGGCGTCCTTGGACTCGAACGGAGCGTAAGTCGCGTCGGTCGCGAATGTAATGCTCTTAAGGTCTTTGGCCGTCGCCGGACCGGCAACAACAATGGCGCCAGCAAATATGGCGAGCAAGGCATTCAATTTGGAGATCTTCATGTGTTCACCTCTGTTGGTTCGATTTTTGTCTGCAAGTCGTTGGTCGGCCCGCTCGGGGGCGGCGTTAGCGAACGCTCGCAAGAAACTCGCGGCAGCGCGACGAAGATGGATTACGGAATACCTGGTCGGGCGTGCCCTGGTCCTCGATCCTCCCTTTTTCCAGAAAAATGACCTTGTTTGAGACGTCGCGCGCAAAGCCCATTTCATGCGTGACCACAACCATTGTCCGGCCCTCTTCCGCGAGCTGCCTGATAACCTTGAGGACTTCGCCGACCAGCTCGGGGTCGAGCGCGGACGTAGGCTCGTCGAACAGGAGGGCTGCCGGCTGCATCGCGAGCGCGCGAGCAATGCTTACGCGCTGCTGCTGCCCTCCGGACAATTCGGAAGGATAACTCGCATGCTTTTCCGCGATCCCAACCTTGCCCAGGTAATCCATGGCCCGGTCGCGAACCTCATTCTTAGATTGCTTGAGGACATGGAGGGGCCCTTCCATGACGTTTTGCAGGACCGTCATGTGCGACCAAAGATTGAAGCTTTGGAACACCATTCCGAGCTGCATTCGCATCCGATCGATCTTCTTTCGATCGAGCCCGATGAGACGACCTCTTTGGTCTGTGTGCACAGTGATTTCGTCTTGCCCGACCGCAATTCGGCCCTTGCTCGGCGTTTCGAGAAAATTCATACAGCGCAGGAAGGTACTCTTCCCCGAGCCTGAGCTGCCGATGATCGAGATCACGTCACCTCGGCCGGCTTCGAGCGAGATCCCTTTCAGAACCTCCAGAGTGCCGAAGTTCTTGTGAATGTCTTCAGCAACCAAAGTCGGGCGATTGTTGCTGTTGGCGGTAGGATCGGGAATTGCGGCGCTTGGTGTAACGTCTGCACCCTTTGGGACCACCGCGATTACCGGGCCTGACGACTTCATGGCTTTTTCCTTCCGCTCACAGCAGCCCGACTCCCGGCCGTTGCCTCATGCTCCTGCGCGTGCTTCATCAAGCCCTCTTTTCCGCCGATGATGTGGGCCTTCATAAGCGCTGATGCGGCTTCACCATCTCGGTCTCGAATGGCTGCCAGGATCCGCTTTTCCTCGCTGTTGCCTGGCTCGCCGAGATGGAGGCGCGAAAACTTGCTGCGGAAAAGCACAAGCCGACTCCACACGCCCATCAGCATGTTGACCAGGTTCTGACTGCCGGACATCGCCGCCACAATCCGATGAAAGTCGACGGCGTACTCGAATATGGCCGCCTCATCGCCGCGGGCGATCGCACGATCCATGTTCTCGAGACACTGGGTCAGGCGACCCAGGTCGTACTCCGTCCGGTTCTTGGCCGCCAATTCGGCGGCGAGCCCCTCCAGAGATGCGCGGATGTCGTACAACTCCCACGCCTCTTCCGGAGGCATATTGCGAACGAAAGGCCCCTTGTTTTTGGTGATCTCGATCAGGCCGTCCTTTTCAAGCTGGCGGAGCGCCTCACGGACAGATGCCCTGCTTACCTCGAGAGAAGCGGCCAACCGGTTCTCATTCATGTGTTCGCCCGGCTGGAGGTCTCCCGACAGGATCTTCTGATGCACCTGCTGGTAAACGAGTTCCGAGATGGACACGTTTCGCAGCACATGAAGGCTGCTGCTGACGCGTTCCGTTGCACCATCACTTTCCGCCATCGATTCCTCCCTCTACGCCGGCGACCGGAACTTACGATGCCGATTGCCGGCAATCTGCACATTGTTAGGGCTTCTGTCAAGCATGCTCTGCGGGGAAAGCGGCTTCCAACTTGCTTGGAGCCCCTAGGTAATGCTGGAGAAAACGCGGCGTTGACATCGTCGTCATGTAGATTGCATATTGCCGGCAATCGGCAAATATGCAGTCTGAGACTGGCTCTCGATTTCTTTCCCTCATCGCAAGTGCCAATCTGGTTTACGGGCTCCACCAGTTCCGTCATCGGTGCTGCATGGGCGAATAGCCGATTGAGCAAGCTGGAAACGTCCTGCAAGGTTTCTTCGTCGAAGCCTCGCAGCTTGTCGAAACTGGCCCGCAGTAGATTCATTTGCCTTGGTTTTCACCCCACAGATGGAGAGCTGCCGGCGCAAGAATCTCTTCCGGACTTGCCCCGAGCACCTCGCAGAGATGAATCAGGCGGCCTACCGTGAGTTGGGAAACGCTTGTCTCGTAGCGGGCGTAAACCGCTTCGCTGAGACCAAGCAGGGGCGCCAGTTTCGACCGGGAGAGATTTCGCCCTCGCGGGCTTCCCGGATATTGGCGGAGATTCGTTCTTCCAGCGCGGCGCTGAGTGTAATTCGATCGTCCGGGGGTGGCAGCCGATACACTGGTTTGTCACGTCCGGATCATTGACTTGCTGCAATCCGAGATCCGTTGCTCCAGCGACGGTCCTGCCATTCACCCTACCGGTGGTTGTTCATGGTGCAGACCACTTTAATGGAAGGGGTTGTGTTCTTGGAACCCTCAAAACGTCTTGGGTGTTATCAATTTGGCGCATCGCTGACGCGACCCCGCTCTATGCCTGGTCGTGGTCGAGTAGCTCAGCCATTCGGCTTTCGCCCTCACAGATCCGGGCGGGCGGATTTCCCGCACCCGGCTCTTCCCGAGAGTAACCCGCGTCATATCCGTGCCTGCGCCCAAGTGCGAGTGATGCGCGGAGTGGGCAGGCGGAAGCGTGCCGTCAGGGTTTCGAACTCCGACCAGCCCATGCGCCGACTCTTCTGGCTGCGCCGTCTCAGACAGCGCAGCCACGTCCGACGCACTTCCCGGTAGAACCCGTTGAGCGCAGGGTAGTTGTGCGGCCTGCCGTAATAGCCGTAGTATCCACGCAGAACGGCGGCGAACCACTCGTGCTGCGTGGCCAGTGGCGCGTGCATGAACCGCCAAGCCTCCTTGCGCAACGCCGTCAGCTTACGCGTCAGGCGTTTCCCTTCCGTTTTGTGCTTCACGATGAACCGGCCGTCCCGGGTCCGCCCACAATAGTGGGTGAAGCCCAGAAAGGCGAAGGTCTCGGGTCGCCGCTCGCCACGCCGCTGTCGTGATAGGGCCGCGAACCGCCCAAACTCGATCAACCGCGTCTTGTCCTCGTGGAGTGTCAGGCCAAAGCCGGCCAGCCGCGCCTTGAGGGCCAACAGTATCTCCTCTGCATCGGCCTTCTTCTCAAAGCCCATGACGAAGTCGTCAGCGTAACGCACGATCACAACGCAACCGTGTGCATGGCGACAACGCCATTGGTGGGCCCATAGATCGAGGATGTAGTGCAGGAAGATATTGGCGAGGAGCGGACTGATGCCCGCCCCTTGCGGGGTACCCCTGTCCGTCTCTTGCCTCTCGCCGCTCTCGAGGATGCCAGCCCGCAGCCACAGCCCGATGAGCCGTAGGATACGGGGATCAGCGATCCTGTGCGCCACCATCCGCAGCAGCCACTCGTGGTCGACCGAGTCGAAGAAGCTGCGAATGTCGGCATCGAGCACCCAGTTCACACGCTGGCTCATGATCGCCGTATGCAGGGCATCAAGCGCCATGTGAGGATTGCGCCCCGGCCGGAAGCCGTAGGAGAACCCCAGGAAGTCGGCCTCATAAACGGCGCTCAGCACCTCGGCCACCGCGCTTTGGACGATCTTGTCTTCCAGCACCGGCACCCCGAGAGGCCGCTTACCGCCATCGGCTTTGGGAATATAGACGCGCCGCACCGGCTGCGGCCGGTAGCGTCCGGTGTGGACCCGTTCGCAGAGATCGCGGAGGTTATCCGCCAGCCGCTCTTCGTACGTCGTCACCGTTATCCCATCGACCCCAGCGCTCGCCTGCCGCTTTTGTCGCCGAAACGCCGGTACAGGGCGGCCTCGTCGACATGGTGCAGCAGGGCCGTAAACCGGGTTTGGGCAGCCTGCCTGGCCGCCGCGTTCACCCGCTCGAGGTTCGGCGGCAAGGCAACCCGGCTCTGTGTCCGGACCTTGGCCTCCTCGCGCAGGCTCCCCTCAGGCTGGTCCCTTCCCTCCACTCGCCTCGTTTCCTTCGACGGCTTCACGGGTACTATGAACCAGTCCGACTCCCGACCTCAGCTCGGACAGCAGCTCTGGCAGTGCCTTGCTGCTGTCCCCCGCTGGAGACCAATCCAGCGGACCCGGTCGGGCCTCTCATGTTCCGATGATTACCTTCCATGCGTGATCCGGCCATCGACCCCGACGGAGCGGCATCGTCTCGCGTACCGACGATGCTCATATTGCCTTCGTGACTAGGGAACACACTCGGCCTCCGCGAACATCCACCTTTCGAGGCTCATTCCCGCACCCCGCATGACTCCTGTCTACACTTCAGACCCCGCGTTGCCGCGACGCCCGCAAGACTCGGTCCCGGCTTGCCCGCTACGGCTTTGGCCGGATGGGACTTGCACCCACAAGCAATCATCAGCTTGGCATGACGTACTCCCCTGAGGTGGTGTAGCTGGGCGGTTTTGAGCCGCTCGCGAGCGCGCCGTTGATAGTGCTGTAGCGAGCGAGCGGCATCGAGGTGGTCATCGGCGCTTTCCGGTAGAGTCTGGTTGTTGACGCCAACCCATTGGGAAGGACCACCGATGACCGACGACATGATGAACCTGCGCACGCTCGTGGAGAAGACCCCTGATGCCGATCTCTTGCGGGAGATGATCGGCTTTGCCGCCGAGCGGCTGATGGAACTGGAGGTGGGCGCGGCCACCGGTGCCGCTTATGGCGAGAAGAACCCGCTGCGCACGGCTCAACGCAACGGCTACCGGGAACGCGACTGGGAGACGCGGGCCGGGACGGTGGAGCTGCGCATCCCGAAGCTCAGGAAGGGAAGCTACTTTCCGGGTTTCCTCGAACCGCGCCGCATGGCCGAAAAGGCGTTGACCGCCGTCATCCAGGAGGCCTACGTCCAAGGCATCTCGACGCGCTCGGTCGACGATCTCGTCAAGGCCATGGGCATGAGCGGCATCTCCAAGAGCCAGGTCTCGCGGCTGTGCGAAGAGATCGACGGTAAGGTGAAGGCCTTCCTCGAACGGCCGATCGAGGGCGATTGGCCATACCTGTGGATTGACGCGACTTATCTGAAGGTGCGCCGCGGCGGGCGCATCGTCTCGGTCGCCGTCATCATGGCCTAAACGGCCCGAAGCTGTGATTTTGGCCAAGTTGTGGAACGTTGCAGGAACGGATTGACCGG
Organism: Mesorhizobium sp. f-mel; assembly: GCF_053850215.1. Lineage (NCBI taxonomy): Bacteria > Pseudomonadati > Pseudomonadota > Alphaproteobacteria > Hyphomicrobiales > Phyllobacteriaceae > Mesorhizobium > Mesorhizobium sp. f-mel. The sequence continues at coordinate 131,314 of NZ_JBSPTO010000012.1, forward strand.
CATGGTTTCCTCGCCTGACAATTTGCTCCTGGAACGGGAGCGGATTTATGAGTCTGCATGTTTCGCCTGAGTCGTTGGCCAAGGAATGGAGCCTGTCGTTTGCCGACATCGACTTCGTGAACGCCAAACCGGTCGGTTCGAGGCTCGGATTGGCGATGCAGTTGAAGTTCTTCGCAGCCTTCGGATATTTCGCTACAGCGGCGGCCGAGGTTCCCGGTGAAGCTATCTCCTACCTGACCGACCAGCTTGACGGCGGCGAGGCCGGTCTCGACGGTTACGATTTTTCGGGGCGGTCAGGACGGCGACATTGCGCGGAGATTCTGCGTCACCTTGGTTTTCGCCGCATGAAGCGGGCTGACCGGGCCGCCCTTGCGAGTTGGATAGCGACGGAGCTCTGTCCGGGAGGAATGCCGGTCGGCGCGATGCTCGATGCTGTCTTTCTCTGGTGTCGCGACCACAAGATTTACGGCTCCTCGCGCAAGGAGATCGAGCGGCTGGTGCGCTCCGAACGGCAACGGTTCCTGGAAACATTTCTTGGCCGCGTGACGGATCGGCTTCGCCCGGAAACGGTCGCGCTGATGGAAGTTTCTCTCGCCGATCCGGAAAGCCCGACGGGGTTCCACACGATCAAGGGCGATGTCGGAGCGGCGACGCTGGACAATATGCTTGGTCTCGCCGACCGATTGGCATTCATCCAGAAGCTGGATTTGCCGCGGACCTTGCTGACGGGCATCGGCAAGTCGTGGATCGATCAGATTGTCCGGCGGGTTGGCGCCGAGAAGGCGTCGGAGATGCGGCGGCATGAGCGTACACGGCAACTCGGCCTTTATGCTGTCTTTTTGATGACGCGCGAAGCGCAGGTCATCGACGGCATGATCGATCTTCTGGTGGAGACCATCCACAAGATCGGTGTGCGCTCAAAGCGCAAGGTGGTGGCCGGAATCGCCAAGGATATCGAGAAAGTTTACGGCAAGGAACGGCTGCTGGTCGATATCGCCGGCGCTGCGATAGAACGGCCCGATGGCCTTGTCTGCGACGTGATCTTCCCGGTGGCGGGTCAGGACAAGCTGGCGGCTATCATCAAGGAGTATCGGGCAAAGGGCACGCTCGAGCGCCGCATCTACCAGGTGATGCGGGGTTCCTATGCCGGCCACTATCGGCGCATATTGCCGAAGCTGCTTTCGGTTCTGGAGTTCCGTTCCAACAATGTCGTCCATCGGCCTGTGCTTGAGGCCTTGGACTGGATTCGACACGCCTTCGAAACCGGATGCCGCGTGGCGCCGCGGAACGGCGTCCCGATTGAGGGCGTCATTCCGCCGAAATGGCGCAGTGCGATCATCGGAAAGGACGGGCGCATTAATCGGATCAGCTATGAACTTTGTGTGCTGAGCCAATTGCGCGACCGCGTCAGGGCGAAGGAGATCTGGGCGGTTGGAGCGGATCGCTATCGCAATCCCGATGATGATCTGCCCAAGGATTTCGAAGCCAGGCGCGCAGCCTACTACGGGGCGCTGAACCTGACACCGGACGCGCGAGCTTTCACGTGCAAAAATTCAGGCCGAGCTCGAACGGGAACTGCGGCTGCTGAACGCCGAAATTCCTCGCGACGACAAGGTGCGCATTCTCTGGCGTGGCGAAAATCGTCTCTCGATCACGCCGTTCCAGCCGCTGCCGGAACCGCAGGGCCTACAATCGGTCAAGGCCGAGATCGCGCGACGCTGGCCGATGACGGAACTCCTGGACGTTTTGAAGGAGGCGGCTCTGGACACCGGCTTTCTGGAGGTCTTTGAGACATCGGCCTCCCGCGTGGCGCTTTCACGCGGCGATCTCGATCGACGGCTGATCTTGTGCCTCTACGGGTTGGGCACGAATGCCGGTCTGAAACGCGTGGCGGCCGGATGCCCGGATGTCAGCTACGAGGAGCTGCTGCACGTCGGCCGGCGCTTTGTCCACCGGGATGCGCTTGAGGCGGCATGCGGGCGCGTGGCCAATGCGACCCTGGCTATTCGCAACGCCGCCATTTGGGGCGACGCCGGCACGGCCTGCGCTTCGGATTCCAAGAATTTCGGCGCCTGGGACGGCAATTTGATGACGGAATGGCATGTCCGCTATGGCGGTCGCGGCGTGATGATCTACTGGCATGTCGAGAAGGGTTCGACCTGCATCTTCTCGCAGCTCAAGCGCTGTTCATCCTCGGAAGTCGCCTCGATGATCAAGGGCGTGCTGCGGCACTGCACCGACATGGAGATCCAGCGCCATTATGTCGACAGCCATGGCCAGAGCGCCGTCGGCTTTGCCTTTTGCCGCCTGCTTGGGTTTGAACTTGCGCCACGCTTGAAGGCGATCGCCCGACAGAAGCTTGCGCTGCCGCATGCTGGCCTGCGCGCCGAACTACCCAATCTGCTCCCCGTTCTGTCCAATGTCATCAACTGGGATGAGATCGAGCAGCAATATGACGAAATGGTCAAATATGCCGCCGCCATGCACGGCGGGATTGCCGATCCGGAGGCGATCCTGCGGCGCTTCGCCCGCGCGGAGGTGATGCATCCCACGTACAAGGCGCTCGCCGAACTCGGCCGGGCGGTGAAGACGATCTTCCTGTGCAGGTATCTGCGCCAGGAGAAATTCCGCCGCGAAATCCACGAGGGCCTGAATGTGGTCGAGAACTGGAACAGCGCCACCAGCTTCGTGTTCTTCGGCAAGGGCGGCGAGATCGCCACCAACCGGCTCGATGACCAGGAGATCGCGGCGCTGGCGCTGCATCTCCTGCAGAATTGTCTTGTCTACGTGAACACGCGCATGATGCAGGCGGTGCTGGCCGAGCCGAAATGGTCAGTGCGGTTGACGCCGGAGGATTATCGCGGGCTCACACCGCTGATCTACGGCCACGTCAATCCATATGGCCGTTTCGATCTCGATCTCGACCGGCGCATCGATTTCGAGCGGAAGCAGGCGGCGTGATCGCAGTTGGAGGGAGCAAGATGCCCATGTCGAAGAAGCCCCGGAAGAAAGCGGCGACTCCCAGGCAGCCAAAAGATGACAGCATACTGCCACCGTTACCGGACCGACGCGGCATGGAGGGGTTCATGGCCGGCCTCTTCGGCGGGCGCCACGGGAGCGACCCGACAGAGGCGGCGCAGGACATCATGTATGAGGCTTGGGAGGCGACCACTCGCAGCAAACGTATCGCGATGGCCAGGAAAGCGCTTGAAGTGTCGCCGCTCTGCGCTGATGCCTATGTGCTTCTGGCCGAAGAGGAAGCGCGGTCTGGCGAGGAGGTGCTGGAGCACTACCAGCAAGGTGTCGAGGCGGGAGCACTGGCGCTTGGGAGGACGGGTTCGAGGAGTACGCCGGTCATTTCTGGGGCTTTCTCGAAACTCGCCCCTATATGCGCGCGCGGGCAGGGCTTGCCGCAGCGCTCTGGCGGCTCGGCCGTCATCAGGAGGCGATCGGCCATTATCAGGCCATGCTCAAGCTCAACCCCAACGACAATCAGGGCATCCGCTACGTGCTTGCCGGGCATTTGCTGGCCCGCGATGACATCAAGGCCTTGAAAAAGCTCATCAAGAAATACGAAGACGATGGCGCCGCCGCGTGGCTCTATACGCAGGCGCTTCTCGCCTTTCGGGAAAACGGCCCGGATGCCGGCAAATTGGCAGAGGAAGCCTGGCTGGCCAACAACCATGTACCCGGAGTCTTGTCCGGCAAGCAGCCCCTGATGGCCTCCATGGACGGCTACATCACCATGGGCGGCAAGGACGAGGCCGCCGACTATGTCGAGGGAAACGGCAAGGTCTGGCAGTCCACGCCCGGCGCCATCCAGTGGTTGGTGGAGGTGACCAGGAAATTGAAACCGCGCAACCGAAGGGCTTCCAGCGGTCCTGACGATCAGGTGTGATTTTGGGTATGCCCGTCCTGAACAACGCCAGTGAACACGTCGCGGCCTCGGAACAGTGTTCATTTTGGGTCCTTTTTGAGATATTGAACGAAACAGCGCAATGGCACACCCAAAATGAACAGTTCACATGACCCATATCGGATATGCCCGCACCTCCACCACGGATCAGAATCTCGCCGCGCAGATCGCGGCGCTGAAAGCCGCCGGCTGCGAGGTCATCCGCGAGGAACAACAGAGCGGAACCTCGCTCGAAGCCCGTCCGCAGCTCAACACCATTCTCGACTTTATTCATCCCGGCGAGACGCTTGTTGTCACCCGGATCGACCGGCTGGCCCGGTCGCTGCGTGACCTGCAGGTGATCGTGGACAGGCTTAAGGCGAAAGGCGCCCATCTCTTTGCTACGGAACAGCCCGTCGATACGTCGACCGCCGCCGGCAAGGCCTTCTTCGATATGCTCGGCGTCTTTGCTGAGTTCGAGACCAATCTGCGACGCGAGCGCCAGGCCAAAGGCATTGCCGCCGCCATGAAGCGCGGCACCTACAAGGGACGGCCACCAAAGATCGACCGTGCTGAAATCCGGCACCGTCTAAAACAGGGTCACGGTCCGTCGCAAATCGCCCGTGAGCTCGGCATCTCACGCGGCACCGTCTACCAGGTGCAAAAAGGCGAACCGAAATGAACGAAGGCAAGCGCATGATCCGGCTGACGCCGACGGCCTGCGAAGAAATCCAGGCCCACATGCTCAAAGCGTGCCAAAAGATTGCTGAGGATCATGGGTTGATCATCGAGGGCGCCGGATGGCGCGCCCTGGATTCCGGGTTTGCTTTCGAGCCCGTGTTCCGCGTCAGCGTCCCGGCCTCCGACGGCACGGCATTCAATCTCGAAAAAGACATGTTCGAGTTTCTGGCTGAACGATACGGTTTGGCGGCCTCGGACTTCGGACGCGAGTTCAATACCGGTGGCGAAAGACTCCGGATCACCGGCATCGATCCCCGGAGGCCGAAATATCCGATCTCCGCTGAGCGTATCCCCGATCGCCGTGGGTTCAAATTTACCGCTGAGAACGTCGTGATGGTTCTGCAAGCCGAGAGCAAAGCATGATGTTCTCGTGCTGTTCGTCAACTTGGCCAAAATCACAGCTTCGGGCCGATTAGGCCAGATCGGTGGCGAGACAAGCACCGCCGCACGGACAGGAGTATTAAAGGATCCCCCACGCCCGGTAGCGCCCCCTGCCGGTCACCTCGCGGATACCAAGTTCGGCGACGAGGCCGAGCGCGGCGCGCTGGCTGATTTTCAGCTCGGCGGCGATCAGACCGGCCGACACCGCCGGCCGCGCCAGCACCAGCTCGATCAGCGCCGGCAGGGTCGAGGTTTTTCGCCGGTTCCTGAGCCGGCGCTCCATCTGGGTTTTGGCCAGCGCCAACCGGTCGAGCTCCTTAAGTCCAGCTGAGGCCGTTTCGGCGAAGCCGTCGAGGACGGCCAACAGCCGGGTGATGCGGACCGGGCTTTTGCGCCGGTCCCGCGGAACAGTCCGCAGTCCGGCATTGAGGCAAAGAAGATGCGAGACGACCTTGCCGGTTTCCCTGAGCAGGGCGGCCACCAGCAGCGGACCGAGCCAATGCTGGTGCTGCAGCGGTTCGATGTCCTGCCACGCCTCCCAGGCGATCGTCGCGGCCAGTACGGCCGGCATGGTTTCGCCGCGCAGTTTGTCGACGACGGCAAGCCAGTCGGCCAGCCGCTGTTCCTCGTTCCAGTCGAGGTCGCGGATCAGCGGGCCGAGACTGTCCGGCAAGGCCTCCCGCGCGTTTGCCCCCTGCCCTGCCGTGTCGACCTCCGCGCCGTCCGCCGCGCGCGGCGCGAACTTTTCGCCCGCCAGCAGCCGGCTGGAGCGGGCCAGCACGGCGTCGATCTCGGCCATTTCTTGTGCCAGGGCATCGGTTTGTTCAGTCTCATCGGCAAGCCCGCTGTCGCCGGCGTCGTCCTCTGGCAAGTCGGCCGCCGTCGCGGCATCAGCACCGGAGCCGGCCCGTGCCGCGCTCGCCCCGTCGCCGCCCTGCCCTTCACGGCCGCGCAACGCCAAAATGCCGACGCGAGACAGCGCCCAGTCCGCCTTGTGGCCAAAAATTCGGCGGCGGGCGCGCAGCACGGCGTGGGCCCGGGTGAGCTCGTGGGTCGGGGTGCGGATGTTCATGTGGGCATCGTGCAGGACGAGGTCTTCTGCATGGACGAGCTCGCCGTCGAGCCACAGCGCCGACGCCGCGTCGGCAAAATGGCAGCGTTCGACAAAACCGTCGCGGACCGGGCTTTTGTGCACGCGCTCGTCGAGGCGGGCCAAAAGGTCTTCGGCGCGGGCGAGCGGCCCGATCAGGCTGTTCAGGGGCAGACTGGAAACATCGTAAGCCATTGATTCACTTGTAGCCGATTCGCATAACGGAAGCTATCTCAGCGGTTACTTCCGTCGCAGGCGATGACTCTGGCGGAAACTCTAACTATCGATAATGACCTCTTATCGATACTTAGACAATACAATCAAACAATCCATAACTATTTCGCTGGTTCTCTCCCGCGAGACCCATCAAGAACAAGACTGCATTTTTCCGATCATCGCCTTTGGTACCCCAGACTCGTGAGTTGCTGCTATCACGCATGCCGTCGATAGTAGAAGGAGGCGCCGTTGATAGCGGGTGTTGCGATGTAGCGATCTCCCGTTGCCAGATTTTGATTAACTACTTGAAATATATGGTAAATCACCCTTCTGTGGTAGCACCCCCCAGACGGAACGTCACCGCGAAATCAACGGAGCTCCGGCTCAGAGGTGCGTTGAGTTCCACAGGTTGTGTCTCGATGCCGTTGCCCTGGCGCTCGTACTCCACAGGTATGGGACTTGGCGGGAGATCGAGTGCTTGTACATGTCGCCCAAACGCGCAGCGGTTTGGGATCACGGTACATAAAAACAAAGAACTTAAGGCGCGTCTCAAGAGGCCGTCTAAAACGCGGCGCGTTTAGAACTCAGCCGTGGTGGGCTCCGCCCCTTGCGCAGGGTCTTGAGGGCCTGTTCCGCAATGAGATGGCCGACATCCTCCCTTTGCGCCGCAATGAAGAGCATCGCGTGACGCACGCGTATAACTGATCTGGTCGGCCTTCATGTCCGAACAGCTGGCCCACTGGAGAGCGGCTGATCTTTTGGCATGGATGCCCGTTGCGTTCTCAGTGAACGAGGTCGGTACGTTTCGCGAAGTAATCATCCAGACTTTAATTTTTCGCCGCCCGGCTCTGGGGGTACAATCGGCGGCGGCGGCGCTGTGTCCGACCCGATCGGATTCTCGATCGGCGGCGGGGAAACATCGTTAGGGGGATTCGTGGGCAGCCGAGGGGAAGCCTCCCATGCCGCGTTGAGGCCAACGGAAAGGAGCACCAGGACAACGGCTCCCGCGGCAGTAGCGATCCCCCAAGGGCCGAGCAGGGCCAACAGGAAGGACAGGAGATTTGGGAAGGACGTCGGCGGCAGGCGCTGTTCCTGGGGCCCGCCGTCCTGAATGGATTCTCGCTGCTCGACATCCGGCTCATTCATTTGTGGCCACTACCCTCTCGGTACTGAACATAGCTTCCCTCTCATCGCCGACCGCCTTCGGCATCGAGAACGCAGGCTCATTGCCGCGGGCAGGAAGTTCGCCGGCGGTGGCGCGACCGGAAAGGCTGGCTGTGGCGGCGTCGCCAAGAAGCATGTCAGCGGCGGCGCGGCCAAGAAGCATAAACCCGGCGGCGACTACCAGGCCGAGGGTCGATGCCACCAAATCGGCGACGGGGGACGTCAGCGCCTCCGGCTGGGTCACGAAGACAACCCCCGACCACAAGTTGCCGGCTGCGAGAGCTCCGTAGATGGGAGCGAAAACACCGATCGCGGCCAAAATAGAGCCCAGCACCACGAGATAGAAGCGGGTGCGGTGTTGTGGTCGAATGGCCAGGCCAATTGTCAGCGACAGGATAGCGACAGTCATCCCGGTCGGCTTGTACAAGACCCCGGTCGGCAGTTGGAGAAACGTGCCGACCGATACGCCGCCATTGCCGAAGCTCAGGACGATCGCCATCGCGATCGCCATGCCGAGAACGATCACGCTTCCGGCCCACGAGGGGGAGTCCGTTTGCATGCGACGCAACTGCTTGGCCAGCGGTACAGCAGCATAGGCAAGCAACAGATCAACCGCCTCGCCGGGGGTCAAGCCGACAACAAGGCCGATGGCAGTGTCGGCCAGATCATAGCTGAGCTTGCCGAAGGGAAGGATGGCAATGAGGAAATGAAGGCCGAGAGCGGCGAGCACCGGCCATCGCGAAAGTCGCATAGCGCCGATCAGGACGAAGACGACCGCGCGCGCCAGATCGGAATCAATTGCCACCATCACGCCGTCCGTCTCGGATTTGCCAGTCAAAGCCGGCGAGAGTATCAGCGCGAGGCAGAAGACAAGCACGAAGACGATGAAGGGGCTGGCGGGCCGGCCGGCAAAGCCACCACCAAAGCGCAGCAGGCGCCGCCGCAATGCGGGCTCACGCGCGAGGCGCAGCAACAGGAAGACGAGCGGAACCATCCAGACTCCGCCCGGTGTCGCCACCGGCAGAACGGTCACGGCGAGCAAGAATGGCAGCAGACCGATGAAGATCGTCCGATCCGCCGCCGGCCCCATGCGCAGGCCCAAGCCAAACGCCAGCGGCAAAGCGAGATAGGTCAGCCAGGCCCACGTCGAACCGCCGAGCCAAAACAGCACCTGCAGTGCCCAGGCAAGCGTTCCGGCTGCCGAGTCGATCGCGGCAAAGCCTTGGGCTCCGAGCTTGCTCAGTGCCCCGATGTTCATGAACTCGGCGGTGGAAAGCCAGTTATGCAATGACGCCGGCAGGATCGCGACAACCCACAATGCAAGCGAGGCCCACCACGACACACTGATCGACGGTCGATAGTTCGTTGCAATGGATCCAGCAGGCGCGCCTGCCAGCGGATAGATCCGCATCGTCAGACGGCAAAGGACATAGGAGGCTAGGAAGAGCGAGACCACCGCCGCGATCTGTGCAAGCAGTTGCGGGCTGGACTCCGAAACCAGGCCTGGCAGCCTCGGGAGGGTCTCTAGCAAGACTGTCTCCGCGTTGGATCCAAGAGACAAAACGATCAGGCCCACAACAGCGTTCGTAAGAAAGGCGACGACCGTGCCACTGAGGATGGCCTTTAGGAGAATACCGATCCAGACGAGCCTGAAGCTCCCGGCCGAGACCGGCTTCAAGAATCTCAGGAAATAGGCGCCCAGGCGAATTTCAAGACGGGGATTCCTCAGAAGCCAGAACCAAACGATCGCGGCCGCCATTGTCCCAAGGCCCAAATATGCCATAGCCTGGGTTGAGGCAAACGTGGGGTAGTATAGGAAGGAGATAAACAGGGCGGCCGTCGACGATGTGAACATAAAAGTAATCCGCTCCAGCTTTCTACGCCATCCATCCGGGAATTGCAAATCTGCGAGAATAGAGCACGAAAACGTATAGAATGATACTTGGACTAGATCAATATAGGCGCTTGAGACCAATTCATAAATAACAATTTCAACAATCTCAAATATTATATAGAACTGCCAGATTATGCATAGCGTATAGACTATTATCTTTGTCCTCTCAACGTTATTCGTCGCACATAACGAAAACACGATTGACATGAGTAATCCGGCAGGAAAAACGGAAAACGAGTCAAAAGATCTATCTATAGACACCGGCAACAATGAAAATGAAATAGAAATAGACGCGGAGACGGCTATAGGATAATATTTTGAAACATTTTTTGTTAAATGATTTTTGTTGATGGGAGAAATCAACATAATAGATGCGGCAACGATTGCCGGAATAGCAGAGTACACTACAAGAAAAATTACAGATTCGTACTTTGACGTTCCATCAGGTGCAATTGATGAAACAACTATATACTCTAGTGTATATGTGATTGCTGCGAAACTTACATAAAAGAAATAAATCGTTCTCCATATTAAATTATTCCGATGCATGCTTATATTATAAATATAGTCGAGCGATACGTATATTCCAATTGCCGCCCCCGGCAAGCAAAGCGCCAACAAATAGGATATTGAATTCTCGTCACCGCTTCTTTGGAGATCAAAAATCAGTCCTGCCCACGAGTAGGCCACTCTCAACGCCCAGGGCGCGAACGCCGCCGCGACGAGCGCGGCCACGCCAAAGCCCAGCAGCGAAAGGCGCATTGCCGGCGTAAGACGCTCCGGCGCTGGAAGGTGGACGGCAAGCTCCGTATCGGCCACCTCGCCGCTCTCGAGAAAAGTCAGAAACAGGCGCTCCTCAACTAGCGCACGCGAGGCGGGATCAGCGTCCGACCGCAACACGCGCATTTGCGAAAGCAATTTCTCGAGAGAGGTCGACGGCCGATAGACCTCAAGGCCGAATGCGTCCGGTGATCTGACCAGGCACAGATTGGCAAAGACGGCCAGTTCGGTGCGCAAGGTCTTCCACCTGCCCGGCTGTTGCTCAGTCTCGCGCTGGAAGCAGCGGGCAAGATCGGAGCGGAACCAGTCCGGCATGCGCCCTGCCCGAAACCAGGGCAACCGCGCAAGCCGGGCGAGCCGGGTAGCACTGGGCGCATGCCCTGTCACGTGCTTCCACAGCGCCGGTGTGAATTGGGGATCGAGTTTGGGAAACAGGGCAAGCGCCGCCAGTCCGGATCCGGCTCGCAACACGAAGTCGTCCGGTTGATAGGGATCATCCGGCGGGTCAAACTCCTCCTCGCCGGTCTCGCCGATGCGCGCGCAGGCATAGGCGGTGACCCGCCGCGCCAGCCGCTCGCGAAAGGCGTTGTCCGGAGGAGGGATGTCGCTTGCGAATTCGGCGCGGTCAAGCTCCAGCAGCAAGGGATCATAGTTGGGTGTGGCTTGCGCCATGACGTCGCGGTCGACCGCCTGCGGGCGCCGGCTTGCGATGACGGCTTCGACCGCACTCTCCAATCCCGTCCTTGAATTCTCGGCGGAGCCCAGGCTGATGACGGCAAAGCCTGCCTCCTGCAAGGCTCGCTCGGCCGGTCCCCAGCGATCGGGCGGGGATGGCGTCATCAGGATCGGCGGCTCCCGAAACGCAGGAAGGGCACGAGGCGCCTGTCGCAATTGCCGGTCGGCCTGCCGATGATCGACCCATGGCAAGTCTTCCGGCTCGCCGAAGAAGGGTTTGCTGAGACGCAGTCTGTTGAGCTCATAGGGCTCGAAGAAACCCCGCCCCGTGCCGACGATCACCACCCGAGCTCCCGGATGACGGCGCGCAAGAGCCGCAAGCGAGACCACCGGCTGGCCACCGAAGCGTCGCCCTACGGCTTCAAGCACGTCGGGGAATATCCGGAATTCGTAGCGCAGAAGATCGGCACCGCCATCGCGCAACCGCTTTGCTAAAGCGTCGGCCAGCGACGGCAGATGGTCGTCCCGGCCGATGCGTTCTACCAGCATGAGGCAGTCGGGAGCACGCGATTCCAGGCCCATTTCCAGTGTCGGGTAGCCGAAAGCCTCGATCGACGCTTCGACGCTGCGGCGTACATCGATGCGATGGCCGGCGACGCGCACCGGCCGGCGTAGCAGGCGGCCGGCCCGCCGCACCACTGCGGTGGGAAACAGGATCTCGCTGGCCGCCGGCGTCATCGTCGCGGCAACCGAGCCGTCCTTCCTGTCGCGCGCAAGGTGTTCGTCGCGCCTGTTCCTGACGTAGCTCCACCAAAGCGCGGCAAAGCAGGCCACCACGAGGATGGCGAAGAGACGATGCAGGATATCGCGCATGAAGAGTTCGGCCAGCCATGGCCAGAACGTGGCGGACGCTTCCGGCGATGGCCCCGGCTGCGGGATGGTCGGAGGCGTCGGCGTGATTTCAACGGCAGCATGCGGCACCGCAAAAACGACGTACCCCACGCCGAGCACCATGACGGTGATCAACGCAGCGGCAAGCCATATGCGAAGACGCACTTCGTTGAACCGCTTCTGCCACGGCATTTTCAAAGCCTTTTTGTCGGATTGCCGCGGACCCACCTCCACTCGCCCCCAGAAGGCGGCGATGGCGGCACGCCCCGCCAGTTGCGCTTCACCATTGATGGTAAGCAGCGGCATCATCACATCGGCGGCGTCGGCGGCGTTCCGGAAATGTGCGCCGCGGTCGGCCAACGCCGCCAGCGCGACCCCGAGCCTTGTCATCCGGTCGACACCAAGCGCCATGCCTGGAATCTTGGCCAGTTCCGACAGCAAAATCTCGATCCGGCTGCCGCGACCGCCAAGCCTGTCCCAATACCCCTGCAACGGGTGGGATTCCGGCGTGGCGGTTTCGCGCGGGTCGGTCATCGCGTTGCGGACAATGACGGAAATATTTCGAGCGCCTTGCCGAGATCGTCGGCCGTCTTCACCAGCACGCCAAGAAGGGCCTTGATCAGATCAAGCGGCGGCGCCTTGATGTTGCCGTCCATGGCTGCTCTGAAGTCGGCGGCGGTGATCGGCGAGACGTGGACGGCGCGCGCCAGAGCAATGTATTCGGCGGTACCCGGCGCGCGCGAGGAGCCTTTGATCCGCTTGGCCACCTCATCGCCGACAGCGAAAGCCGCATTGGCCAATTCGTTCGCCTTGCCTTCGTCGAGCTTGTCGATGGTCCTCAGATGTTCGAAGACGATCTTCTTGAGCTGCTCCTCTCCGGGCATCGCGATTTCGTGGAACACGCAGCGCCTGAGAAACGCATCCGGCAAGTTGTTCTCGGCATTCGTGGTGGCGACGATGACGGGGCGCGAGCGGCGGCGCTCGGCATCGTCGTTGGCGGCATCCTTGGCGCCGATCTTCAATCCGAGCTCGTCTATCGTAAAGCGCATCGCCTCGAAGCTTTCGAGCAGATCGTTCGGCGTATCGCGGGGCGCCTTGTCGATTTCGTCGATCAGCACGACCGAAGGCTGGGGTTTGTCGGGCGGACATTCCACGGGTTGAAAAAGATCGCGCAGCAGCAAGGGGCCTGGCTCTCGCACCGCATCGCCGACAATAGCGGCGATGCGCGACGGCTCGGTGACCGGCTGGTCCGTGGCCGCGTCCAGCACCAGGGCACTGCTGCCGCAGGCGGTCGCGATGGCGCGTCCAAGCGCCTCGAAACGCAGGAGACGGCGCAGCGGAATCTTGTCGTCGTGGAAACGGGTCAGAAGATCGAATTTGTAGAGCAGGTCGCGGCCGGAGGTCTGCGTGGTGACGGTGACGCGGATCGGCTCCTGGCCATCGCCGAACAGGCTGGAGGCGATGTGGTAGGCCGCACCGGTCTTGCCGACACCGGGCAGACCACTGAGCAGCAAGGGCTGTCCCAAAAGGACCGCGAGAGCCGCGGCCGTCGTCAAACTGTCGTCGGGCAGATATGGCCGTTTCTTGACACCCGTGGCGCGGCCTCCGAAAGAAGCGCCATCGAGCCTATTTGCAAGAAGATCGCCGTTGAGATCGAGGCCGTACATCCTTTGTCTCCTGTTGTTCTACTTCAGAGCGCCGAGACTCTTCTGGATGAAGTCGAAGCGTAGCTCGCCCCCGGTGAACGGCGGCTCCATCGCGTTGCCGAGCGTGTCGCAAAAATTGGCGGCGCGGAACTGCTGCGTGCACCATTCGCGGAAGTCGGAGAAGGAGATCTCGTCCAGAGGCTGGTCGCAGACTTCGCAATGCATGCCCTCGGGTGACGCGCAGTCGTTCTGGAAGAGGGATTTGGCGCGCTCCACCAGATCCTTGGCCTGCTTGAAGGCCTTGTCAGGATCGCGCGACGACACATAGATCGTCAGAACCGCAACGAGCGGATTCTCCCGCTCGAATGAAATTCCAGATGGCGCAGTAGGTTCCTTCTTTGCCCAACCGGCGATTTCCTGCATCAATTGCCGCAACGTGGCGACTGCCCCATCCAGTCGCTCGCCGGTGTCGCCGTCGAAAAGCCGATTATCAGCGACATCGAAAAGCAGCAGGCGCGGCGCGGCGCCGCTCGCCAGCCTGTCCGCGATGCAAGGTTGCGCCGAATTCTCGCCGGGCGCCCGCGCTTTGATCTGCTTGGCGAGGGTGGTCAGCAGCCGAGCGCACTCCGCAGTGCCGCTCATGTTCTGAAGGGTGATGGACGGCGGCTCCGATGCAAAGGTTCTGATATCGAAAAGCGGTTCGTCGTTCTCGGTGCTTACTTCTTGCAGCCGTTTGCGCAGCGCATCCGGACCGTCCCAAAGCGTGGTGACGAAAACATACAGGTAACTGCGCGGCCGCTTGTTTCGGAATCCGTCGAGATAGATCTGTACCGGCACGCTTCGGTCAAGGCGATGGATGACGTCCCGCGCACGTTGTACAGAGTCGTTTTCAACAAATGCCATAGCTTCCGGGACGAAAGACCAGAAGCCGGCAGCAGACTGACGGGCGCCGGGCTTCGGAATTGGCGCAATAGACAGCAAATTTTGCGTGCCATCTTTCGAAACGGGAAGCGAGCGATTTAGTACCCCGTAGATCTCGGCATAGCCAGCGGCATCGCCCATGCGATAGACGGACGCGCCGGATATGCCAACCAGCGGCTCCGGCTGCTCCAGCGTCGGCGACCACACCTTATCCGCGAAGAGATAGATAAGATCGCCACCCGTCGGGTCTGCAACCGGTACATTACCGGGGAAAGGTATCATCGCGGGAATGCCTTCCTGGCCAATGGGCTTCAGCACCTCCTTCAGAACTATGTCTCCGGCAACAGGATAACCGAGGAACTTTACCTGAGGCGGCCGGTCCCCGGCCACGCCGAGACCTATCCGTGTTGTGGCTTCTCCGAGAGCGTACCGCTTGATCAAATCCTGCGCGGCAATCACCCAGTTCTCGGGCAGACGACCGAGTTCGCCCTCTTCAAGACCGTCGTTGTCGAGTGCCAGAAGCGCGACGTCCGAGGAATTGATCGACGCCTCCGTGCCGACAGGAGGCCACACCAGCCGCGCCGGATAGAACTTCGCGACGGGCCGGGGCTCTCCAGCGACTGATCTCGACGCAATCTCGAAGCGGACATAAAGCCGTAGCGAATGATGCGCAGGCACAACACGGCCTTTCCCGAAGGGACAGACCACATGGAGTGCGGTCATCACCAGACGCGGCGTGATCAGCAGGCCGGTTCCAGTCTCGGCACCACCGCCGCCAATCTCGCGCATGACGAACATGGTCAGATCGACTATGGGATCCCTTTTTGCCACCGCGAACCGCCCGGACGCCGCCTATTCAACTACGAGAACACTTTTTCGGCCATGAGAACATGTCAGAAATTCCGCTGTCTGCGCGATGATACTTTGACTTACAAGCACTCCGCGCGCTAGCGCAGGAAGAGACCGGCCTGTCATTTCGCTTGAGGCGCCTGGACAAGACCATGGCCGACATCCTCCTGTCTGAACTGCGCCCCTAGACCCAGCGCCGTCCCATTGATCTTGGCGATGACATTCGCAGCGCTGAACTGGTTGTTTTGGCTAAGTTGTTCGACCCACAGCGCGGCTATTCCGGCGACATGCGGAGCGGCCATGCTGGTGCCGCTCATGGCGACGAGACCGCCGCCGTTCCGCGCCGAGACTATTTCCTCCCCCGGCGCCGACACCGTCGCGCCTTCGTTGGAGAAGGGTGCGACGCGATAGGTCTTGTCCTTGTTGCGGCCAAGTGCCGCCACGGACAGGAACCGCTCTCCAGTGGCCGGCGGCGCGACGATGATGGAATAGTCCGGCCGTTGGCTTTCGTTGCCGGCGGCGGCCGTTACCACCGACCCGGCTATCAGACCGTCGTGGCCGACCATGCTTCGCGACAATTCGTCGAAGAGCCTTGTGTTGAGCCGGTAGCCCGCCAGCGCAAGAGATGTGGCCTGCGGGGGCTTGATGCCGTATTTGGTCATCAGCAATTGCTGGTAGCCGGGAAAATCCATGCCCAGCGACATCGAGATGACATGGGCGCCTTCGAACTGTGCCCACTGGATCGCCTTCACGATTTGTTCGGATGACCCGCCCCCTTCCCCCAGCACCTTGCCGATCAGCGCCCGCTTGACGCCTCTGGCGACGCCAATGCGGCAATTGTCGACATCGCGGCCGAATATGGTGCCGGCGCAGTGGGTCCCGTGCCCTTCGTCATCAGTCACATCCTGGAGGGAACCCCCGATGAAATTGCGGACGACCAATTCGACACCGGCAAACGCCTTGTGATCCTTGTCTATGCCCGTATCCAGCACCGCCACCGTCACGCCGTCCCCACTAAATGGGCTCGTCGAAGCGGCGACGGCTTCAATGCCCCAGCTAACGACGGGAGTGGCTTTCGGCGCGGGTTTGGCCGAAGGGAAGGCTCGAATGAGCGCGACCGGCATCCGCGGTGTGATCGACAGCACCGTCGGATCGGCGGAAACACGCCGGTGATCAGCGGCGCTCATTTCGTCCAGCTCGACTTCGATATCCTCGAAGCCGCGGGCGAACGGACGCACTCGCCTGGCCGAAACCAGCTGAGGATCCCGAGCTTGCGTGCTTTCGAGCACAGCCTCCAAACCACGCGGGGCGCGGCTGCGAAGCACCACCATTTCCAGCTTCATCTTCTTCATGCCATCCCCCTTGCCTTGCGGCTATGTTCGCCCTGAAAGCGCGTTCTAGATGCGCACGTCGCCCAGCACCCTGATCTCCGACGAAATGGACAGGCCGCCTTCGACATCTTCCTCGTTTGAAAACCCGTCGAAGTTGGCGAGGGAGCCAAAAGAGAGGCCGGAAAGCCCTTCGACGTGCTTGACGCTTCGCTGATAGGTTTTGAAGGCGCCGAACGCCGCCTCCAGCTGACCAAGCTCCTTTTCCTGCTCGACCACATAGGCAGTGGCGGACGGGCGGCCGTCATCGGAGAGAAACGACACCACCTTCCAGAAGGCTTTCGGAACGAGTGCATCACGATACCGAAGGTCGGTGGCGCCGAGGACGGGCCCTGTGAATACAGAGCAGCGCTCCGCCCAGGCCCGTGCGTTCTGCAGGATGTAGTTCTCGAGTCCGAGCCAGGTCTTTTGGTTAACGATGTCCATCTGCGGCGCGCAGTTGGTGAAGTGAAACGTATCATCGTTGGCGACGAGAGCATTGTCGCCCCAGTTCGGATCCTCGCGCCTGACCAGGTGCCCTCTGTCAAGGCGATTGCCGGCATAAAGGTCTTCGCCGAGTTGCGCTTCGACCGGCAGGCGCCCGTCCAGCGCCCATTTGTCGTCCTCGCGTTCGATCGAGACGGAGCGGGCGCCCTCGATGTTGACGGCGGTAAACAGGGCCATGCGCCGCGACGCGGACATGACGACGGAAAAATTGCAATAATCGAGCCGGCCGGTGGCGTCGCCGCCAACCGGCGTTACATCGCGGGAACGCTGGCCGTTTGGCTTGGGCAGGTCGACCGGAAAACCGGTCAGGAAAGCCCGATCGAAGCCGGCACGCCCAGCAAAGGACTGAGGCGGCGAAATGCGCGGCCGAGCCGCGCGCTCGGCCAATGCACTCTCGCTGCGAATATGCGTTTCGAGAGCTGCCTCGGCCCCCGGCCCACGCAGGCGCCGCATATCGCGGAGCTGCGGTCGCCGATCCATCTTCACGGTTACAGGTTCAGTCGCAGACATGCCTTTTCTCCGATCGAAAAATGCCGCGCACGTCACACGGCGTTAAAAGAAATCTCCAAAGGCCTTCAGGTCGAGCAGTTGCTTGTCGCTGTCAACAGCACCGCGGATGCTGGCAAGATCGTGAGCGAGGTTCTGCCGCAACGTCTGCCCGCCAAAATGCAGTCCGCCTACGCCGTAGGGATTGCGCAAGCTGATGATGGGAGCGCCCGAATTGCCGGCAAGGGTCGTTGCGTCATGGCTCAGAGCCCAGCGGAGCTGATCGCCGACCATCTCTCCCGGCTTGTTCACGATCTGGCCTGGACTAACATATTTGGTGCCGTACTCGTCGCCAAACAGCGCCCAGAAACGGTCCCAGATCTCGGTCGAGACCTCGCCGGTGTCCGGGTCGATGGCAGCTGACAGGTTGGGCTTTGCCGGGTAGCCGACGGCAATAAATTTGGACCGTTCGGCCGATTCCATAAAAAGTGGACCCGAAGGTGCCGGCGCCGGCAGGCTGGCGCCGGCGGCGTTCGTCGTTTCCACTTCGAGGATTGCGATGTCCAGCTTGCCGATATCGGCGAACTGGCCGATCTGCCACGGTCCCGCCGTCAGCACGCTCTTCACTACGAACCGGCGGTTCTCATCGATTGCAGCCTCGTCGAAGCAGATCGATACCGGGGCGCTGAGCAGAAACCGGTGCCGTCCGCCAGAGGACGGCACCGGCTCCGAAAACGCCTCGATGACGTGCCGGTTGGTCATCACAAGGCCCTTGGCGATCACTGTACCGGTGCCGACATGCGAATGGCCGCCGGCCTCGTCGATGTCGATGCGGCCAACCGCGTCGATCAGCGGCTTGAGAACCTTTCTCGGTGGACCCAGATCACCTGCCCAGAACTCGAGCTGAGGATCCCTGGGATCGACCATCCCGGCCACGACCCGTAGCGCGGGACGGTCGGTTAGCCGCACGATCGCTTCCGCCGTCGCCCTTACGGCCCCGACCGATCCGGCATCGATAGTCTTGCCCTTCGCCCAAGCGTCGACGACCGCTTCGGCATGGGTCATGATCGCCCGGCCGGCGGCGCGGGCAGATTCGGTCGTGCCCGCACGCGCCCCGCGACTACTCAGGACTTTCTCGATACGGTCGAGCATCTCCTTTTTTCCGGAACGGGCGAGCATCGTCTGCGCGGTGATGGGCGGCACCGCGCTTTGCGATGCCGAGCCTTTGCGCGGCTGCGAACCACCTGACGGCGTGCGTGGGCCGACGAAAGCGGTGAGCGGTCCCGATGGCCTCGGCAACGTGGTGCGGTCGAGCAGCATGGCTGCCGCGCCAGCCGTGCCGATGGCCGCGGCAAGGGCCCGGCTGGGGCGCGGCGCCACGGTGCTTTCGAGTGCCCCGACACGCTTCGGATCCATGCGTTGGCGCCGATCGAGCGCCAGAAAACCTGCCTCTGCGACGAAGCGCTGGGGAGTGAGCGTGGCTTCAAGGATCGAGTGACCGGGGTGGGCGCGTTCCACGGAAGGGCCCAACGGAATTTCTGGAAGCGGCAACGCGAGCAACTGCTCCGCGTTGACCACACCGGCGCCCATTGATCTGCTGGGCCAGTTCCTGGGCTTGCGCGCCGACTTCCTGACGGCGGCGCGGAACAATTCCTGAACGTGCACGCCGCGCCTGGCCGCCTCGGCCTTGATCGCGGCAGGAGAGTGCCTGGCCAGCCATAGCGCGGCGCAACCGGCTGTTAGGGCCACGGCAAAGGATGTGCCTTGACCCGGCTCGACAATGGATTTGTCGGCATCGGTGGGCCCTGCCCGCCGCCCCACATAAACATTCTCGGCAGGGGCGGAAACGTCGACCTTGGGACCGTGGGACGTTCCCTTCCAAGGTCGATCATTGATGTCGACGCCCGCCACGGCGATAACGTTGGCGTCCCAGGCGGGGTAGACGACCGTTGGTATGCAGTTGCCGGCCGCGGCGACCACGATCATGCCCGCGTTGACCGCCCTTTCGATCGCCCGCCGCAAATCAGCGCCTTCGAGCGGACCGCCAAGGCTCATGGTGATGACGTGGCATTTTGCCAGACGGGCATGGTCGACGGCGGCCGCCACGGCGGCGCCACTGCCGATCACAACCGAATTGACGCAACGGATTGGAACCAGTGTTGCTCCCGGCGCCGCCCCGACGATCGCCAATGAGGGGCGACTGACGACCGCGCTCGACGTTGCGGTGCCGTGACCGGGCGAGGACATTGACGAGGAGAGCGGATCGATTGGAAGGCCGCCGCCGGCCAGAATGTCGGTGCCTTTTGCGAGTTCAAGCGCACCATCAAGTTCACGATGATCGGCGACGCCCGTATCCGGCTGGCCGATCAGAATCCCCTGGCCGGTGGTGTTGAACTTGGCCCATGCCCGGTCCGCCCGCACCGCCGAGACCGCCCAGCGCATGGTCGTGGGAACCGGGGCGCTCGACTTGCACAGCGCCCATACGATGCCACCCACCGATTCCGGTGCATTGCGGCCGAGCTCGTCGTCGGCGATCCAGCCCGGATCGACATCGGGAACGCACGAACGCAGGCCACAGTCGTCGATGAGATTTTGCGCGACATCGAAGAGGAAACCGGCCGACTGTTCGCGCCACACATTTGGAAACTGCAGAATGTGGACGAGTGGATCTTCGCCCGGGGGCAACGGAAAGAAAGCGAAGCGATCGCTGCCGATGATGACACTCAACTTCGCGCGTTCTGCCTGGAGGTCGGGCGCCTTGGCGTATTCGAGAGTGAACCTGATAATGCCCGGCGCAAGCGTTTGCGAACTCGGATCATCGGTTGCGTCAGCGGCGGCTTTCAGGAATTGGCGGTACATGTCCTTACCCTTTCGCGTTCAGCGTCACGCCGCCATCCGGGTCGAGCCTCACTTCGAAGTCCGCTATCGCCCTGTCGGCAAATGATCCGGTCCAGTTCCAGACCGGCTCCAGTTTTGTCGCGGTCATCTTTTCAGCGGTCGAGGCTGGCGTTTTGGTCGAGGCCGGCGTTTTCGCCACCGTGGCACCCTGCACGACGCGCGAGAGAGTGATCGCATAGGGTTTACCCGACGGCACGCTGTAGCCACCGCTCGGCGGATAGCGCATCGGATCGCGCGAAAAGACTCGCTTCAGCCTTTCCTCAACACTGCGCCTGGCCAGTATGCCCAGCACGGAATTGCCGATCGATGATTGGTCAGCCTCGGCAAGGCCCACGGCATATTCGGCTTTCGGATCACCCTGCGGAGCGACAACCCTCACGGAGAACCACGCAGAGCCGGTCTGCGGCTTAGGCGCCTCTTCGGGGGTGGAGCGACTACGCAAGCCAAGGTTAACCAGGAGGGAATTCACGCCGGCGCTTCCGCCCGCGATGATCAATGCCGACAAGGTGGTGGTCAGCGTCGTTGTCGATATGTTGGCCGGCGCCTGCTGGGTGCCGTTGGCAAAGCCGATGATGTTGCTGACCGGATCATATCCGGAAAGACCGACGAACAGGCCGGCGATGACCAGCATCACCAGCGTCTTCACGGCACGTGCGGAAAAGAATTCCTGATAAAGCCGCCAATTGAAGATTGCAGCGAACGCCTGCTCGAACACAGCGGCAATCAAAAGCACCTTCATCAATTCGGTGAGGATGTGCGTGGCGTTCGGGATGTCGTTGCCCTGCGCAAATGCGTACTGGGTCGAAACGATGAGAATTGGAAGAATGCATGGAAAGACCCAGCGCCCGACTGCGGTGGGCGACCTGGCGCCCACCGCATGCCCGAAACACCCCTCGCCCATCTTGCGAGCCCCCGCGGTTTCGGACGCTTTTGTCCTCGCGCCGGACTTAACGTCGATCAAAATGCGTCTGTTTTTCATCGCAGCACCCAACCGTTGCGACAATTGAGCAGAGCCAGCGTGAAGTGAGCGTGAAATCAGCCCCGGCCAGGCCGAAGCCTTCAGATGAAGAGCGGCGTCCGCCGCCCAAGATCGCGACGTCCGTATGTCGGCTGCCAGCCGCGCTGCAGCGGCAATGCCCAGAGCCGGTCACAACCCAGCCGTGGCTTGAAGTGCGCGAGACCGATGCAGATCGCCTTGACGACCGGGATTGCGAATGCTGGCCGCCGCAGGTCCGCAAACCATAAATTGCCACCGCTCACCGCCATTAGCTCTTCAATCAGGCCTAGCATTGTCCCTGCTTGGCCTGATTGCATTGTCGGCACGGGATCGGAGCCCGCCAGAAAGCCCGTTGTGTCCAGATTTACCTGCTGCAGCCACGTCGCAACGCGACGGTCTGCAGGGGACGTCGGCGCATCGTGGTTGGTTGCGACCCGCACCTCATAGGCATCGAATGCAAGCTCGGTCTGGATCATCTCAAGGAACGCAGCCTTGGCCGCCGCCTGCAAGTCGAAGGCTGCCGCAAATCCCAGTGCCACGCGCCGGCCGTCTCCGTCGCACGATACCGTTGCTGCCACGCGCGCGTTTTGGAAGGTGGAAATGTCCAGGAACCAGACGCGCCGGTCGGTCTCGGCAGCGTGTTCCTTCAGGGCCGCGGTCAGCGCGGTATCCTCCCCGCTCGGAGAGAACCGTCCACGCCGGCATCCTCGCCACCACCATATACCGGTTGCGTCCCGTTCTACGACCTCAAGCACAGCGCGCGACATCGCGGCGTCGAGCGTGCTTCCGGCTGCGCAGCCGTTGGAATCGACGTTCAGGCTATTGTCCCCATGGACGGCTTCGCCAAAGCCACCAAAGCACAGGAATGCGGGGCACAGCGCTGTGTGCGAACCGGTCACGTCGCGCACGAGCGCCAACATATGCGGATCGCGCATTTGCCGAACTGGCGGGATCGCATCCCAGCCATCCCATAGGCGGTTGAGACGACGGCGCTGCTGTGTCTGGCGCCTAGAAAAGCCAATGACCGCTTCGGCCGCGATGACATGGCCCTCTCCGGCATTGCCGGCCGCGACAAGCTTGTGCTCGTCCGAGGCCTGGTACATCCAACTGTCGATTTCGACGGCTTCGCCGAGGCACCCCAGCAAGGCTTGCGCCCGACTGTATCCCTTTCCGCTTACCGTGACTTGGCGGGAACCGTCGCTCCCGGGCAGGCCGAGGTTTGCCGCGGCCAGGACACCCCCCGGCACCTCGAACAGATCGACGGTCAGACCGTGCTGGGAAGCGCAGCCGTACAGACGCCGACGGTCGGAAGCATCAATATCCTTTTCCGGTCGATCCGCCAATCCCGCGAACCGAATGTCGCGGCCTACTGTATTCGACACATCCTCCTCAGCTGCCTGCCAAGAGTCGGCAGCGGCACGCGACAGTGCGCAAAGCACTTCCCAGTGTCTTTTTTCGAGCCGCATTCTTCAATCTTCACTTAACTCAAGTTCGGTTTCTGATATTAAATGATCGAGGGCGGTTGGTCGATCATGTCAGTAACCCTGATTCAGAGGCAAAGAGAAAAAGGCTCTTCCAGGAAAAGCCTCGAAATCAAAATTGTCGGCAATTTCGAGATACGCAGCCTCGACAAGGTGTTCGCTCTAGACAAGCGCAAAGCTTGCGCGATCTTGGCCTATCTCATTTTGTCCGAACAGACGCGCGAAACGCGCGGGCGGTTGTCAGCACTGCTGTGGAGCGACAGCGATGAGGAACATGCACGCGCCTCGCTGAGGCAATCCATCCGCGACCTGAAGCACATCGAGATCCAGACGGGCGTGAGGTTTCTGGTGCTCGACAAGCTCTCCGTCGGCATCGATCACAATGCCCTGAGAACGGATCTCGCCGATCTACGTCATGCGATCAAGGATCGGGACTTCCTGACCGCCGATCGCATCCTAGCGCGAAGCGGAAATTCCCTCTGCATCGGACTTCAGGATTGCGATCCGGTGTTCGACAACTGGATCGGGATGACCTCTACCAAGTGGTCAGATAATCTGATCCATCAACTGTCGGGGTTGCTCAACGAACAAGATCTGACACTGGCGGACCGCAAGGCGATCGCCGTCTGCATCTTGCGTCTCGACCCCTTCCACGAACCGGCAGTAATCGGGATGTTGAGCGCCCTGCATCGGGAAGGCGGTTACGCTAGGGCTCGCGTTTTCTTCGAACGCTACGCCGGCGGTCTGAGATCGGAACTCGACCTCGCGCCATCGCGCGAAATCATCCAGCAACTGGAACGGTTCAAGACAAGCGCTTTGGATGCAGCAGCCGCGCGGCCGCATCCCGCCGTTGACACCACTGCTCCCCGGCATCCTGTCGAAAGACCGACGATCGTACTTGTCACGGAAAAATACAGGACCGCCGACACACACGTTCAACTCGCTCTGGTCAGCGAACTGTCCGCCACCCTCTCGCGCTTCAGGCACTGGACCGCAATCCACGCGGAGCTGGATCGCGATACGGTGCGGTCAGGGTCGGTTGAGGCGCTTCGCGCCGCGTTGGGGGAAAGCGCTGACCTTGCAGTGACAATAACCGCCTCCGATGACGGGGAACCGCATTTCGATATCTCATGCCGGGCGATGGCAACGGGCGCGTTGCAGTTCACCACCACTGCGCCTCGCGAGCCAGCCGCCTGGAGAACTGTGTTCAATGAAATCTGCGCGCGGGTCGCCTCACGCCTTCAGCTCGTAATTTCCACCACGCGCCTCCACCGTATCGACGAGCAATCGCCAAATTACATCTCGGCCTATGACAGCTGGCTCGACGGACAGCGGCTTTCCACGCTGTGGCGCAACGACACCGAAGCGGCGGCGATCGCGCGGTACGAAGAAGCGATCCGCCAGGATCCGAGGCTAGCATGCGCCTATTCGAGCCTGGCGGCGATCCTGAATTCGCGGTGGATCGTGCTGCCTGGCTATCCGGTTGACAGTGCGGACCTCGACCACGCCTTCGATCTGGCCAAAGAGGCAGTCACGCTCGATCCTCTCGATCACCGCAATCAGGTCAACTTGGCCTGGTGCCACCTTCTGGCCCGGCGGTGGGAACTGGCGGATTTCCACTTCGGACTGGCGCACGACCTCAATGCCGCCAATCCAGCGACCCTTATCGCCTATTCACTTGCCAGCGCGTTCATCGGAAACCATCAGCGGGCGGTCAGCCTGTCGATGCGGGCATTCGAACTCAACGCTCTGCATGATCCTCATTATTATGGCTACCACGCGACCGTTGCGTTCCTGGCTGGCGACCTGCAGGGCTGCGTCAAAGCTGTCGAAAAAAGCGATGGCCTGTTTCCGGATATCAGGGGGTGGTCGGCTGCCGCCCATGCCCTCATGGGCAACGAAGCGAACGCGGGGGCCGACTTCGGACTCTTTCTGAAAGGCGTCTCGGCCGCATGGCATAATGGCGAGCGCCCGAGCCGGCGAATTGCGATCGACTGGTTCAAGAACGTCTTTCCGATCCGCCTGGATGCCGACCGCACGAAACTTAGCGAGGGCATCGACCGCGCCGCACGGCTGGTATGAGGCGGTTTATCTCGGGCGGACGCTATTTGCAACGCGACATCACATAATCGCCAAGCCGGCTGCGATAGCCCCGAAGCCGGTTTGCCTTCTTCTCCTCAGGCGTCGCGCCTGCGTTCGGGTCGAATTTGTAGTGGTCAGGGAATGGATAGTCCGATCCGGGGCCTGCATCGGGCGCGATCTCGCGGACGGTCTCCTCCACGTCTCCGGTGAAGGGAAACGCAATGTTCACGACGTTTTCCTCGTCGAAATGCGCGATGATGGTGATTTCGTCCCAGCTCTTGCCGCGCGGGTTCATGAAACCCTTGAGAAGGTTTTTCTTCTCATCCTGCGTGCCGTTCCTGAATATCTCCATGGCGGCAGGGTCCTTGATGGTCTTTTGAATGAAGGCACCCAGCGCTTCGAACTGCACATTCTCGAATTTGGCCATATCTCTGCTCCGTAGGTTCAGGTTGCGACGTTGCCGGTTCTTCGGTAGGTCCGCCTCGGCATATCGAGGTGAACCGACCGCTGGAAATATTCGTAGAGCTGGTCGTCCGAAACCAGCCTGTTGTTTGCCAACCGCAGAAGGCCGGCCAGATTGCCGGGTTCGGCCGACGATTGGGACAGCGGCGTCTGGATTTCGCTGTCTACGGCATTGAACAGTGCAGCCGCGACGGTGGCCGCGACAATGAAGGAGCCAGTTGGCCCCAACCGGTTGCCGTCATCGCCGAGAACGGAGGCTTCCTGCATCACATAATAGGACAGCGGCGTTTCGACGAGGAACTGAGGATAGGCTCTCAGCGTCCTTTCAAGCTCGCCCGCCTGGAAGCTGTAGCGCTCCTTGCAATTATCCGTCGGCAGCATGTCCGCATCGGAAAGCACCGGCACATCCTCGGCAAGCGCAACAGCGACAGCGGCGGCGATCGTCTGACCTGAAGCGATTCCGAGTTCATAACAGCGCCAGCAGTCCATGAAGGCAATGGACCGAGGTGTCCCGTCCAAGTCGGCAGTGTGCTGGACCGTTGCCATTTCATAAGTGAGAAAGGGGCTGATACGGCGTGCCTTCAGAAGCTTTGCGGCATCACCCGATTCGGTGAAACGGCTCCAGTCGACGGCCCAATTGACGCGGACGGGGACGTCGCCGTTCGGGCGCTGGCTGGAAAACGCCAGAATCTCGCGCAAAGTGGCAGGAGCCTGATCGAACATGTCGTTGACGGTGTAGCGATCGCGGATCATCGAGTGCGCAAACCGCGAGGCGCCATATGTAAATTCCATAGGCAAATCCGCCAGCGGCCTGAGCGACGCGACGCCAGGTCCGCGAAACTCCTCGCCCTCAAAGAAGTGCTCCCAGACCTTTGGCCAAAGAATTCGCCGCAGATAGTCGTCGACGACGACGCGGCGGTAGACGCTGGTCAGGTAAAGGCGCGCCTGCTCGAAGGCAGTCTGCGGCGATGCGGCGTGGCGCGCCATCTGTAAATCGACAAGACGGTTATGCACCTGCATCAACGTGCACTGGAGCTGGGAGAGAATGAGGTTGTCGTCGTTCCTAGGGTCGCCGATAAGGGGGCGGTAAGGCGTCTTCTGTCCACACACGCTCAGAAACCCGCTGGACGCGTCGATGCGCGGAACGTCGCGTGCCCTTTCGATCGCGCCGTTAACGGGGAGCTTGACCTCCTTGTCGCTAACTCCGGGCAGGCCTATGGGGAACCGGCAAAGGCTCGTGTCGCCTTCCGATGCCGAGTCGTACAGGTGGGCATCCACAATCAAGCCGCGCCCATATAGGCCCGACAAATCGAGGCTGCCTGAGGCAGCGTTTCTTAAGATGCGGCCAGCTGGATCGCTTGGCTTGCCAAATACGCGGCTGAAGACGATATCGTGAAAAGCGAACTGCCCGAAATAGGTGTAGGCTGCGGGATTGCCGCTCAGGTCGAAGGAATCGATGGGACCGAGCATACAGTTCGATATGACCGCAATCGCCTGCTGGGTGGTCTCGGTCACGGAGCTGTTTTTTCCAGCTGGCATGTAGCTCATGGGTTTGTCGGCGAGATCAGGAAACAGGAGCAGGCGCCGGAGAACATCGCCAGAGCCTGCGCCCGTGGCTTCGACGGTGGGACCGCCGTCCGTTCTCGCCGCGTTGAACGCGCGGCGGTGGTTCGCTAAGGCCTCGTATGCCGCATACCCGCCGTGTCGCATCGCCGCCTCTTCGCCGTGAAAGACTATCCGCATCGTCACGCGATCAGCGATGCCAACCGGATCATAATTTGCGCGCTTTCGACCGGCACCCGGTCCAAAGGCGGGAGGGACTCGTGGGAGGTCAAAATCCGTCCCGCTGCCGGCTCGACCGGCCCGCCAATATACACCGTTTGGGCCGTTCAATCACCTGGCACAACAGGTCCGAAGGTCGGCCGGAGCCAGTTTGCCCATCGGGGTCACGCCAGCAATCATCGACGACACCGCTTCCGTGCCGGCGGGCGACAAAACCAACTGGCGAAAACGAACCCAGTCGAACTTGGTCCCGGGATCAGTCCGGCGTTGCGGATCGAGCGCGGCATGCGAAACGATGGTCTTGAGGTTCGGATACTTGGCCCAGCAGTAGCGGACAATTCTCGCCGTCGCTTCGACCTGCCAGTCCGAGAACGGATCCGCGGCCTGCGTGTTGACAACTTCGATGCCAAGGCTCCAGTGGTTGACGCGCTTGGCGCCGCCATTGACCTGCGGATGACTCTTGTCGTTTCTCACATGCCACGCCGCCCGTGCCTCCGGCGCGCACGCCCAAACGACATGCCCATGCTGACTTTCGTTTTCGTCGGGTACCAGCCAGTGGAAACTGGCGGTGCCGGCCTGCATCACTGACATTGCCCCAGCCGAGCTGGCGCCGGCTGTCGCATGTATAACCACCGCCTTGATGCCCAGGATCGGATCGAAAATCCGCGATGAAGTCGAGCTCGCCCAGAAGCTTTGAACGTTGGGATACCACACCTCGGGGATCGCAAGGGGTTCTGGCCTACCGCGGGCCGGTAGATCAAACAGGTATGTCTTTGGATCTGGCATTGCTTCCTCCTACAAAGCTCACGTTTTCACGATCTCTGCATCGCAAGGCCAGCGTGAAACGAGCGTGAACCATGTCCGAGGCCCCGGGGGGCTTCGAGGCGCGCAAGTTCCGCCATTGGTTCGATCCCTTCAAGGCAAAGAATTTCTGTTAGGTGGCAAACCTCGCTGAATGCGCGGTAAGCCTTCCCACTCGTCCAAGCGCTCAATCGTGGCGCTGGTCGAGCGCGGCGGTTCGGTTCGTTCCTTCTATGTCGGGCGCGCCACCACGGCGTCTATCCGTGATGTGCTGGTCCGCAATGCCGACCGCAAATCGACGCTCATGACCGACGAGTCCAACTTCTACCCGATCACTGGTCAGGAGTTTGCTGACCACGCTACGGTCAAGCACACTGCCGGCGAACACGCTCGCTACGAAGATGAACGCGTCGTCCACACGAACACCATCGAGAGCGTGTTCTCGGTCTTCAAGCGTGGCATGGCCGGCGTCTATCAGCATTGCGGCGAGGCTCATTTGCATCGCTATCTTGCCGAGTTCGACTTCCTACAATCGCCGCACGGCGCTTGGCGTCACTGATCGCGAGCGCCACGACCAGTTGCTTGCCAAGATCGAAGGAAAGCGCCTTACCTATCGGTGGATCGGTGAAGCCGGTCTCGCCTAAGCAGAAGGTGCGAAGGCTACTTCTCAGACGCAAGAAGATTAAGGGATCTGATTGACGTCATCGCGATAGGAATATTCTGTTCCTTCAAAACGCCAAAAATTTTGCAAGCAACGATGCATGGCTGGAATCCGCAGAAGTTCTGCCCGGCTTCCATAGACCATTTGTTGCGCAGCGTTCCACGATCCCATCAAAAGAGCCTGATAGGCAGGCTCTTCATCGGCGCTGTAACGATGTGTGCACGCTTCCACTTGGTCTACGGTCTTCTGCCCATCACGAAGATCGGAGAGCAGTTCGAAGTAGCGGCGCTTCATAAGCGCGTGCGTCCGCGCCCTATTTGACAAATCGAATGCAAGATCAGCCGCGCCTAGGATCGCTGCAACGGCGCCCAAGATCGGGTTAACGAGAGGATATTGCTGAAATAGACCCGAGACGGCGCCCGCACCCGCAATGATGACACCGAACATAAACCAGCGATGGATCGCATCCAAGAATGCCTCGCGCGCGCCATGGTAGCGCGCGTTCATGAGGCAATTAAGGGTTACCCCCGCCTCGGCGGCCGAGGGTTCGGATGCGGCGGTGGAGGCGGCTGCCTGACTTCCGTGTTCCCTGGCGACGGTCGAGACGGAGGCGGCGAGGGTCTCGGAGGCGGTGGCGGCGGATTCCGTGGTTCGCGTGCGGCTTGCCATGTTTCAATCCCCATAGTCTTTTTCTCCCCCTGTGAGACTGGGGAAGAGTTGCTGCCATCTGATATAAGAGTCAATCGCTATAGTCAGACCTTACTGCTATTGCTCTTCTTAGCAGAAGTCGACTTCGGCCGATCTGGTTTCGGCTTGCGCCTTGCGTCAGTTTTTTCGTGCACCTTTGGCGGCGTTTTTAGCATCCGCTTTAGCGTCTCATTGAATCGCTTTCGTCGGTCTTTGCGTTGTTCACGCTGTCTTGCCTAGTGCCTCGCGAGTGATGCGGGCTATCGCTGCATCCTCATCGTCCTTGAAAACGGGAACAGTCGCTAGTCGGTTGCTTGCCCTACGACGCAGATCACTGGATATGGCGTGATCATCCTCCAAAAGCGCGACTACCGATAGATCCTGCTTCACTTCATGCAGAGCTGCGAAGTGAAGGAAGATTGCATCATTCACTCGCGTAGGGGTGTTCCCGAAGAATACCGCAACTGGCGGGCGGCCAGCCGCCTCCAAGACCATATCCGGTGTGACCTCGCTCAAGCGCGAGTTGACCTTCTCATTCTCCTTGACTTTGGCGCGGTCACCGATTGCTGACTTTATTCGTTCGGCCGCATCTTCCTTGAAGGTCGAAGCCACTTTCTCCTGCGTGAGCAAGAGAAAGTCGTTCATTCGGATCATGACGCCGACAAAGGCCAATGCCCTAGCAGGCAACTCTGCCTCCGGAAACGAGGCAGTCTTTATCGTACCGTCATCGTGATCGAAGTGAGCATGAACCGAAGACAGTAGCTGATCTAGGCCGCGTCGGCGCGTATCGGTGTCAAAATCGACGCCGGCCGCTTCAAGTTGCTGGATCGTCGCGCCGTCGTCCTCAAGCTTGAAAGCACCTTCCTCTGTCTTTGTGACGTAGAAGGCGACTCGGTCGCCGTCGTCGCGCAAAAACGCTGTAGACACGGCAAGGCCGGCCGGCACTTCCGTTACCGTTATGTCATTGCAAAACGCGTGGCAGAGTTCGGCTTTCATACCAGTCCCTCGGCCTCGTTATCGATTCTGAAGATCGATATTGCGCAATTAAAGGCGGTCTGAGCAGAAAGCGGCTGCTTTAGGTGCCTGAATTCGACTCGCCTATGATACGCGTGTGCCTTGGGCAGGCGAACTCCACCAAAGCGATTGTGGCTCGGATTGAGATTGGACAAGTCGACGCAGCGGGCATGGCAGTGCCATCCTGGTTCGCTAGCGTGGTGCTCGTAATCGCAAATGACGAGAGTTTCGCCGCCTCTGACCACGCCAAGGCTGGCGCGGAATATTCGCTTCGACTCGTTGAAGAGTAACAAAACGCGGCAATCGTGGCCTTCCGCCACGAACGTGATAATGCGCCACTGGTAAAGTGGCCCGTATTTGTAGGCCTTTGCTTTTGCTCGACGTGACGGCCACTTGGGGCGAGGTATTTCACCTCGCTTCCAATCCCCCGTGTCTACGGCGGACTTAACCGCCGCTATGATAGCCCTAAGATTCATGGTGATCTTCTTAGCGCAAAATGGCTAAGGAATCCTCATGCTTTGTCAAGTATATAATTAGGAACATATTCCTCGTGGGTCGTGCGCAAGGTCAAGGAAGGCCCTGGCGATCACGAGGTCTATGGCTTCATGACCACCAAGCCGAATGCTCTGATTGCGCCGCTCCACGAAAAGGCGATGCCGGTCATCCTGACTAAACAGGAGGAAATCGAAACCTGGCTTACGGCGATCGGAAGCAAAGAAACTTCAACGCACCGCGCCGGACGACGCGCTGGCGATCGTCGAGAAGCCGGCGACCCAGATCAAGAACCCGCAACAGGCGTCAACACAAGGCTCCCTGCTTGAGAGGAGGCATGCCATGGACCACATTGTCAGGCTCGACAGCCGACGGGGTCTGCGAACATCCCGGCTGTGGAAGGCACGCCGGTTTTGGATTCGCAAAGCCGCGACAAACGCCGCATTGGTTCTGCCTTGAGCATCGTGAGGACGGGGAGCGCTACCTGTGATCAATCAGCCAAAGAATCCGAATCCATATCCAGACCGCGAGATCGACTGCCAAGAATCGATGGAGCCCGGCTTTCAAGCGATCGTCGACTGCATGCTGGAAGCCGGCTGGGCACGCGGCGAGGTGATCCGCTCGCTGCGGCGGCTGATCGCGGCCGACAACATGACGCAAAAGGAAAACGCCAAGGTCGAGGCGGAGCTCGCGATTGCCAGAGCAATGATCCGCGCGGGCAGGCAGCATTAAAAGCTTCGAATGCGATCCCGCCTACGCCGCCCTTCGGGCAGCCGCTCGGAACGGATGGTCGATGGTAAAACCGTCGGGCCGAATACCCCGCTCAACTTGGCTCCAGGTTACAGGATGGGCGATTGGGAAGCCCGGTCGGGCTCGTGGGGAGAAGGCTCCCACCGCGGTGTTGC
>NZ_JBSPTO010000013.1:0-160177 GCF_053850215.1 Mesorhizobium sp. f-mel
TAATCCTTTTTTTCTTAGCGCCCCGCGGTGGCCTGCCTACTCGACGGCGTATATTAGCGCCAAATCACATACCCACACCCCTCTGATAGATTCGTTGATCACCGGCAGGATCGGCTCACGGAAGCAGAAATTTACTTAGGATAACCACGACATTTCCAAGTAACATGCCGTTTTATCATCGAATAAACTAAGCCATGGCATTCAGATAAATTGTACGTTTTTTCGGAGTGGTCTTTCACATTCTTATTTGCGATCCGTCTTCGATAGTAATTTTCTGTCTAGTAGTTGGCCTTCAATAAGATTGTAGATGGCGTCGAAGTCGGTATTTCGTGAAGATGCCTTGGTGATGCTGACCCGCTGAAGTGGCGCCACAAAACTCGGATTTTAACTTCCGGCAACTAGAGTTCATGAATAGAACGGCAGCCAGAATAGCTTTTCTGCACAATATACACTTACATGAGGGCAAATCTGACTGCATTAAGCTAGGTGCTGAGCCAGGCCATGTTCTCTGGCGTCGCAACCCAATTTTCTGTGGACACAGTGGGGAGGTGCTCTCTCATAACGATGTCATCCGCCAACGACATTGCCGACATCGGAGATGGTCGAACTAGGTTACCTGCTGGTCGCAGGCAGATTCTACCAGTGGCGGAAGTGACCGAGATGCGGTTCAACCAGCGTACTGAGGCACCGGCCCACGATCGGGACGATGCTCAGGCTGGCAACGACCCAGACTGAGGTGACAACGGACGGTTATCGGAAGCGCCGTCCTTGATTGCCCCGCCCGCCGGTGAACGTGCCCGCAGGATTTTTCCTCAAGTTCGACGTGCAAACGATCCCGCCACACCCTCATTGCGCAGAAGGATATGCGCGTCGAGGAGGCCCGCCATACGGCCTCGGTAGCACACCCTGTGCAGGTCCTTGGCGTGGATTGCCTCGCCAAGCCGGAGGCTTAGCTGCCTTATGCTCGCAAGGCCTTGATCCAAATGCGGTTTGCGTCATGCAAACAGACGAGGACAGTAGGCAAGCCTGCCCGTACCGTGACTTGGCATCCATACACGCAGAAGAAGCGAAACCAAGGTCATGAAGGCAGAGTCAAAAGCCCGCCACTTCCCGCGATTCGGGGACGGCACATGGTCGGGAGAGGCAGGATGAATCCGCATCTCGTGTGTGTGGGAGGCGAGGATCACGCCTTAAGAATTCCGTTCCTGATGTCGCTTCGCGAAAGGGGTTTTCGGGTTACCGCAGTCTCGAGTGGCGGTGAAACCGCGTTTTCGCGGCATGGCATTCCGCATCACCGCTATGGTTTCGACCGATTTGCCAGCGGCGGCAGCGGCGAGTGGGGCGCCATCCGAACGATTCGAAAATTAATGTCGGAACTGCGACCGGATGTTGTCCAAAGTTTCGACACCAAACCGAACCTGCTGACGCCACTTGCGGTGCGCGGGAAGGCTCCCGTCATCCGCACGATCAACGGTCTGGGCTGGACGTTCTCGTCGCAGGAGCCACGGGCTCTGGCCCTGCGTCCAATCTTTTGCGGACTGCAATGGCTTTCGTCCTTCTGGACGGCTGCGACGGTCTTCCAAAATCGGGACGATCAGGCCTTCTTTGAACGCTATCGACTGATCCGACGCGGCAGCGGGCGGCTGATCCGCAGTTCTGGAATCGACGTCGATGGGTTCGCCATGGCAAGGCATCTTGCCCCGTCAGCGGCGAAAATGCGCGAAGAGCTTGGACTCCAATCCGCCGAAGTCGTAATTTTTGTCGGCCGGCTGACCCGCCAGAAGGGTATCCCGACACTCCTCAAAGCAGTCCCGCACATCCTGTCCAAAAGGCCTAATGCGCGTTTCGTGCTTGTCGGCCCATGGGAATCCGAAGGGCCATTTGCCGTCGACAAATCGGACATCGATCGATATGCCCCCCATGTCATCGCCTTAGGCCCACGACGCGATGTTCCAGCCCTTCTTGGCGTGGCCGATCTGTTTGCCTTTCCGACACAATATCGGGAAGGGATTCCGCGCGTCCTGCTCGAAGCCGGACTGGCGGGATTGCCTATCGTCGCCTCAAGAATGCCTGGCTGCAATGACGTGGTTGAAGACGGATGGAACGGCTATCTCGTCCCACCGCACGATGCTGATGGCCTTGCGTGTCGAATAATAGACATCCTGTCCGACCGCGGTCGCGGAAAGATCATGGGCGGTCGTTCCGTCGAGCTTGTCCGGGAGCAGTTCGCGCTGCCGTGGGTAGTCGACCAGTATTGCGATCTCTACAAAAGTGTCCTTAGCGTCGAATCCCAAGGCGGTCTTGCTCGACCGGCGTCCTCGATCTTGCTTGAAGAGGATGCCGCAAGCCGCGGATTGGGTGGAGCACGCCGATGATCCGGGATGCGTTGCTGGCCTGCGGCCTTGCGATGGGCTATGCGACGCAGTTCGGTGTTCCGGGATTGCCCTTCGGATATACCGAATTGTTCTTATCACTTTGGATCATGCTGTCGATCGGGCGAGTAATCGCCGGTGGTCACTTGGAGGCCACGCCGGCTCTGTTCCGTCTTGCGACCTTCTGGCTGATCATGACGTTCACCCTGGCGGTCGGTGCGATTGTCGGCTTACTGACCACGGCGGTTCTGGACCTCTCGGCGCCGATTCACGACATAATGGCATACATGCTGTTGGCCAGCGTGACCTGCCTGGCTGCCGCAGAGCCCGACGCCGATCGCCACCTGCGCCGCACTGCCTGGTGGGTGATCTGGATAGCAAATGCATGCTTTACCTTTCAGCTGGCACTTGCGTGGGGTTGGATCCACCAACCCGGTGTCAATCCCTGGTTCTGGGATCGCTTCATCGGCTGGTCCGAGAATCCGAACCAAATTGCTATTTATTGCGCAATCTTTGGTCCGCTGGCTTTGCATCTTGCTACGACCACAAGCAGTCCATGGGGGAGGGTGATCGGGTTCAGCAGCCTTATTCTGACCGTCTATGTAGGTAGGCTGACAAAGAGTGATGCCTATCTTCTTACAGGCGTCCTGACCTGCCTGATATTTCTAGGACTGCGGGTTCGGACATGGCTCACGACCGGTGACAAGGGCAGCGTTTCCCGGCAAGTCGCCGTCCTCCTGATGGTCGGCTTCCTCCCCCTGGCGATGTCGATGACGCCCTACGTTCTCAGGGACATAAGCAGCATTGAAAATTTCGCCAAGAGCCTCAGCAAGGGGAGGGGCGGCGAGGATACCGCCGAAACCGCTACACTTCGCGTCAGGCTCTGGGGTAATGCAGTCTACAAGGGCGTGACGTCAGCGTCTCTTGGCCTTGGTCCTGGCCCGCATGTGGACCGCCCCTCGGTCGAATATCGGCAGTTTCTGCCCGAACCTTTCGAGGCTCACAACACGATCCTCGATCTATACACGCAAGGTGGTCTGATCGCGGTCCTGGCCCTGCTTTGGATCGTCGGCTCGGCGGCCATATCAGCATGGCGCGCGAAGCTCGATGCCCTTTTTGCGCTGGTGGTGGCGATCATGATTTACGGGTTTCCGCACCTGATCATCCGCCACCCGATCGTTTGGTTTGCGCTGACCCTCTGCCTTGTTGCCGGAACGCCCCGAGCAGTTTCGGCTACTTCCAGTAAAACTTCCAGGGATCTGGGGTGAATGGGATGTGTGGGATTGCCGGAATTCTTCTTGCACACGATGCGGCCAGTGCAAAGCCGCTGAGGGCTATAGCGCAAATGACGACAGCCCTTCGTCACCGTGGGCCTGATGGCGACGGCTTCTGGGCAGATCGTGAAGCCGGCGTTGCCTTCGGCCACAGGCGTTTGGCCATCGTCGACTTGTCAAAGGCGGGACACCAGCCGATGCATTCGGCAACTGGCCGATATGCCATCACCTTTAACGGCGAAATTTACAATTTCCAGGATCTGCGCCGCGAACTTGAAGGCGCGGGCCATTGTTTCCGCGGCACCAGCGATACCGAAGTCATGCTGTGCGCGATCGAGAATTGGGGACTCGACACCGCACTCAAGCGCTTTGCCGGCATGTTCGCGTTCGGATTGTGGGACCGGAAGACGAGGACCCTTCATCTCGCCCGCGACCGAATGGGCAAAAAACCGCTCTACGTTGCTTCAACACGCGACGCACTGGTTTTTGCCTCCGAGTTGAAGGCGATCAACCGTTTTCCAGCTTTCCGTCAGGAGATCGATCTCGATGCGGCGGCGGCGATGCTGTCGAGGGGATGGGTACCGGACAACAGGTGCATCTGGCAAGGGGTCTTCAAGCTGCCGCCCGGCTCGGTTCTGTCCCTGACGGCCGCAGATTTCGCCCACGCACGCAGTGCCGGGTCCCTTTCGAACCGCATCCGACAATGGTGGTCGCTGGCCGAGGTTGCCGAGAAAGGTCGGCAGGAACCAATCGCCGGCACCGATCAAGAACTGACAAATGAACTCGACAAGCTGCTGAGACTTGCGGTTCGGCAACGCATGGTCGCCGATGTGCCGCTGGGCGGCTTTCTATCTGGCGGCGTCGACAGCTCCGCTGTTGTAGCCCTGATGCAGGCTCAATCCTCAAAACCGGTGCGCACGTTCACGATCGCATTTGGAGAAGGCGGGTTTGATGAGGCACCCCACGCCGCTGAGGTCGCCCGGCATCTGGGCACCGACCATACCGAACTTCACCTTTCGCCCGCCTCCGCGCGCGATATCATCTCAGAACTGCCACAGACCTGGGACGAGCCGTTTGCAGACGAATCGCAGATACCAACTCTGCTCGTGGCGCGGCTGGCTCGCCAGCACGTTACGGTGGCTCTGTCGGGCGACGGTGGCGACGAATGCTTCGCCGGTTACGCTCGCCACCTCATGGCGGCCCGAGCTAAACGACAGCATGAGCTGCCGTTGCCGCTGCGTCAGACGCTTGCGACAGCTGTTGGATTGCTGGCCCGTGCAGCCCGTCACGAATTCGTCAGCAAGCTGCCGCTTTCAGCACATGCGCGGCATGCGCTGCGCAGCGACCGGCTGGATCGCCTGGCTCGGCTGCTCGCCGCGGCAGATGAGGATGAGCTGTATCAGCGGCTGACGGAATCATCGACCGAGAACCTCACCCATCACAGGCCGCCCATATCGATCAATGGTGCGCCGCAGCTGGATGGTCTGCTGTCACGTCTCCTGTACGAGGACATGGTCGGCTATCTGCCTGGCGACATACTGGTGAAGCTGGACCGCGCCAGCATGGCTAACAGCCTTGAGGGCCGATGCCCGCTTCTCGATCATCGGGTTGTCGACTTCGCCTGGCGGCTGCCGGCGGACGTAATGGTTCGCCACGGCAGAGGCAAGTGGATCCTTCGTCAGTTGCTGCATCGGTATGTTCCCAAGCGGCTGATCGACCGGCCAAAGCATGGCTTCGACGTCCCCATAGCAGTCTGGCTCAGAGGGCCGCTGCGTATCTGGGCCAGCGATCTGCTCGCCGATATCCGCCCGTCCGGCGACGGGATCTTCGACTTCGCAAAGGTCCAAACGTGCTGGCGAGATCACTTGGATGGAAGGCAGGATCATTCTCGTGATTTGTGGGCGGCGTTGATGTTCCAGGCCTGGCGCAACGAGGCCCGTCGGCCGCCGGCGCCCGCAACGGACCCGTATCGCGTACTCGAACTGGCAGGAGTATAAAATGGAAGGTTCCATAATCAGCCGCAAGCAACTTCCGCGCGCCACTGAGATGCACGTAACCGCGCACGAGACCAAGCCGCGCATGAGGCGGCCGCTGCGCGAACAGATGGACGCGCAGAGCTCAATCCATCAACTCCTCATTACCATCACTAGGAGAAAACGGTTCCTGCTCGCCATGGTGGTTCTGGGCGGTGTTTTGGCCGGGCTTGCGGGTTTTGCTGTCCCTGTCGGGTTCGAGGCGAGTACGCAAGTTATTCTCGATGCTCCAAGCAGGAATGGGCCCGCCGGCGCGGTACCTGCTCCGGAAATGTTGGATGCCAGCATTGACGACAATATAACCATGCTCTTGTCGCAAGGAAATCTGCGTCGCGTGATGGCAGAGCTGCGCAAGACGGAGGCTGGCGGCACTGCCGAACAAGGTGATGGCGGAACTGGAAGTTCTCGTCCCGACCCTGCTCGCGGCGGCCGGCCGATTTTGCGCTCATTTGCAGACGGCCTGCTGGCCGGAATTTGGCCGCAGGGCAAGCCGGAAGCTGCGGATGCGGCTGAACTAAAGGCGTTGCGAAAGGGCATGAGGGTTGGGCAGGAACTGCGATCGAGAGTCATCAGCATAGGCTTTACCGATCCCGATCCGGCGCGAGCCGCCATGGTGGCTAATACGTTCGCCCGATTGTATATCGACGATCTCGCGAAGAGACGCCAGGCAGCGGATAGACTGGAACTCACCTCGATAGTCGCGGCTCTGCCGGGCGTACAACGCGATCTGGCAGAAGCGACCGATCGTCTGGAAAAGTATCGGCTGAGCCATGGTGCAGTCGACCAAGGTGCTGCGGACAACGCCGCCAAGGAGACGGCTGAACTCAGCCAGCAGATTTCCTTGTCGAAAGCGGATCTCTCCGCCACGGAATCTCGCCTTCAACATATTCAGGAGCTGCGAAAGGAGGGGGCATCGGTTGCCTCGCTCGCTCAAGCTATCGGATCGCCGGCGCTGGCCGACCTGGCGGCTCGCCAGGCCAATGACACGGCAGATAAAAATCTGAGTGATGCGATCAACCGCGAGATCGAACAAGGCACTGCTCGTATCGCTGCGGAAGCCAGCATCTACCGGGCCCAGATTGCAGCTCTGGAAAGTCGCAAGAATGTGCTCGACGCGGTTGTGGCCGACACGGCCGGCCGGCTGTCCGGGCTGCGTGCACTCGAGCCGCAGGTCAGTATCTTGACGGAACGATACAACCAGCTTCTGACCCAACAACAGGACTTGATACGGCGCATCGCAACTCCCTCGGCCGGAGTGTCGGTCCTTTCGGCGGCATGGCCGCCGACGGTTCCTAAGACCCTGTCGCCGATTTTCCTTATTCCACCTGGTATGGTTGTGTTTGGGCTTCTTGGCGGGGTCTTCGTTGTCGTTCGCAACCGCCTCGATCAGACTTTGCGGGGCGAGGCCGAAGCTGAGGCAGCGCTCGGGGTTCCGTGCTTGGGGCTGATACCACAAGCTGCCACAATGCACGCCAAACGGCTGAAGCAGCTGGTTTTAGGCCAGCAGAAGTCCAGATACAGCCGCGCCGTGACATCCCTACTTGTCGCCGCAGCACCCAAGCAAGCGAGGGATCGCTCGTCGCACATCATTCTCGTAACGTCCAGCGTCCAGGATGATGGCAAGACCGAGCTTGCATGGAGCTTGGCCTTGGCAGCCACCCGACTGGGGGGCCGAGTGCTTTTCCTCGATCTTGACCGCACGGGCGCCCGCCTCACGAACGAATTCCTGGATGAATTCGCGGCGCTCAAGCCACACAACTTTTTCGGGGACTATGTGAGTGAACGCTGTGCCTTGCACGATGCGATCGCGGGAATGCCTGAAATCGGAATCGACTTCATGGCTCTCGCACCGTCGGAGGATCTGCTGGCGTCGCTGTCCACGGTCGACAGTTCCGTGTTCACGGATGAGCTGCACTCGATCTACAGCGTCGTCATCATAAATGGACCGCTGGGACTTGGAGGGCCGGAGGCCGGGCTTCTGACGGGCTGGGCTGATGCGGTTCTTTTCGCCATTCGCTGGGGCAGGACGCGACGCAGTATCGCGCGCGGTGTTTTGGAAACGCTTGCTAGCGATGCGTCAGATTCGGCCCCTGTGGGGAGCGTTCTCACGCAGGTCAATCTCAAGAAGCACGCCGGCTACCAGTTCGGGGACAGCGCTGATCTTTTGCTCGAGGAAACATCATGAGCGTCACAAGCGGACTTCGAAGCAACGATGGTTGCGGAAATCGCGCGGGTATCGCCACGATCGGATTGGACCCATGATCATTGAACTCTTCGGACCGCCTGGATCCGGCAAGAGGACCTTTGCTCACGCCCTTGCCCGGCGAC
The DNA here is from genome assembly GCF_053850215.1 of Mesorhizobium sp. f-mel. NCBI lineage: Bacteria > Pseudomonadati > Pseudomonadota > Alphaproteobacteria > Hyphomicrobiales > Phyllobacteriaceae > Mesorhizobium > Mesorhizobium sp. f-mel. Next base: position 8,008 of record NZ_JBSPTO010000013.1, read on the forward strand.
TGCGGGAGGAGGGGTACCACGCCAAGGTTGCCCTCAGTCACCGGCCTCGCCAGAGGGGGTCGAGCGTCGATCTCGGGATCTTCCTGGCTATTTTCAGGATCATATCGGCGATATTTTCAACATTGAAAATCCTGCTTTCTCCGAGAGGCAGGATCAAGGATCTTTCAACGTCCCTTTCCATGATAAGAGTGATGCCGCCAGACAAAAGAATATGGCGGGCCCGGCTCTGGCAGCACATATTGAAGCTTTCGCGCCGCTGGGATGAGGCCAAGCAATCCAGAGAAGTAGTCATATTCGATCAGGGCTACGTCCAGGCGATTGCGTCGCTGGCAATGTTCAATGGAACCGCAGACAAGGTTGCGATGGCAAAGGCACTCAGTCTCGCGCCCGCAGCTGATTTCACGCTCAGAGTTGTTGCACCACGCGCGATCGTGGAGACGCGCTTGCAGCAGCGGATGGAGCATGAAGCGCCTGCGGAGCGAATTTTCGAGGCAGATTTTGACACAAACATGCGCAGTTTTGGGGTATTTCAAAGCATAAATGACATTCTCGTTGGGTCCGACCGAAAAGTCATTCCGATCCACACTCTCAACGATCAGTCCTCGTTAGAAGGCATTCAGCGTGTTGAGCGGAAGATAATCTCGAAAATTTTGCAAGCCGGGGGTGGACCTGCGGCCAAAGGCAGCCAAGGCCATGAGATACCCGACGCTGACCACGACTGTAATGATATGAAGACCGCAAAAACTTCCGCGGCCTCTCTTGCCGCCGGGGATATAGTTTTGTCCCACAACAAAGACATGGGCCGGAGTCTCGGCTACGCCAGCATCTTCGCTCTTTTGATCTATATCGGTGGTGCGGGGTTGACCAGCTTGGCGCAGTTGTTGATTGCGCGACTCGTCGGTTCCACCAGCTATGGCATCTATTCCTATGTTCTGGCCTGGACCTCCGTGCTTGGCTATCTTGCAACGCTTGGTTTCAATGTCTCCCTACTGCGCTTCGTGTCCGCCTACAGGGCAAACGGGCGGCTTGACCTGGCACATGGTGTCGTCAGGTTTGCTCTGCAAAGATCGCTGGCGGCGGCGACACTGTTCGGCATGATCGGCGCTGCTCTGATCTATTTCTTTTCAGATCCTTCTCACAAGGAACTTGAAATCAGCCAGCTCCTTGGCATGGCAGCAGTGCCTTTGGTCACCGCCTCCGCGTTGGGTGCAGCACTTATTCGTGCCTTCGGCGGTGGTGTCTCAGCCCTCCTGCCGGAACGCATCGTACGCGACGGCCTGTTGTTGATGTTGCTGGGAGTCGCGGCCTTTTCCGGATCATGGACCCTCAACGCACCCCTGGTGATGCAAGCGGTGCTGGCAAGTTCGGGCATCACGGTCGGACTGGTGTTCATCATGGCGACAAGGTTTCAGCCGCCCGGCTTGCGGCAGACTCAGCCCAGCGATGCGTCGCATGAGTGGTGGGCGGCGGTTCCGCCAATCATGCTCATGGCCGGGCTCGATGTTTTCATCAGTCGGGCCGGGGTAATGGTGCTGGGTTGGACAGGTCATATTCGAGACGCGGGAATCTTCGCCTTGGGACTGAATGTGGCGTTGCTTGTGAGTCTCGCCCTCGTTGCTGTCGGCGTGATGTTTTCGCCTGCAGCGGCTGCCCTTCACACCCGAGGCGATCGGAAGGGTTTGCAGCAGTTATTTTCGCGAGCCGCCATACTTTCCTCTGCCGGCGCCATAGCGATGGCCATCCCGCTGGTTGTGATCGTTAAACCTCTCATGAACTGGTTCGGTGAGGATTTCAGCACAGGAGCACCCATCGCGCGGGTACTGATGCTCGGATATGTCTTTGTGGCGCTGTGCGGACCCCAGCTGAATCTCTTGACCATGACCGGAAACGAATGGGCAGCAGCAGCCGCCATGATCGTTGGCGCAGTCGCCGGTATCATAGGCTGTGCGGCAGGAATCGAGCTTTACGGTCCGCTGGGTGCTGCAGTGGGCCTGGCGCTTGCATTGGCCGTTTGGAACTTGGCGATGGCGATCTATATCAGAAAACGACTGAAGATCATGCCTGCGCTGATCTTTGCGCTAACGTCACTCAGAACAGGTGCAGTCGACGGCCAGCACCAGCAACGGTATTGGTTCTTGCGCTGACCTGAGATTTTCGGAGCTGGATTCCAAATTGGGCCCCTCCAGAATTGATGCGGAGCCGACAGCATTGTGAAGGTCGCTGACGTTACTCACTCCTTGACCCGCATGCCTATGTGAGGTCGAACATCGTGGCGTTTCTCAATGTGCTTGAGGGCTGCTGGCACTTCGGCATTGATCACCTCGTTTACGCCTCGTCGAGCCCGACCATACCGTTTTCCGAGCACCATTGCGCCGCATCGCATCTGCAATATCGGCATTGACCGGCCAGAAGAGATCAGCTGGCTGATTCAATCATCGAGACGGCTGGCCAGCGATGTACCTTTGCCGCCGCGAAGTTTCTGGACACTCGCGCCGGCGCACGCCGGCCCTGAGCGGCGAGGTGCACAAAGTGTGACGGCTGAAAGTTTGACAACAGCAGCTGAAGGCGCGCCGAGTCCGCCAGATCCATTCGCAGCGGGGTGAACCCCGGCTCGGCACAGAGGCGTGCAAAACCAGCTTCGTTAGTGTTGGATCATAAAAAGGGGTGTGAAATTGTCGACGTTCACGACCTCGATTCCGTGCCGCCCAAGCTACAAGGCCACGTGATAGCCAAGGAAGCCGGTGACGAGGATCGAACCTGCCCGGGCTAGTTCCACCGCGGAGCGGGTCTGATCGCGATCAAACGGATTCCATCTTCAGCGCGCGGAAAGAGCAGACTGGTTGTGTGGATCATTGTTTAACCGGTGGTCCCCGCCGCGGACGCTGTACGCCGGCGCATCGAAGCCAGCCGTAGTTGGGCAACTATGTTGGAGCGGCTCCAAATTCCGGTCGCCTGAATCCTGGTGGATGCCGACGCCCGGCGCCTGGGAACCAGACCATGGTCCCGAAAAGCGCAAACCGGGCTTCAGGAAAGATCATGGTAAAATAACAAGTTAGGGTTCCATCCCGTTCTATCGGGATGGAACATGCTCTAGGCGGCGGCCCTTACGGCAACACCGAAATGCGCCCCAGAAGAGCCACCAGTTCCGCCTGACGTCTCGTTTCGGTCTTGGCGAATAGCGAGGCAAGCTGGGAGCGGATCGTGGTGCGGCTGAGGCGCCAACTGCGGGCGATCTCCAACGGCGCATCGCCCTGAGCCAAGCGCAGCGCAAGGTGCGTTTCCGCGCTCGTCAAGCCAAACATCCTTTGCAGTGTCTGAGGATTTGGCCCCGACCTGTTCTCACGGTCCAGCAATGCCACAATGCTCGTTCCGTCAGGAGCGATAAGGCCGTTCTCTTTCAGTATCACCGGCCTGTCGCTTCTGCTGCGGATCACCACCCAAGACAGTGAGCCCGGCAGGAAATGGGCCGGAACATTTGCGATCAGCCGCCTTAGGGCTATCGAAAGCTCACCGGCTGTATCAGCCGCTTCGCCCTGGCGCTCCAGTGTGGTTTGGGCGGCTGCGTTCCATTCGATTACTTTTCTTTCGCGGTTCAGTACGAGATATCCGCAGCCGATGCGATCGAGCATGCCGGTGATGGATTCCAGGCTGCGTTTCTTTGGTTCGTCGCCCTCTGCGTCCGGCCGATCTGATGCTCGAGCTGAAGGATAAGTATACGAGGGCCGCGTCATCTGCGTGCCGGCGTTATACTTGGTCCCTATTGTAATGTATCGTTTGCCCGCAACGATATCGCTATGTCTATCGATCAGAGTCATTTTTCAACCTCCCCAAGTTTCACAGCCCGAAAATAAGTTGTTCGGGAGTTACATACAGTCTTCTATGCATAGGGCTCGCAAAAACGGGCCCTATTACGTTGAAACTCGATATATTCTGAGGAGTTCTGACCAAGTCATGCCTCCCCCCGTCGGTTAAAATGCGCGCTGTGATAGTGGTATGGCAATCCGGCAGTCGGACTAGGTTGTACGTTTTTTGCTCTAGTCTCGACGGCCTAGTCAAATGGTTGTAGTCTACGCCTATGAACTCGCAGTCGCGCAGGCCGGATTCGAACCCATCGGGCAGACTGCTAACTCATGTGGCCTCCGCATTGGTACTGGCTGCTACACTGATATTTGAAACAAAAGCGTCAGTATATATTGGGGAAGGTTCGAGTTTTCTGGAATTTATTCCAGCTATTATAATCATTTCCTACCTTGAAGACCGTGGGCCTGCCCTTGCGGCGACAATCCTGATGGTGGCTGCCGGCCTGTGGGCACGAAGCACCCTGCATGGTCAGATCTCCGGCGAAGATTGGGCGCGCGCCATTCTGCTTGTGGTTTCGGGCGGCGTGATTGCCATGACGTTCCATCGGCTGCGGCAGGACTTGCGTGAGCTGCTGGAAGTAGCGGAAGCCAGACTCGCTGCCGTCGAAGCAACCGAAAACCGCTACCGTTGGGCTTTCGAACGCGCCGCCATGGGATTCGCAAACACCAACGAGAGAGGTGAGCTGCTGCAATCCAACAGACGCCTCAGTGAGATGACTGGCTACGAGGAGGAGGAGCTTGCCCAATTGCGGCTCGAGACACTCGTTCATCCGGACGACCGTGATGCCATGGCGCAGTTGCTGGCGGGCCTGGGTAACGACTCTGCTTCGTTCGCTTCGGAGGTGCGTCTGTTAAGAAAGAACGGTTCGGCATTCTGGGCGCGGCTAACCCTGTCTTCATCCGTGCCCGACGGGGTTCTCTCAGAGAGCATCTTCGTGGTGGTCGACGATATCTCGGAACGACGAGCCGTACACGAAGCGCTTCGGGCTCAGAAGGAGTGGCTGGATCTCGCTTTGTCTGCCGGACGCCTGGCCACGTGGCGGATCGACCTTAAAGACAGGATCGTCACCGGCTCCGGCACGTTCTGGGACATTCTCGGCCTGCCCCCGGCCGCTAGCCGCCGTTTGGACGAACTGTCAGCCGTCATTCATCCGGCGGACTGGCCAAAGCTGGTAGCATCGAGAAAGCTCGCATCAATCACGAATTACGACGTCGAGATTCGCGTCCGACGACCGGACGGACATATCCGCTGGGTTGCCCTGCGCGGAAGGGAAGAGAAATACGATGATCGTCTACAGCGGCTCGGCGTGGCCGCCGACCTGACCGAGCGACGACAAACCACGCTGCTACGCGCCGCGGCAAAGAAGCGGGAGCGCATTATGCTCGAACAACGCCACAGGTTCAGCAACCTATTCCCTGTGATCACGGCGCTGGTGAACATGGTCGATGTTCCCGAGAACAATGTCGCCAAGTACAAGGAGACGCTCGTCGACCGGATTCGTGCGCTCGAAGCAACGCATCTGCTGCTTTCACGCAACGGCAATGCGTCGGGGTTGCTCCACGATCTCGTTGTCCAGGAGTTGCAGCCGTATATGGGGACACGCGACATATCGGTCAGCGGTCCTTCCGTTGTGATATCAGGCGGCGCCGCCGAAAGCTTCGCGATGATTGTTCACGAGCTTGCGACCAATTCCTTGAAACATGGAGCGCTTGGCGATTCAAAAGGCCGGATCGAGGTAAATTGGACGTTCGCGTCTGACGCAGGCAGCGACATCGTGTTCGAATGGGTGGAATCGGGGCGACGGCGAACTTCAAAAGTTGTCCGTCATGGTTTCGGTTCCATGATACTCGGAGTGGATGGGGCGCCGCTTGTCGGTTACTCGCCCAAGTTGGAAATGTCGGATCACGGGCTGCGATATTCGCTGCGGCTGTCGCGCAAGGAAATCGGCCCATAACGCATCGGCACAAAAACGGCCTCGTTTCTAGAAGCCGTAATGCGTAGATTCAAGTTTTAGAGCGTCCCTTGCGCGCCCAAAAAAGATGCGGCGCTCTAATTAATATCCCTGGTTAGCCAAGTCTTCAGCATAACGGCAGCTTCTGTCCGATTCCGGACCCCAAGCTCACGCAGAACCGCAGCGGCATGAATTTTCGTCGTCGCTTCGGCGATTTCCAGATCGCGCGCAATTTCCTTATTCGAATACCCTTCCGCCATCAGCTTGAGGACCTCCTTTTGTCTCGAGGTCAGCCTGCCAAGATTGCCAGTGGTGGTACGTCGATGTGGGATATGCTCGGACGGAGTAGGTACGTGAGTTGCTTGTGCGGCTCCGGGGCGCGACAGAAGTGCAGGGACGTAGATGCGGCCCGAAAGGATTTCGTTGACGGCCATGACGACCTCCTCGTCTCTTTGGGACTTTACGATATAGCCGTGAAGGCCGATCGACAGAGCCGTGAGTATCTCCGAGCGTGAATCATTCCCGGAAACGATCGCAAAGCGTGTATCCGGATAAGCCGACAGAATGCCGCTGAGCACTTCCTGATTGAACAATCCCGGCATGTTCAGGTCCAGGATCGCAAGATCAACTGACGCCTGTTCCGCCAGCAGACTGAGTACGGCATCGAAACACGACGCCTCAAATATTTCCACACCTGGAATGCCTGCGGTCAGTGCCAATCGCAAGCCACGACGATACAAGCCGTGATCGTCGGCGATGACGATTCGATACATTGAACTACCCCAACGAATCCTGGAATGATTGAACGGTGATGGCCTTAAAGTCGTGGCCGACCACTCGTCGATTCATCCAGTCAACACCTGCGATGCCCCAACACCGCAAGCGTCAGATTGCTAATATAATCCTAAATGACGGGAAACGCTCCTCTTATTTTTTGAATCCCGCGAACGGAGCCGGCTGACCTGTCGAACATTCGTTCTCAGCCTCCAAGACCCGTGTCCCAACAGCTCGCTTCGATGCCGATACCGCGCAATCGCCGGGTTGTCCTGGGTCGTTCCGGCGATTGATGGATGCTAGGCTCATTGTAAGCACTCTTCGGGTTTTGTCGGTCTTGTGGCCCCAAGCTGATCCAAGAACTGATCGCTGAAGCGCGCTCCGAGCCTGCCTCTGCGACACGCGCCAGCCTTCGTCGATCGGCACGGTTATTGAATACCAGAATGTCTGAATCGCTACCATTCGAATGCACGACGACATCCCCCCCGACGGCCACATACCATCTAGCTACAATGTCCGGATCAGGGCCGGCGGGAAACCTCACCGGTCCTTTAAGAGAACAAGAACGGGCTTTCCGGATGCTGTGGCGTAACGATGGCGTTCAGGTCGAGTGAACATGGGAGGACCAGATGAAAGCAGTGATTCAATGTGGTGGAATGGGGACACGCCTTCGCCCCTTCACATCGGTCTTGCCGAAACCGCTCATGCCGATCGGTGCTCGACCGGTTCTTGAGATGCTTCTGAAATGGCTGCGACGCAATGGCATCCAAGAGGTCTACATCACAACCGGGTATCTCGGCCACTTGATCCGCACCGTATGCGGAGATGGCTCGCAGTGGAACCTGAAAATTCGATACACGCAAGAAATGGAGCCGCTGGGCACCATCGGACCGCTCTCCTTGATCAGAGATGAGCTGACAGAACCATTCATAGTCCTCAACGGCGATGTCCTTACCGATCTAAGCCTCAGTCGATTTGTGGCAGCGCACCGCAAGCACACCGATCCGGTGACGATCGCGACAGCTTGCCGCCTGATCAAAATGGACTTCGGAGTCATAGACGAAGTCGACAACACCGTGCAGATCTTTCGCGAGAAGCCGACGCTTTCGCACCTGGTCAGCATGGGAATCTACTGCATGAATCCAGACGTTCTGCAGTTTATTCCATCTGGCATTCCCTTCGGGTTTGACGACCTGATGCTGCAGATGATGCAGAACGGTACAACTGTCCACGTGTACAAGCATGATGGCCTCTGGCTCGATATTGGGCGCGTCGACGATTTCCAGAATGCACAAGCCATTTCCTGGGAAGACCAGTCGGCCTCGATCGAGGTCACTGCCACGGCCGCATGACGAGATCGCCAAGCCGATCCACAGTCCAACAGTCTAGGAGGTTATGATGCTCTTGGTCAGTGCCCCAATTTTGGGTGTGCCGGAGAAGGCAGCTTTGTCCAAGGTCATCGATAGCGGCTGGCTGACCATGGGAGAGCAGGTGAGAGCCTTTGAAGAGGCTTTTGCCCACATGCACGGTGCAGAGGATTGCGTCGCGGTCAATTCTTGTACTGCAGCGCTTCATCTCATTCTACATGCACTCGGTATCGGACCAGGCGACGAAGTGCTGGTCCCGTCAATGACCTTTGTGGCGACCGCAAACGCGGTTCTCTACGTCGGTGCCACTCCGGTCTTTGTCGATATCGAATCGGCCGACGTGCCGCTGATGTCGATCGTGGAAGCTGAAGCGCGATGCACTGCGCGCACCAAGGCGGTCATTCTCGTACATTTTGCCGGCTATCTCGCCAATCGGGAAGAATGGCAGAAGTTCGCTCGTGCCCGAGGGCTGCAGATCATCGAGGATGCCGCGCATGCGCCCGGCCTGAAGGAGGTAGGTACATTTGGTGCCGCGGCCGCCTTCAGCTTCTATGGCAACAAGAATATGACCACGGCGGAAGGTGGGGCCGTGATTGCCCGAGATCCCAAGCTGCTTGAGACAATCCGCCAGGCCCGTGGGCACGGCATGACCACAGGGACACATCAGAGGCTGAACAGTCGCACGCCGCAGTACGATGTCACCATGCTCGGATTCAACTATCGCATGGATGAAATGCGCGCTGCAATCGGACTGGTCCAGCTGCAGAATTTGCAGGAGTGGAACGAGATCAGGCGTATTCTGGTCATGCTGTATCGACGTCTGATCGCAAAACATTGTCCGGCCGTGACAGTTCCGTTCCACGAGCCGCGGACGTCCGCCTATCATATCATGCCCGTCCTTTTGCCGCGTTACGCTGACAGGCAAGACGTCATCGATGAATTGCGCAGGCAAGGAATACAAACCACCATCCACTATCCGCCGGTGCACCAGATGACGCTTTATCGTGAGCTTTTCCCCGGCACATATTTGCCGCGGACAGAGGACTTTGCCCAGCGTGAGCTCACGGTGCCACTGCATCCCCAGATCACCGCACCTGTCGTCGAGTCAGTGGCGGCTGCTCTTGCCGCTGCAGTCCACAGTTGCGCCCAAGCAGGAACAGCAGCATGAATGCCTTGGATTTATCCATCCATCGATCTGTTGTCTCAAGCGTCGCCCATGGGTTTGCGAGACGAGCAATTGATCTCGTGATCGCCACAGCAGCCGCCATAGTCTTCGCTCCGCTGATGCTGGTGATCGCCTTGGCGCTCTTACTGGAAGGCGGCCGGCCTATCTTCTTTATGCAGACCCGCGTGGGTGCCGGTGGGCGGCCGTTCCGCATGTACAAGTTCCGCAAATTCGCGGTGCGATGCGATCCCGGTGGCTTGGCGCTGACCATGGCCGGCGACAGCCGCATGACGAGAATAGGTCGGTTCCTCGCCCTCACCAAGTTCGATGAGCTCCCGCAACTGTGGAATGTCATCAGAGGCGAGATGGCAATTGTCGGGCCGCGGCCGGAGAGCCTTGTCTTTGCCGATTGTTTCCGCAGTGGCTTTGAGGCTGTTCTACAATACAAGCCGGGCTTGTTGGGTCCGGCCCAGGTTCTCTTCCGGCATGAGGCCAATTTCTATCCGCGATCCGCGGATCCGGTACTGTTCTACCGCGAGGTTCTGTTTCCTGCCAAGGCCAGGATCGACCTCTCCTACTATCCACAGCGCACGATCGCCGCTGACATCATCTGGATGATGCGCGGCTTTCTGGCGGTTCTCGGCTTGGCCTCGCGGTCGCCGATCGGCCTGGTCCCGCCGCCACCAATCGGCATGTGAGAACATGCTTGGCATGGCCACGCTCTGGTGAATTCGCAAGTCAGCGCTTCACGTCATAGGGGGTACGTTTAGTCATGAACTACAGGGGTAGGAAAGTTCTGATAACGGGTGCCGATGGGTTCATCGGGTCGCATCTCACCGAAGCGCTCGTTCGTAGTGGGGCGGATGTTACGGCGCTCGCCCTCTACAATTCCTTCGACAGTCATGGTTGGCTGGATGATTTGCCGGACACCATTCGAAGCCAGCTGAACCTCGTCCGCGGCGATGTTCGCGACAGCGCATTCCTGAGCCGGATCATGCGTGGCCAGGCAGTTGTGTTTCATCTCGCCGCACTCATCGCGATTCCATACTCATACGCGGCCGCCCAATCCTATGTGGAGACCAACATCCTGGGCACAGTGAATGTCCTCGAAGCGGCGCGGCAATGGGAGACAGAGCGTGTGGTGCACACCTCGACCAGCGAGGTCTATGGCACCGCACAGACCATGCCAATCCGCGAATGCCATCCGCTGCAGGGGCAGTCACCCTATTCGGCATCCAAGATCGGCGCGGACATGATGGCAGAGTCCTACGCCAGGTCGTTCGACGTCCCGGTCGTGATTTTGCGGCCGTTCAATACCTACGGCCCACGTCAGAGTGAGCGGGCCATCGTGCCGACCATCATAAGGCAGGCTCTCGACAGAAATTGCCCGGCGATCATGGTCGGGGACACAAGTCCGGTCCGCGACCTTACTTTTGTGGAAGACACTGCGGCGGCATTCCTGACCGCAGGTTCGGCCGAACTCGAATTCGGCCATGCCTACAATGCCGGAAGCCAGCGCGCTGTGACGGTCTCGGACGTATTGGATCTGGTGCTCGAGTTGAGCGGCTCCAAAAAACCGGTTCACCGCGACGAACGACGTCTGCGGCCGCAGAATTCCGAAGTCCGTGCCTTGCTGGCCGATTCTTCGCAACTCGAGACGAAGACCGGATGGCGGGCGCAGACCAGCCTGCGGGAAGGATTGGAGCGAACCATCGGATGGTGGCAGGCGCGCCTCAGCGAAGGCCGCGTACGCCGCGAAATGGGTTATATGACATGATCTTCTACCAGCGTGCATCGGCTCTGCTGTTGATTGCCGTTGCCATGTCGTTGGGTCTGCCAGCGGCCGGAAGCCGGCAAAGCAGCGAGCAGACACAATTTGTCGCGCCGGTGATGATGGATCTGCCCGACTATCTGCGCCCAGTGACGGATCCGGCGTTTGGGACAATCTTTACGCGCATTACCAAGCCGGGAGTGCTTGGCAATGGGGTTGCATGCGAGAACAAATATTGCAGCCACCGTTATTCGAGTGCCCAAGCCTGGAATTCAGACCAGAGCCTTCTCGTCATTACCAACGGCTGTAGCGGCGGCATGTGCTTTTTCGACGGGCACACATTTGCCCCGCTGTTCCGCCGCGCTCGATCGACTGAATGCGAATGGCACCCTCAAAACGCCGATCTGATGATCTGCGTTCAGGGTCGGCAAGTGTCGACCTGGGCGCCACGGACCAATCGCGAAGACGTCCTGTTTGTTTCGACTGAGTATCACGATTTCCATTTCGGACCGGGCAAGGGCAATCCAAGCCGTGACGGTGACCGCATAGCCGTGCGCGCGGTGCGTAAGGATGGCGATGCGGTGGTCTTTGCCTACGATCTCAAGCAACGGCGGAAATTCCCCGATATCATGCTTGAGGATTTTGGCGGAATCAACGGCGCCTGCTCGATCTCTCCGCTCGGAACCAACATTCTATGCCTCCAGGAGATAACAAGCGGCATCGAACAGGGCTTCATTTTTAGTGTCGAGGGCACTTTGCTCCAGAGGTGGATGGAACATCACCGGCCCGGCCATGGCGATATGACAATCGATGACGACGGCAGCGAAGTCTATGTCGGTATCAGCAAGTCTGATCCGGACAAGTATCAGGTGATCAAGCGAAGGCTGTCCGACGGCAGGGTCACCCCACTTATGAAATACGGCGAAGCCATGCATGCATCCCTGCGTGCGCTGGATAGGCCTGGTTGGGTGTTCCTGACCTATGGCGGCGATCCGGATGAGATATCGGCTCACCCGGACTGGGCGCCATATGCACAGGAAGTGATCGCGCTGCGCATCGATGGCAGCGGGGACGTCCGACGCATCGCACAAACGAGAAGCACCCAGTTAGACTATCGAAGCGAGAGTCATGCCTCACCGTCCCCTGACGGCTCGCAGGTAATCTGGTCGAGCAACTGGGGCGTGCCCGGCGGGCCAGTCTACGACTTCGTCTCCCGTGTCGATTGGCCTGAAGAGTCGACGTTGAACCGGAAGGAGATTGTCACCAATGGTCTTCACTAATCGTATCCTTCTTGCCGCGCTTGGTATGCTGGCTGCCGTGGGTATGGCCGCCGCAGCGGAGACGCGGGTCGCGTATCGAATTTCCGCCGGCGATACCGTCGAGATAGGAATTGCCTCCATCCCGGAACGAACGCAACGTGTCATGGTTCAAATGGACGGCACGATCGCGCTTCCCGAAGTCGGCATGGTTTCGGTCGGCGGCCTCACTCCGGCCGAATTGCAGACACGCATGGAGACGATCTTGACTACCAAGATATTTCACCAGCGTCTGCCCGATGGGCGGGAGCAAATGATCGTCGTCAAGCCGAGCGACGTCACCGCTGTGATCGCAGAGTATCGCCCGATCTACGTGACCGGCGACGTGCTCACTCCCGGACAGCAGGCTTACCGACCGCTCATGACCGTGCGGCAGGCGATCGCCGTGTCTGGCGGTTTCAGCCTTCTGCGGGCAAGGGCAAACCAGGTTGGCCCTGATCCGGTGGATCTGCGGCGCGACTATGAATCGGCCTGGGGGGAGTACACCAGAGACTATTTTCATAGCGCCCGCCTGCGCGCCGAACTTCAGAACCAGGCGAATTTCGACATGAAGCCGCCCCAAGGGTCACCCTTGCCGGCCGCTTTCGTGTCGGCAATCGCCCAGGCTGATGCAGAAGGGCTCAAGATTTCCCTGGACAACTTCCAGCAGGAGCAAAGCTACCTTGAACAAAGTGCCAAGGCTGCTGCGGCGCAGATCGAGGTCCTGCTCAAGCGCGAGAAGGCCGAAGCCGAGGCCGTGAAAGCGGACGAGGACGACCTGGCACGAATAACGAAAGTGCATAAAGCAGGCAATCTGACCAACGACAGACTCGCCGATGTCCGGCGCGGTGTGATTCTCTCTTCCAGCCGGGCGCTCGAAACGTCGGTTGAGCTCATGAGAACACGACGCCAGCAGGATGATTTTCTCAGGCAGCGCGAGCGCAATGACAACCTGAGAAGGATGGCTCTATTGACTGAGCTGAAGGACACCAACGTGCGTCTTGCGGACATCACCGCAAGACTTCGCGCCGCCAGCCAGAAGTTGCAGCCCACGGGGGCGTCCGCCCAGCCACTGCCAGTTGCCGGCGAAACCATCCAGGCTCAGGTCACGATCATTCGCAAGATGGGTGAGGAATGGCGCAAACAGCCGGCCGGAGAAGACACCGAGGTATCACCGGGTGACACGATAGAGGTAAGGTTCAGCAGCGGTCTCGAGAACGCCGCGGTCCGATAGACTGCTGTACCTTGTTCTGTCGCGATTGCCGATTGGGTTACTGTCTGAAAGCTCTGGAAACCTGGTCGGTAAAGGGTTTCAGCAAATAGGACCATACATTGCGCTCGTCAGTGCGTATGTGAACTTCGGCGGGCATGCCGGGTTTGAGTATTTTCGCTCCCGTCAGACAGGTCGTGGAATTTTCGACATTGATGCGCGCCGAAAAGTATGAAAGCTGACGTTGCTGATCCTTAATCAGATCTGCAGAGATGCGGTTGACCGAGCCTTGGCAAACAGGTGTCGTCCCTACGTCGAAAGCCGGAAAGCGGATTGAAACCCGCTGTCCTGGACGCACGTCATCGATACGCTCTGGAGAAACGAGCGCATCGACAACCAGGTTGTCGGCATCGGGCACAATCATCATGAGCACTTCTCCGGGGGCAATCACGCCTCCGATGGTGTGGACCGCGGATTCTTGTACCGTCCCCGACTGTGGGGCGCGGATATCTGTCCTGGCGAGTTCGTCTTCCGCCACTACCTTGCGCTCATTGAGTTCGGTCTGCTTGGCTTCCGTTTCGCGAAGTTCGCTCGTTACCTCGCTCCGCATTTGCTCGTCGAGCTGAAGCACCTGCAGGTCAGTCTCACTGATGCGGGCTTGGACCTCGGCGATTGCCGCGACAAGGCGTCCTGACTCGCCGCGAGTCCGGCTCTTCTCCAAGCTGATGGTGCTCAGCCTTTCTTTAGAGACCAACTTCTTGGAGTAGAGAGACTCGACGTCAGCAAGGTTCAGCGTCAGCAGATTCAGCGACTCGTCCATCGCCGCCTGCTGCGCTTTGAGGCCATCGATCTGACGTTCCAATTGCTTCGAGCGGCTTTGCAATTGTGCCTTCTGGCCCGCCAGCGCCGCAGCACGGCTTTCGAACACGGCCCGCTCGCCACTGATAAGCGTCGCCAGTTGGGGGTCGCCCATCTTGACCCGAAGGCTGGGCGGAATTTGCATTTCCGGCAGACCCTGTCGCTCGGCTTCCAGCCGGGCCAGACGAATGGTGGCGCGATTGAGATCCTCGCTGATTATCTGCAGGTTTGCTCGGGTCAATGTGTTGTCCAGCCTGACCAATACGTCGCCGGCCTGCACATGATCCCCGTCCTTGGCGAAGATGCCGCCGACAGTGCCGCCGGTTTGATGCTGGACTTTCTTTATGTTGCTTTCAACCACCACAGTGGCAGGTGCAATCACCGCGCCGGCAATCTTGGTCAAGCCCAGCCAGAGTCCTCCGCCGAAGATCAACAGGAAGGTGATTGCCAAGCCCAAGAGCAGATTGGCCCGGATGCCATCCGGCTCTGGCTTCGTCTCGAACGATTGGCTTTCGCCAGCGACCGCGGCATATGACGACACGGTCACGCTAGAACAATACCTCACATAGGCCCGCCTGCACCTTTCTGCAGCGGAACGATAATATGCTGCCAGGCCCAAGAGCAGATTGGTCCGGAGGCCATCCGGCTCTGGCTTCGCTCCAATCGGTTGGCTTTCGCCAGCAACCGGAGCATATGATGACAGGGACACATCAGACACGGAGCAAGACCTCACGCATGGCCGCTTGCACCTTGTTGCAGCGGGACGACAGTATTTGGCCGCGGGAAGGGCCGGACCACATTTGCCAAAACGTCTTCGCGCGAGCCAAATGAATGGAGCATGCCATTCGACAAGACGAGCACCTGATCGATGTTGACGAGAGCTGACGGACGATGCGCAACAACAATCGCGATGCCGCCACGCTCGCGCACGGCCAGGATTGCCCCAGCCAGGGCAACATCGCCATCTGCATCCAGATTGGAATTTGGTTCATCGAGAACGACAAGGAATGGATCGCCATAAAGCGCCCTGGCGAGCCCGACGAGTTGCCTCTGCCCAGCCGACAGGGCCGCTCCGCCTTCACCGATGCGCGTTTGGAAACCTTCCGGCAGACGCATGATCATCTTGTCCACGCCCGCAGCCTTGGCGGCTGCCAGCACGCCCTTTGCGTCACTCTTGCCGCCGAACCTTGAGATGTTGTCTGCAATCGTTCCGTCGAACAGTTCAACGTCCTGCGGCAGGTAGCCAATATGGGTGCCGAGCAGTTCCGAATTCCACTGATCGAGCGAGGCGCCGTCCAACCTTACCGTTCCACGAAGCGGCTTCCATGCCCCGACCAAAGCACGCACGAGCGTCGTCTTGCCAGAGCCGCTCGGGCCGACGATCGCCAACCCCGCGCCCCTCGACAGGCGAAAGCTTACATTGACGAGCGTTGGTCTCTGCAGACTTGGTGGCGCGACCGTCAGTTCCTCGACCGCAAGCTGTGTCTGTGGGCGCGGCAGCTCCATAGGGTCTTTCTGGCTACCGAAAGCATCCAACGCTGCCGCCAGATCGGTATAGCTTCGCCGGGTGGCCAGAAATCCTCTCCAGTTTGCGATTGCCACATCGACCGGCGCCAATGAGCGGCCCAGCAATATGGACGATGCGATGATCACGCCGGGCGAAGCCTCGCCGCCGATCACAAGGTAGGCACCAAGCCCCAGTACCGAGGACTGCAGGGCCATTCGAAGTGTCTTCGACAATGAACTCGCTGCGCCGACGACATCGGAGAGCTGTTCCTGGTTCTTGAGGTAAAGATGGCTGATCTCATTCCAGCGCCGACCGAGCTGAGCGGAAAGGCCCATCGCTTGGACAACCTCCGCATTGCGGCGGCCGGAATCGGCAAGAAGCCGCTGTGCCACGAGCGTCTCGGACGCACGCGCGGCGGGTTTGCGGGCAACGACTTCCGCGACTACCGTCAAAAGTATGACAGCAGCCGCGCCGACCGTTGCCAACACACCAAGCGAAGGGTGCAGCAGATAGATGACCACCATATAAAACGGAATCCAAGGAGCGTCGAAGACGACCGTCGGTCCCAGTCCGGAAAGAAATCCGCGCAACTGGTCCAGATCGCGAAGCGGCTGCACCCGGTTCGCATCCTGCCCAGCAGTAAGCGGCAGGGAAAGCGAGGCAGCGAACGCCTTTTGCTGCAGATCTCTGTGCAGGCGGCTGCCGATGCGGACCAACAGGCGAAGCCTGACGAAATCGAGGAGGCCATAGACAGCATAGAGGCCAAGCATCCCGATCGTAAATCCGATGAGAGTCGGAATGCTCTGGGAAGGCAGCACGCGATCGTAGATCTGGAGCATATAGACGGAGCCGGTCAGGGCGAGAACGTTTATCACTGCCGAGAAAACGCCGACGCCAACCAGTCCATGCATTGAGCCGAACATAGCGGAGCGTAGATCGGGCGAGCGCCCTTGCGTTGACTTCATGATCTGCGATCTTTCGTGCGAAATTGCCGCGCGAACGTGTTGGTCATGTCGATGATGGGTAAACCCTCTTGCCTTGCGGGAAGCGGCTGCTTTCCGTTAGCTACTGAAACATTACGCTTTGCTTACGTATGTGCCTTTTGATTAAAATGTAGCAAAATCGTGACGCAGGACCGAGAATTCGGGAATTCGCTTTGCAAGGCTGGGGATAACCGGGCCGGGAGCCCGGATATTTCCAATGATGAGACAATATTCCCAATCATGCGACAGATGAGAGGCTCATGATCACCTTTTGTTGCATCATGTCTTCAAACCTTAGGGCGGCGAGTGTTTTTCGATTTGCCCATCGAGAATTTAATGAATTTGGGATACACTTAGTTGGGGCGGAATTGTCGGACAACAGCACCGGCAATGTCAGGAAGGCGGGTCTGTCATGAGCGAAGAGATCAGTGTCGCCGAAGCCTACAGCAAAGGCCGCACCACCTTCATGGGGCTGGAGTTGCTCATCGCGCCCGGTGCGCTCGTTCCCCGGCCGGAGACGGAGTTGCTTGGCACGACCGCTCTTGATGTTCTGAGTCAAATGAACCTGCCTGCGCCACGCGTCGTCGATATGTGCTGCGGGGCCGGCAATCTGGCGTGCGCCATCGCGCAATACGCTCCCACCGCGCGTGTCTGGGCGAGCGATCTTACCGATGGATGCGTCGAAGTCGCGCGCCGCAACGTCGCCCATCACGGCATGGCGGATCGCGTGTCCGTGCTTCAGGGCGACTTGTTCAGTGCTTTCTCGGGCTTGGAGCTTGATGGTACGATGGACGTGATCGTCTGCAATCCGCCCTACATTTCGGAAAAGCGGCTTGAGGGCGACCGCGCGCATCTGACGGAGCTTGAGCCGCGTGAAGCGTTTGCGGCCGGCCCCTACGGCCTGAGCATCCATATGCGGGTGATCAAGGACGCGCCGCGTTACTTGCGGCGCGGAGGCATCCTGCTCTTCGAGGTCGGCCTCGGCCAGGACCGGCAGGTCATCAGTCTGCTGGAGCGTTCCAAGGCTTACGAGAACATCCGCGCGGTCACGAACGAAGCCGGCGAGGGCAGGGTGGTTGTGGGACATACCACGTCGCAAGCGTGAGCCGTGCCGCGACTGCGGCAGGCTCGGTGGCGCCGTCGGCGGCGTAAAACAACGCTAGGCAGATGTCGGCAATCAGTTTTGCTTGCGGAGAACATATTGCGCAATTCCTTGGATAGAATCGAGGTTCTCCGGCAGGAGTTCGCTGTCTTCCACGGTGATGCCGAAGGTCTCCTCGATAAAGCCGATAACCTCGAGTACCCCTGTCGAGTCGACGATGCCTTGGTCGAGAAGGGACGTATTGCTCTCCAGAGCATCCGCGTCGGCTATGTAGAAATTCGACGCCAGGAAAGCGCGAATCTGGTCCTTGCAGGTCTCGGCTCTATCCTTGGTAGACAACATTGAATCCTCCTCCGATACTGATACTAAAGATGAATGCTGATCAATTTCATCCAGAAACCGCCTCATGACAGGGCCGTTTTTTTGAGTTTGCCCGTGTCTGTCATCGGTAGGCTGGGTACGATCACGATGGACTTCGGAACCATGAAATTTTCCAATCGTCTCTGGCATTCTTTCTGCAACTGCTTTTCGCCGACGATTCTTCCTTGCTCGATCACGACGAAGGCTTTCACAGCTTGTCCGAGCAACTCGTCCGGAACGCCGATGACCGCGGCTTCCCGCACACCCGGAACATCCAGCAGCGCGTTTTCCACCTCCTTCGGCGCTATCTTCTCTCCTCGCGATTTTATGATCTCATCGCCGCGACCGATGAAGTAGAGGTAGCCTTCCGCGTCCATCCGGCAGTAGTCGCCGGTGTACAAGACCTGCTCGCCCGGCAACGGGCCGGGTTTGAGTTTTCTGGCCGTGGCTTCCGGCTTACCCCAATAGCCCTTCATCACCGTCGCCCCGCGGATGACGAGTTGGCCAACGACATCAGGACCGACCGGCTTGTCATGCTCGTCGACAATCCACATTTCCGTGTTCGGGATGGCGACGCCGACGCTCAATGGCTTTCGCTCAAGGTCTTCCGGCGGCAGATAGGTGCAGCGCTTGCATTCGGTGAGGCCATACATTGAATAGATGCGCGCGTCCGGAAACAGGTCCTGCAGCATGAGAATGTGCTTGAGCGGCAGGGCAGCCGCAGTGTTCGTGACGTAGCGAATGCTCGAAAAATCATGGTCTTTCAGCGACTTGAGATCCGAGAGTGCGGCGAAGATGGTCGGCACGCCGGGAAAACCTGTCACCCTCTCCTCCTTGATCAACCCGAGGATCTGCGCCGGGAAAGCGAACGAGCGTTCAAGCACCAGCCGAGCGCCAGTGCGAAACGCCATGATCATCTGGTACAGGCCGTAATCGAAGGCGAGAGGCAAAACGTTGAGGATCACCTCGTCTTCGCACAGCTTCAAGTATGAAGCGATCGACGTGCAGGCGGCAGTCATGTTCCTGTGCGTCAGCATCACGCCCTTGGGTTCGCCTGTCGATCCAGATGTGTAGATGATGGCAGCGAGATCGATATCGATGCACCGGCGCGCCGGCGGTACGCTACCATCGGCGGCGACCACGCTGTCCCAACGCACGGCGTGCGGCAATCCTGTCAGCTCGGCGTCGATGATCGGCCCGGAGACGATCACCCGGCGCAATGACGGGCAGTTGCGTGCCGGCCCGCTAAAGATCGAGTGCAGGTGCCTGTCCGTGATCAGTGCCGTCGGTCGGCAATCGTTGAGCAGGTAATCAAGCTTGTCGCTCTTGGTGAGCGGATTGACGATGCACACCACGGCGTTCGCCTTGAGCACGGCCCAGAAGCCGACGACCGTCTCGACAGTGTTGTCGGCGAAGATCATCACGCGATCTCCGCGTGCAACCCCAGACGCGGCCAGATGTTGCGCGATGGCGTTCGAGCGCGCTTCGAGCTCGCCATAGGTGACACGTTGCCCTCCGCACACCAGCGCCACCTTCTCACAGACCCGGCTGGCGGCGTGGGTGAGGTAGTCATGCAGCAGTGGTACGGCGCCATGCATCATGCCAGCACCTCTTCGCGATGCTCGCGCTCAACGTCGACGCTGAGCTCGCCCAGGCGGACCCCACCGGGATGGCTTGCGACAAACTGCTGGTGAAGAAGCTGGGTCGACAGCACGCCGACCAGCGCCATGTTGTCGGAGTTGGACAGATCGCCGTCGCTCGCCCTGGCTCGACACTTGTCCAGCAGGCGCGTGACCGACTTCGGATCGAAAACGTTTGCCTCGCGCAGCGCCGTCTCCGAAAGCGCTTCGCGGACATAGGCCGGAGCATCGTCGGCAACGAAGCAGAGCGCGTTGGGCGCTCGGTACGGCTGCTTCTTGCGGGCCACGATTTCGGACGGCACGATCGGTTCCGCTACCCGCTTCAACACGTGCTTTTCGTCGAGGACGCGCAGCTTGTAGGCAGCCGGAAGCGAATTCGCGAGCGTCACGAGTTCATCGTCCAGGAACGGGAAGCGCCCCTCGACGGAGTGGGCCATGAGCATCCTGTCCCCTTGCGAAGAAAGCAGGTATCCCGACATCAGCGTCTGGATCTCGATATACTGGTCCTGCGCGAGCGAGCCCCATCGCGAAAACTCCGCGGGCAGGCGGGCGATCAGCTCGGGCACGGCATTGAGGCGCTCGGACTCGGCGCGCATGTCGGCGGAGAACAATCGCTTGATGGCGCTGGTGGTGCGCCAGCGTGTGTCATGCGCAAAGCCGGGCGTGTCATAGGCCTGGATATCGCGCCCGAAGAACTGGCGCGCCATTGCTTGCTGATGTACCGGCGAGCGGCTGAGATAGGGATACAGGCGCTCCAGCAGCCGTGAGCGTCGTGTCGATGCGGGCTGGCGTCCCCAAAAGCGGCGAACTTTGCCTTCGCGGAACAGGTCATAGCCAGCGAACATTTCGTCAGCTCCTTCGCCGGTCAGCACGACCTTGATACCGTGTTTTCGCACCAGCCTAGAGAGCAGGAACAGCGGCGCAGGCGCTGTCCTCAGGATTGGACGCTCTGTGTGGTAGATCACCTCGGGAAAGATCTCGGCGATGTCGCTGCGCGAAACCACCACCTCATGGTGCTCGCTCCCGGTCGCGCCGGCGACCAGGCGCTGGAAACGGGTCTCGTCATACTCGGCGTCGGCGAAACGCAGGGAGAAGGTCTGGAACCGCTCGCCCGCGTAGCGCCTTCCCAGCGTGGCGACTAGCGAGCTGTCGAGCCCGCCCGACAGATAGCAGCCGACCGGCACGTCGGCCTGCACGATCCTGAGCGCCGTCGCAGCCTCCAGGGCGCCGCGCACCTCGTCCACCGCGTCGTCGAGCGAGCCGGTGAATTCTCCACGGCGGGGATCGGAAATTTCGGGATAGCAAGGCTTCCAGAAGGCCCGCTCGCGAACGGTGCCACTTTCGTAAATGCGGACGTGCCCTGGGGTGAGTTCGCTGATCCCCTGAAATACGCCTTGCGGCGGGACGACTGTCCAGAGCGTGAAAGTCTGATCGATGCCGGCTGAATCGAAGGCACGGGGTATATTCATGTCGGCCGCGAAAATGGCTTTCACTTCGCTGGCAAAGTAAAGGCGCCCCCCATGCTCGCAGAAATGCAAGGGGCAGATGCCAAACCGATCGCGCGATAACACGAGACGACCCGCGACCGAGTCCCAGATTGCGACCGCCCATTGCCCGTTCATCCGCTCGAAGGCAGCCTCGCCCCACGCGCGATAGGCATGGACGATGACCTCTGTGTCGCTATGGGTGCGGAAGCGGTGGCCGAGGGCGATCAATTTTTCACGCAGCTCGAGGTAGTTGAAGATCTCGCCGTTGAAGACGATCCACGTCGTGTCGCCCGCGTCCGCGAGTGGCTGCTGGCCGTTGGAGAGATCGACGACGGACAGGCGGGCATGCGCCAATCCCGCGCGTTTGTCGCGGTAGAGGCCGCGCTCGTCAGGACCGCGATGCGCGAGTGCGCCCACCATGCGCATCAGTGCCTCCCGCGAAGGAGGCGCCGCGTAGGCGCTTAGCGAGATGATTCCGGCGATGCCGCACATCCGGTCAGCCCTCGCCCATGGCAGTGGTCGGCAAAGGCCGTGCGTGAAGATAACGTGCGGCACGCCGTTTGCTGTCGATGTCCTTGAAGACTTTCTGAACCTGGGTCGCGGTGAGGCCGGCAGCTGCGGCGACCTCGTCGACAGAAATTCCGTGGTTCAAGCCGTAGAGGCACAGATCCATCAGATGATAAGGCAGCGCGAAATAGAATTCCTCCTGACTCTGGGCCATGGAGAAAGTGTCCGTGGTCGGCGGCCGCCGCCGGATCTCTTCATCCACCCCAAGGTATTCAGCCAGCTGGTAGACCTGGGTCTTGTAGAGGTGGACGATTGGCATCAGATCGGCAATTCCGTCGCCCTGCTTGACGAAAAAGCCTTGGTCATGCTCCAGGCGGTTTGGCGTACCTGCTACGGCATAATTGAGGCGGTCCGCATGGTAGTACTCGGTCATCTTGCGCAGGCGCTGCTTGTAGTTGGTTGCAGCAACGATCTGCAGATAGGCTGCCGGCGACAGACGCACCGTATCGGTCTTGCCCTCGGGATCCTGAACCGTGAGGCGTGTGATGTTGAGACCGTTGCTCTCGAGAACCGACGCGAGCACGAGCTTGCATTTCCAGCCGTCGCCATACTGGGGAACGACCGTCTGGATCGCTTCGATCTGTCGGCGATAGGCGCCGACGGCCTCAAGTGCTGGTGCTAGGTCCTCCAGGATCGTATCGATGCCAAGCTGGGCTGCGACGCTGCGGCCAAGCCTTAGCGAATCGCCGGAGGAATGGCGCTCCGGCATGAATATCCCCAAGACCTTGTCTTTCCCGAACGCGCGTGCGCACAACGATGCGACAACGGAACTGTCGATACCCCCGGAGAGGCCGACAACCACGCCACGACGCCGCAGCGTGCCAAAAACCTGCTCGCGCAGGATCTGAACGATGCGATCGACCTCCGCGCGAGCGTCGAGCACCAGCGTGCCCATGCTGAATTGTGAAATCAAGTCGATGGTCTGTACTCCCGTTTGCGAAGCTCAGCCGCAGAATAGGTTTGCTTCAACGCATTCTCGATGAGTGGGCGGTTGGTCGCGAGGTAGGGCTCTGTGACCATGTCGAAGTGACTGCCAACGACCGGAATCACATCCAGACGCGCGAAAGCGCCATCCCACCCTATGGCCAGAGGCATATTGGGCCGAGCGCAGCGGAAGAGGATTGCAGTGATCGGCAGCGTCGGTCTGGGTATCGCCAACCACTGGTAGAAAGCTCGCCCCCGCAACTGCCCCTGCAGTTCCAGTTTGGTTCTGAAACTCGTCGCGTTGAACTCGTCCTGGGCATAGCGATCGAGGACGCGGGCGAGCTGCGCCTCGAAGCCCGTTTTGACAGCGACTTTTGCAAGGAAGCGGCAGACCATCCGGTCAGCGGTCACCCGGTTGGTCCGGATTCGCTGGTATGTGCGGACAATCATCCCCCAATAGGTGCTCCGCTCGCCGAGGAGACTCGTGTCGAGGATTCCCAGGAACTTCACAGTTCGCCCCGCGGCCAGCAGCCGCGCCGCGACTTCGAACGCGACGGCGCCACCGAGTGAATGGCCGAGAAGTCGTACGTGACCCGCAGGCTGGGCGCGGCGGATCTGCTCGACGGCGGCGTCGGCCATGTTGGCGACGGTGTTTTGGCCGCGCAATATCATAGCCAGGGCGGGGTACCTGATGGGGGCTACTCGGGCGACCTTGCCCATCGCGGCTGCAAAGGCAGCGAGGCTCGGGCCATAGCCGACCGAGCCCGGGAACAGGAAAAGAATCGGCGCGTCGTGCGCCTGCGCGCGCGCGGGCTGGTCGCCTGCTTGTGCCGACACAACCGCCTTGACCATTTCGTCCGCGCTCATACCGACCGTGAAGCCCTCGAGACTGAGTTCCTGGCCGATGGCGCTTTCGATTTCCATGACGCATTGAAGCAGCTTCAGCGAATCTCCGCCTGCGTCATCCCAGCGGCCTGCGGCGACGCGTGTATTGAGGATATTGTTCCAGGCATGCTGCACTATCCGGTGGACGGTCGGCTCGCTCGTATTGGACGGCTGCACGGCCGGGGCGATCTTCCTGGCTGAAAGATCGATCTCCGCAAGCGTAGCCATGTCGACCTTGCCACCCGGCAGATGCGGAATCCCGGCGATCGTGTGGAGCCACAAGGGACACAGCGGCGGCGGCAGCTTCGTTCTGACAAGCTGGCGAAGCTCGTCCGAAAAGCCTGGCCCCGCCCATGGCTGGGGAATGGCGAATGCAACAAGCTCATTTGCCGCCGTCACGATTGCAACGGCATCCTCCACGTCAGGCGCGTTACGCAACACCCGTTCGAGTTCGGCAGGCTCGATAGGCCGACCATTGATCTTTATCTGGCGCCCCTTACGTCCGACGATCCGCAACAGGCCATGACTGTCAAGTTGGACGAGGTCACCCGTCGCGAAGATCCGAAGATCCGGCTCATCCGGATCCGATTCCGCCGGCACGACGGCGCCGTTCTCCCAATGGCCAAGCAGGACATAGGGGCTTCTTATCAGGAGCTCTCCGCTCTTGCCCGGCTGAACGCGGCGGCCTCTTTCGTCGACAATCGCGAACGCGATTCCTGGAAGCAGCCAGCCAACCGGAACCGAGGCGCCTCCCTCCGGCCAGTCCTGCGGTAAGAACCATTGCGACCCTGTGGTCTCGGTTGACGAGTAACCGATCTGGATGAGGCAAGTGCTCGAAACGACCTTGCGCAGCAGGGCGATATCGGTCCATGACACCGTCTCTCCTCCGATCCGGGCCACTCGGAGCGAGCGGAAGGCGTCAGCAGGTTTGTCCGCCATGAGTGCGCGGAGCAAGGCCGGAACCAGATAGGTCACCGTCACGCCTTCGGATTCTACTAGGCGTTGGACCGCCCGCAGGCCGATGGCTTCGAGCTCGGCGAGATGCAAGGTGGCGCCGGTCAGAACGGCAGCGAGAACCTCCCGGCAACCGGCGATCGTGGCGGGCGCGGTCAAGGGCAGGAAAACATCATCCGAATTGATGTGGCATGCGTCGACATACTGCTGAACCCGCCACAGCAGGCTGCGCTGGCTGTTGACGACGCCTTTGGGATGGCCAGTGCTGCCTGAGGTGTAGAGTACTATCGCGGGCGCGTCGACCGAGACGGAACAGGACTGGGGTATCGGCTGCACTTGCGGCGTGATGCTGGTAGTCGCATCAATCCAGTGGACATCCTGAGCCAAACCGACAGGGCGAACATTGCCATCGCCTATGACCGCCGAGAGCCGCGCCGCAACAACAATCTCATTGGTTCGCGAGTAGGGATCTCTCGAGTTGAGTGGCACGGAAGGCCGCCCAACCGCCATGCTCGCCAAGATAGCCACCGGGTACCAGGCCGAGTTGGCCTGAAGGATTCCGATCGCCTGCCCGTTGGGAACGACGGCCGCAATACGGTGGGACAACATCTCGACGGCTTGGAAAAGCTGGGAATACGTCAGACGAGTGGCGCCGTCGCTGATCGCGAGTTTGTTGGGATATTGCTTGGTGACGTCTCTCAGGTGATCGAAGACGGTAACGTTCGCAAAATCGACGCCCATGCGTTGATGAGGGCGCAGTACAGGACCGCCCTGATCAAGTGCGTAATCCGGGACGTTCGACCACCTGCGGGAGGCCGCTGGCTGACAATCCGCCCCAAGATCCAGACGTGCCTTTTCTGATCCCAAATATGCCGGAGACATGAGTGGCTCACGCTAAGATTAAGGTCACTTATCGCCCCCGGCCGAAATCTTTTCATCGATCATTCTGATGATGCCGCGATCTTCGCCAAACGGCCGCGGTTGCTCACTTTGGCGTCATCTCGTGCTGCGGACGCTTCGCGTCGACAGGAGGCTCACGGCGCACAGGCGATCGCGCCTGCCAACCGGCCAGCGCCGCCGCTATTGGCTTTTTTCGTGCTGTCGCGGTCCTGGGCGATAATCGGCGTGGCAGTAGGCGCCCCGCTGTCAGTGGTCGCGAAGTCGTCAGGAAATTAGCGCGATACAGCTAGGAGCAAAGATCCGTGGTTTGAGCTTACCCGGCTCTCTGATCAGTTTTTTTGGGCTTTTCTTGGTTTACCTGGTGCTTTTGTCGGGCCACGCTCGCTGGTGTCGGAGTCTCCGTCGGAGACAAAGCAGTATGCAAAGATATGTCCCCGGTTCTCGTCGGTTACTCGGATCCAATCCTTTTCCCACGTTCGGAGGGTAACACGTCGATCTGTCGACATAGCGGCGGCTTTGAATGGGCTCGGCGCGTTGATGATGCGCACCGCGATCACGTCATCGCCCTCCATTTGTTCGACGAGGTATGTCTGCATAAAGGCCTCCCCAGCGCCCATTGCAACCTTAACGTCAGCCAAAGAGTTTGGTTGTAGCGTAGCGAAGAGATTTTTGACAAGTGTGACGAACCGACGAGGCCGTTCAACGCGTGCGGGCGGGGGTTAACGCTGGATCGACCAAGCGGCGCGCAGGTCGTCGGCTTGGGCGGTCCTGACGCCGCAAGCAGTCAGCGCGCCTTTGGTCGCCGTTACGAGCGCAGCATTGTCCTTGGCGGTTGTACCGTCGGCCAGAGTAAAATTGTTCTCGAAGCCGACGCGGGCATGACCGCCCAGCAGCGCACCGGCCGTAACGCAAGCGGTTTCTTCCCGACCGAAGGCGCAGACCATCCAGTGCGCGAAGCGCGGGCGGTCATGCGCAAGGAAGGGAAGCAGATCGGCCGGTCGCGAAACCTGGCCTGGCGTGTAGCGGCCGAGCACATAGAGCACCGGGATGCCATCGAAAGGCACCAGCCCGCGCTGCTGCATGGCGGCTAGGGCCGAAGCCTCTTCGGGCGCGTAGAGGATCATCTGAGGGGCGATCCGCTCGCACTTCAGCCACCACAGGAACTCCGCGAAAGCGTTCTCATGGGCAGCGTCTGGCACCAGTTCGCGCAGCGCCAGTGAAACCGCCTCAGGGCGGGTAGCGCGCACCACCGCCATCTGCTCGGCGGGCTGGTATCGGCCGACCGCTTCGCTGGTGATCTGGATGATCAGCCGCTCGCCCACCGCATCGCGTATCGCTTTCATCGTCTCGCGATAAGCGTGCGCGTCGAGCAAATGGCCGCCGTCGCGATCGCGGACATGCGCATGGATCATAGCGGCGCCCGCCTCAAGGCAGGCGGCGGCGGTCCGGGCCAGTTCCTGGGGGCCGATCGGCAGGGCAGGGTGGTCTTCCTTGCCACGCCGTCCACCATTCGGCGCAACGGCGATTGCGGTCGGCGCGATAAGTCCGGGGCCGGTCACGTCCCTGTCGACAGTCATAGGTGCAGTCCAATTGTTTCAGTATTGCGCACTATGTAACGTATGTTGCATGATAGGGTCGCTCCAAACCGCGCCATCGTCAATCGAGGAAAGCATGACACACATCCTGCATCGCCAGATCCATGCGACCCTGCCCGCCGCGATAGGCGGCAAGGGTATCGAACTCTTCGACCGCGATGGCCGCGCCTATATCGACGCGTCAGGCGGCGCGGCGGTTTCCTGCCTCGGCCACAGCCATCCCGACGTGACGGCCGCGCTCCACGCACAGGCCGACAAGCTCGCCTATGCCCACACCAGCTTTTTCACCAACGAGCGGGCCGAGACATTGGCCGACAAGCTCGTCTCCGGGGCGCCACAAGGTATTAGCCACGCCTATTTCGTGTCCGGCGGCTCGGAAGCGGTGGAGGCGGCGCTCAAGATGGCACGGCAGTTTTTCGTCGAGACTGGCAAGCCCGAGCGGCGAAACGTCATTGCCCGTCGACAGAGCTATCACGGCAACACGCTCGGCGCTCTCGCTGCAGGGGGTAATGAGTGGCGCCGTGCCCAATTCCGCCCGTTGCTGATCAACACGCACCACATCGAGCCATGCTATGCCTACCGCTACCAGGAGGCCGGTGAGAGTGAGGAGGCCTACGGCCTGCGCGCCGCCCAGGCGCTCGAAGACAAAATTCTCGAACTCGGTCCGGACACCGTCATGGCCTTCGTCGCGGAACCTGTCGTCGGCGCGACAGCAGGGGCGGTGCCCGCCGTTCCCGGCTATTTCAGGCGCATCCGCGAAATCTGTGACCGCTACGGTGTGCTCCTCATCCTCGACGAGGTGATGTGCGGCATGGGCCGCACCGGGACGCTGCATGCCTGCGAGCAGGACGGTGTCGCGCCCGACCTGATGACAATAGCCAAAGGCCTCGGTGGAGGCTACCAGCCTATTGGTGCGGTGCTGCTTTCACGCCGCATCTTCGACGCTTTCGCCGAAGGCTCCGGCTTCTTCCAGCACGGCCACACCTATATGTGCCACCCGATGGCCTGCGCGGCGGCTCTTGCCGTCCAGGAGGTGATCGCTCGCGACGATCTGCTCGCCAATGTTCGGGCGATGGGAGCACATCTTTCGCAGCGACTGGGCGAGCGGTTCGGCAACCATGCCCATATCGGCGACATTCGCGGGCGCGGCCTTTTCATGGGTGTGGAACTGGTCGAGGATCGCTCGACCAAGGCGCCCTTTGACCCGAAGCTGAAGCTCAATGCGAAGATCAAGCGCGAGGCAATGGCGCGCGGACTGCTCGTCTATCCCGCGGGAGGCACGATCGACGGCGTGCGCGGCGATCATGTGCTGCTTGCGCCGCCATTCATCGTAGACGCCGCAGCAATCGACGCGATTGTCGAACGACTCGGCGACGCGATAGACGCTGCGGTGGCATAGCGCCAGCGCCCCTCATTCCGGCAGATAGGCCCCGAACGCCTGTAACTCCAGTTCCGTCTCCCTGACACGAGCCGCGGCGGCCGGCCCGCTGCGCGCCAGCATCGTTGCAGCCAGCGCTTCCACGATAGCCATAGCTGCGGCTACCGACGGGAAGAAGGACGGGCTGTCGGTAGAGAATCGCAAGGTAACGTCGGCATGCCGCGCGATCGGAGCAGCCATGCTGTCGACGATCGCGACAATCGGAACGCTGTGTCGTTGCGCAGCCTCCATCACCGGCCCGAGTTCACGCGAATAGGGCGAAAAGCCGATCGCGACGACCGCTTCCCTCTTTCCAAGCGCTGCGAGTTCCGCCTCCATCGCACCGCCGTCGCCGCCGAGCAGCGTGACGTCGCGCCGAAACATCCGGCAGAGGTAGACGAGCGCGTGGGCGGGCGCGCGGCAGCTTCGGAACCCGGCGACACGTATGCGCTGAGCCTTCTCCAGTATCGCGCAAGCCGTTGCTATTTCTTCGCTGCCATTGGCCGCTTCGGCCGCCGCCAGATTGGCAACGGTCGTCCTCAGCGATTCAGCGAAAATCGCCTCCGACCCGCGCTTGACAAGCGCATCGGCCCTTGCCGCGAAAGGCGCCTTGCCGGAGCGCAGCCGGTCCTCGAACGGCTTGCGCAGCGCCGCCCAGTCACCGAAGCCCAGCCGCCGCGCCAATCGCACGAAGGTCGTCGGTGTCACCTCTGATCGCGCGGCCAGAACCCGCATGGAAACCAGCGCCACCTCGTCTGGATGATCGACCAGGAATCGCGCCGCCTTGCGCAGTTCTGAGCTCAGGTCGGGGAGTTCGGTCAATATGCGCGCCAGAAGCGCGTCGAAACCCATCTCCCGCGTATTCATTGTAACAAGCATTTCCCTTGATTGATAAAGCGCAACAATCGTAGCATGCATCGACGTGCCTTGACACTAAAACACCGGACGGCGCGACGGCACGCAAAGTACCAAGGGAGAACCAGATGAAACATGCCCGAACTGCACGCCACGGAGCGCAGATCGCCGCCTTGTCGGCCGCGCTGCTGTTTTCGGCCAGCGCAATGGCGCAGCAGAATTTCGTTACCATCGGGACCGGTGGCGTCACCGGCGTCTATTATGCCGCCGGCGGCGCTATCTGCCGCCTGCTCAACAAGGATCGTAAGACGCATGGCATCCGCTGCTCGGTGGAATCGACCGGCGGATCGGCATTCAACGTGAACACGATCAAGGAAGGCGAACTCGACTTCGGCATGGCGCAGTCCGACGTCCAGTACAACGCCTACAAGGGGCTGGAATCATTCAAGGACGGCGGCGCCCATACCGACCTGCGTGCGGTTTTCTCGATCCATCCGGAGCCGTTCACGGTCCTGGCGCATCCGAATGCCGGCGTGACGAAATTCGAGGACTTCAAGGGTAAACGTTTCAACGTCGGCAATCCCGGTTCCGGGACACGCGCTTCCATGGAACGTCTGCTCGGCGCGATGGGCTGGACGTTGGCCGACTTTTCGCTCGCATCGGAGTTGAAGGCTGACGAGCACGGCCCGGCTCTCTGCGACGGCAAGATCGACGGGTTCTTCTACGGCGTCGGCCATCCCTCCGCGAACATCCAGGATCCGACCACTACCTGCGCTGCCAAGCTGGTGCCGTTGACCGGAGAAGTCGTAGACAAGCTGGTCGCAGAAAATCCCTACTACGCCAAGGCGGTGATCCCGGGCGGGCTCTACGCCAACAATCCCGACGATACCGAGACTTTCGGGGTGCTCGCCACGCTGGTCACCTCGGCCAAGGTTCCTGACGAGAGCGTCTATCAGCTGACCAGGGCGGTGTTCGAAAATTTCGACGAGTTCAAGTCGCTGCATCCGGCCTTTGCCAATCTCGATCCGGCCAAGATGGTGTCGGAAGGAAATTCCGCGCCACTGCATC
Organism: Mesorhizobium sp. f-mel; assembly: GCF_053850215.1. Taxonomy (NCBI): domain Bacteria; kingdom Pseudomonadati; phylum Pseudomonadota; class Alphaproteobacteria; order Hyphomicrobiales; family Phyllobacteriaceae; genus Mesorhizobium; species Mesorhizobium sp. f-mel. The sequence continues at coordinate 38,504 of NZ_JBSPTO010000013.1, forward strand.
CGGGCGCTGAAAAATACTTCAAGGAGAAGGGCTGGCTGAAGTAGGCTTCGTGATCTGACGACGGCCCGGCGGATCCAGCGGACCCGCCGGACCCATCCGCAACAGGAGGCGTCATTGAGCGAAGTGAAGGCACAACCGGCCAGCGTCGATCTCCAAGAACTCGAGCAACTGGTCGCGGAGGCTGATACGGGTGGCCGGCATCCGAGCGGAACAGTCGCTCGAATCCTGCTCTGGGTTGCAGTTGCCTGGTCGCTTTTCCAGCTCTGGTACGCTTCGCCGTTGCCGTTCGTGTTCGGCTTCGGCATCCTTAATGATACGGAAGCGCGCGCCATTCACCTCGGCTTCGCGCTGTTCTTGACGTTCCTCGCCTATCCGGCGCTGAGATCCTCGCCCCGCGATCGTGTGCCGCTGCTCGACTGGGTGCTGGCCGCGGTCGGGGGGTTTGCCGGCTCCTATCTCTTTCTCTTCTACGTCGAGCTTTCCGGACGGCCCGGCCAGCCAACCACGCTCGATCTCGTTACCGGCACAGTTGGCATCCTGTTGCTCCTCGAAGCGACGCGCCGCGCGCTCGGCCTTCCAATGGTGGTCGTGGCATGTGTCTTCATCTTCTACACCTTTGCCGGCCAGTACATGCCGGACGTGATTCAGCATCGCGGCGCATCGCTCAACAAGTTTCTCAACCATCAATGGCTGACCACCGAAGGCGTCTTCGGGATTGCACTTGGTGTGTCGACGAGCTTCGTGTTTCTCTTCGTCCTGTTCGGTACGCTTCTGGAAAAGGCAGGCGCCGGCAACTGGATGATGCAGATCTCCATCGCGCTGCTCGGCCATCTGCGCGGCGGCCCGGCGAAAGTCGCCGTGGTCTCATCGGCTCTCAACGGCGTCGTGTCCGGCTCGTCCGTCTCCAATGTGGTTTCAGGCGGCATCTTCACCATCCCGCTGATGAAGCGCACCGGCCTTTCCGGCGTCAAGGCGGGCGCCATCGAGGCTTCAGCCTCGATCAACGGCCAGATCATGCCGCCGGTCATGGGCGCCGCCGCCTTCCTGATGGTCGAATATGTCGGCATTCCCTATTCGGAGATCGTCAAGCACGCACTGTTGCCGGCGGTCTTCTCCTATCTCGCGCTGCTCTACATGGTGCATCTCGAAGCGATAAAGATGGGCCTGAAGACGATCCCGCAGCGTCCGACGCCAGCAAGAGAACGGATGTTGCGGATGGGGCTGGGACTGTCCGGCAGCGTTCTCGCAGTCTGTATCGTCTATTACGGCATCGTTGCTATCCAGGCCGTCTTCGGTGGGACCGCGCCGCCGGTGCTCGCGATCGCCGGCGTAGCTCTCTACGTCACCTCGGTCTGGTATTCCTCCCGCTATCAGGACCTCGCACTCGACGATCCGAACGCGCCAATCCTGGAACTGCCGCGCGCCTGGGACGTCACGCGGACCGGGCTCGATTTCCTCATCCCGATCGCGGTGCTTCTGTGGTGCCTGATGGTCGAGCAGATGTCGCCAGGCCTCTCGGCGTTCTGGGCGACCCTGTCGATCCTCGGTATTGTTGCCACCCGCAAGCCGCTGATGGCGGTATTCCGTAACGAAAACCTCGCCGCCTCAGTGCGTGCTGCCTGGGACGACCTGATCGACGGGCTGGCGCTCGGCGCCCGCAACATGATCGGCATCGGTATCGCCACGGCCACCGCCGGCATCGTCGTCGGCACGATAACGCTGACCGGTCTCGGCCTCATGATGACGGAACTCGTCGAGTTCATCTCCGGCGGCAACGTCATCCTGATGCTGATCCTCATCGCCGCGATCAGCCTTGTGCTCGGCATGGGTATTCCGACCACCGCAAACTACATCCTCGTGGCGACGCTGATGGCGCCGGTGGTGGTCGATCTCGGTGCGCAGGCCGGACTGCCGATCCCGCTGATCGCGGTCCACCTGTTCGTCTTTTACTTCGGCATCATGGCCGACATCACCCCGCCCGTCGGGCTGGCGGCCTTCGCTGCGGCGGCGATTTCCAAGGAAGACCCGATCGCCACCGGCTTCCAGGGCGCGCTCTATTCGCTGCGCACGGCGATCCTGCCGTTCGTCTTCATCTTCAATCCGGCGATCCTGCTGATCGGAGTCGACACCTGGCCCCAGACGATCTGGGTGGCGACGGTCTCATTGATCGCCATCCTGCTGTTTTCGGCAGCGACAATGAACTGGTTCGTGACGAAAAGCCGGCTTTGGGAAAGTGCGGCCCTGCTTCTCATCTGCTTCACGCTGTTTCGGCCGGACTGGTGGCTCAACCAGGTGTCGCCGCCTTACGAGGAGTTGCCGGCGAGCGAGTTCCTGTCGGCGGTCGCGCAGACGCCGGCGGATGGCCGCATCAATTTCGTCGTCGAGGGTGTCGATCTCATGGGCGAAGATGTACGCAAAACGGTCAATGTGCCGCTCGGGGAGCCGGGCGAGGCGCTGGAGCGCCTGCGCGGCATTGGACTTACCATCACGCAAGCGGGCGACGCGCTGTTGATCAGCAATGTCGATTTCGGCTCCTACGCCAAGCGCATCGGGCTGGATGTCGGATATGACGTGGTGGCGGTGCTCAGAAAGGCCGACCAGCCCTCGAGCCTCATTCCGATCGGCCTGGCGCTCGCTGCGACCGCCGGGGTCGCCGGGCTGCAGTTTGCGCGGGCGCGTAAGCAGGCAGACAGGAAGGAAACCGGGCCGGCGCGCTGAGACTGCAACGGTTGATAACAGCTGGTGGGAGGCCCGGGGAAAAACTCCTCAGTCGGCGGTCAGCACCACCTTGACGCTCTGTGAGCGGTCGGCAGCCAGGCGAAAGGCATCGCGGGCCGAGGAGAGGGGGCGTTCGGCGGTCACCAGCTTCAGGACGTCTATATCTCCGCCGACGATGAGATCGACCGCCTGATCGAATTCCGCGTCGAAACGAAACGTGCCGTGCAGATTGATTTCCTTGGCCATCACCGCGTTGGCCGCCACCGGAATCTGACCACCCGGCAGATTGCCGACCTGAACGACCGTGCCGCCGCGCCGAACGCTGTCGATCGCCGCCGCGAGGCCCGCTGCCGTGCCTGAAATCTCGAAGGCGACATCGATCGCCCTGTTGGACGCGAGCGCCTTGAGTTCGTCGTCGCCGCTGGACAGGTCGATTGTCCTGTTTGCTCCAAGCTTGCTGGCGAAGGCGAGTGGCGCCTCTGCTATGTCGACGACGGTGAGCTCGCCACATCCCTTGAGTCCGGCGGCGAGCATTGTCAGGAGCCCGATCGGGCCGGCGCCGAACAGGATGACGTTGCGGCCGGCAATGTCGCCGGCCCGCGCCACCGCGTGCAGGCTGACCGCGAGTGGTTCGGCGAGTGCCGCGGCCTGATAGGCGATAGAATGCGGAACCTTGACGCATTGCGCCGGCGTGGCATCGAACACGCTGGCAAAACCGCCCTGCATATGCGGCGTTTTCGAAGCCGAGCCCATGAAATAGATGTTTTCGCAGAGATTGGCGCGGCCCTCGGCGCATCGGGCGCATTGTCCGCACCAGCGCGACGGGTTGACTGCCACGCGATCACCGACGGCAAGTCCGGGCGCGTCCGCGCTGATTTCGACAATCTCTCCGGCGACCTCGTGGCCAAGCACGAGCGGCGATTTGACGACAAAATCGCCGGTCCGCGCATGACGGAAATAATGCAGGTCCGAACCGCAGATGCCGCCTGCGCCGAAACGCACGCGCACCATTCCCGGCGCGAGGGGGCCGAGCGGATGCTCGACGACACGCAGATCCTCGGGGCCGAACAGCGTCGCGGCGACTGCGCTGTCGGTCATCGGATCAGTCCCATTTGCGTCGGCAGCCACAGCGTGATGGCGGGGATGAAGGTGATCAGGATCAGCGCGACAATCAACGGGACGAGCCAGGGCAGAATTGCCATGGTCGTACGTTCGACCGACAGCTTGGCGACCCGCGAGAGGACGAACAGCACCATGCCGAGCGGCGGATGGAGGAGACCGATCATCAGATTAAGCGTCATGATCAGACCGAAATGCACAGGATCGATCCCGTAGAGGACCACGATCGGCAGCAGGATCGGAACAAGGATCGTGATAGCGGCGATCGTGTCGAGGAAACAGCCGACTACCAGCATCAGGATGTTCACCAGGATCAGGAACACCCATTTGTTTTCGGTCAGCGATGTGATGAAGACCGAGAAGAGCTGCGCCGCCTGACTGACCGTGAGCAACCAGGCGAAGATCGACGCTGCTGTGACGATGAAGAGGACTGACGCGGTCGTCTCGATCGTGTCGAAACTGGCCTTGGCCAAGGCTGCGAGTGTCATCGTGCGATAGCGCACGAGCCCGAGAAACAACGACCAGATGACGGCGGCCATCGCCGCTTCGGTCGGCGTGAACCAGCCCATGGTCATGCCGCCGATCAGGATGATCGGCGTCATGAGCGCCATGACGGCGGAGAAATCGAAATACCAGTCGCAGGCGATCAGGACGACGAGCGCGATGCCAACGGCAATATTGAGCGACAGTCCCATCTCGACAAGGACATAAACCGCCAGCGGAAAGCAGCATACGACGGCCACCTCGATCGAGGCGGCGGCGAGCCGGTTCAACTTGAATGGCGTGTCCGAACCCCAGCCCCGGCGATGGGCGAAGATCGCGACCGTCACCATCATCAGCACCGTCATGACGACGCCGGGCAGGATGCCGGCCATGAACAGCGCGCCGATCGAGACGTTGGCCATCATGCCGTAGATGACGAAGGGCAGCGACGGCGGGAAGATCGGACCGAGCGTCGAGGACGCCGCGGTGACGCCGACGGCCGCCTCCACGGGATAGCCGTGGTCGCGCATCGCCTTGATCTCGATGGTGCCGATACCGGCGGCATCGGCAAGGGCTGCGCCCGACATACCGGCGAAGACCACCGATCCGATGATGTTCACCTGGGCGAGACCGCCCTTCATCCAGCCGACAAGCGCCAGCGCGAAGGAATAGATCCGCCCGGTGACGCCGGCGATGTTCATGAGATTGCCGGCGAAGATGAAGAACGGCACGGCGAGCAGCGGAAAGCTCTCGACACCGGCGATCATGCGCTGCGCGGCAATGATGTCGGGCGCCACGCCATAGAAGACGAGATAGAGCAGCGACGACACTGCCATCGACACAGCGACGGGCACGCCGACCAGCATCAGGACGAGAAACGCTCCGATCAGAAGCAGCATGGCCTATTCCCCCAGTCCGTCGAACGCGGCGGGGCGCTCCAGCGCCGAGTAGCCACGGCGGATGTTGCCGATGAACACCTGGATGGCGCGCAGCATCATCAGCACGAAACCGGCGAAGACGGCGTAGAAGACGACGTTGCGCGGCAGGTTGATGGTGACCATCCGCTCGCGGTGGACGATCCCGACATAGCGCCAGAGGAGCCAGGACATATAGGCGAAGAAGCAAATGGTAATCAGATTGACCGCGAGCGCCAGGTAGCGCCCCACCCCAGCGGGGAGATAATGATAAAGCACGTCGACGTGGATGTGGCGCGTGGTGCGTGTGCACATGACTGAGCCCAGGAAGACCACGACGACGAGGCAGTTGATGGCGATCTCCTCGGTCCAGGCAAAACTGTTGTTCATGACGTAGCGCGTGAAGAACTGCAGGAACACGCAGAACGACATGCCCCAGAACACGGCGAGCGTGAGCCAGTCTTCCACCGCGTATCGCGACAGATCGACGGGCGCGGTTTCTTCCTCGAATGCATGCGCCAGTTCTTCGGGGGTAACCTGGGTGTGGACCTCTTGGGTCATCGGCAAGCTCCGGACACCGTTGGGACAGCGGGCTCAACAGACCCGACGCGCTTATCGCGCCGGGCCGGGATTGATGCAGGTTATTTGACGGCGCGGATCGCCTCCCAATCCTCCTTGCGGTAGCCGAACTCCTCGAACGTCACCTTCTCCATCACGTTCTTTTCGAAATCGGCGCGATCGACTTCGGTGACGGTGAGACCGCGTTCCTTGAAGGTCTCAACCAGGGCCTTCTCGCGATCGACGATGATCTTTGTCGCTCGCGCGGCGGCTTCCTGCATCACCTCGGTGAAGATCGCCTTGTCCTCGTCCGACAATTGCGACCAGCGCGATTGCGACACGATCGTGTTGAGATGGTCGACGATGTGTCCGGTCAGGATAATATGCTTTTGCACTTCGTAGAACTTCTTGGCGTCGATCGTCGTCAGCGGGTTTTCCTGCGCTTCCACCGTGCCCTGCTGCAAGGCGAGATAGACCTCGGCGAAGGCGATCGGCGCGGTGTTGGCGCCGCAGGCGCGCGGCATGGCGAGATAGGCCGGCACATCAGGCACGCGGATCTTCAGGCCCTGCATGTCGGCGCATTTTTCGATCGGCCGGTTGGAGGTCGTGTGACGGGTGCCGTAGTAGGTGGTCGCCGTGATGTGATGGCCGGACGCCTCTTCGTAGCCGCCGGTCAACTCCTTGTATTTGTCGCTCTTGGTGTAAGCGAGCAGATGATCGGCGTCGCGGAAAGTGAACGGGAAGTAGGTCACGCCGATCGGCGGGAATTCGCGGGCGGCGAAGCTCGATCCGGAGATGATGATGTCAACCGTGCCGAGGGTCAGCCCCTGGTTGATGTCGGCTTCCTTGCCGAGCTGCGAGGCCGGGAAGACGTCGATTGCATAGCGGCCGTCGGTGCGCTTCTTGATCTCTTCCGCCGCCCACACGGACTCCGTGTGGAAGGGTTCGGACGTTTCGTAGACGTGAGCCCATTTCAGCGCGGTTTGTGCCGAGGCCGAAGCCATGGGCAGAGCGATTGCGGCGATCGTGCCGAGCAGAACGGCGTACTTTCTCAACATCGTATTCCTCCCTGTGATTGGATTTTGACTGTGCCGACAGGATCCTCCCGGTCGGCCGACTCCTATTCCGCGACCTCCCTGGCCGCGGATTTCTCACCGAAATTGCGTGAGAATCTCAATTGCGACTGACGCAGATGTTCCTGCATGGCGGCTTTGGCCCGTTCCGGGTCGCGCGCCGCGATCGCGTCGCGCACCGCGCGATGCTCCTCCGCGGCGACCCGCCAGGAATCCCTGTTCTCGAAATAGCTCGACAGTCGTTCGAAATATGGGTTCATGCGCTCGTCGAAAAGCTCGCCGATACAGCGCACCAGGACGGCGTTTCCGAGAATGCCCGCCACCATCGTATGGAACTCGCGGTCGAGCGCGATCGTCATCTTGGTCGGGTGAAGTATGTCCTCCATGCGGCGCAGCACGTCGTCCATATGTTCGATGTCAATCGGCCGAACATGGAGGGCGGCTTCGGCGGCGATCGCCCCTTCGAGGAACTCGCGCGCCCGCAACAACTCGAACGGGCCTTCATCCATCTCTGCGGTCAAAACCTCGGCACGCGGCCGGTCGGTAACGTAGATGCCGGAGCCGACGCGAATGCGTATGCGCCCCTCGACCTCGAGGGCGATCAGCGCTTCACGGACAGTTGGGCGGGAGATGCCAAGCTGATCGGCCAGTTCGCGCTCGGTCGGCAGGCGATCGCCGACTGCGAACTCGCCGGCGTCGATCAGCTGCCTGAGCTGATCGGCGATCTGTCGGTAGAGTCGACGCGGTTCAACGGCCTGGATCGGCATTGTCACCCAGTTCTACTTCAACAGAATCATCCGGCTGACCTCGGATCGGTAAATTGGTCTGACCTATTGGTCGAAAGTGCCGCGAAAAAAACGAAGAGTCAAGCAGCAGAGAATGCCCGTGGAACTTGGTGCTTTCTTGGAACGACGGATCGGCCACAGCTGAACGGCAACTCTTGACCTTCCAGCAACTGGAAAGCCTATCGCGTGGTTTCGCCGCCAACATCATCTCCGGAGTTCTACGCAGGTGGGCTATGACGCGGCGCGTTCACGAAGGCGGCCGAAACAGTCCGCCGCCCTAGGTCAGTGGAGAGAAAACCGATAGGAGTTCTGCAGTGTTCGTACAGCCCGTCGACTACTTTCTTGCAGTCTGGTTCGTTCTAGCGGCCCTCAGCACGGCTTACGTGGCGTGGGATCAGTTCCGCAACAATCCCGAACCCGTGGTGATGAAATGGGGCTTCATCCTGGTCACGCTCTATATGGGGCCGCTCGGGCTGCTGATTTACGTGCTGGCCGACAAGGAGCCGCGGCCGGGCGAACACGAGGCGTTCACCAAGCCGCTCTGGAAGCAAGGCGTCGGCTCGACGATCCACTGCGTCGCCGGAGACGCCACCGGCATCATCCTCGCGGCGGCAATCACCGCCGCGCTCGGGTTGCCAATGTGGATCGATCTCATCGTTGAGTATGTTGCCGGATTCGCCTTCGGCCTGTTCATCTTCCAGTCGCTGTTCATGAAATCGATGATGGGCGGCACCTATTGGGAGAATGTCCGCAAGAGCTTCATGCCGGAATTCATCAGCATGAATTTCATGATGGCGGGCATGGCGCCGGTCATGAGCTTCCTGATGATGGGCAGCGACATGCGGGCCATGGAGCCGACCGAGCTCCTGTTCTGGGGTGTCATGTCGTTCGGCGTGATCGTCGGCTTCATCACCGCATATCCTTCTAACGTATGGATGGTGGCCCGAGGCCTGAAGCACGGGCTGATGACCGAACGCGTACCGGAATTCGACAAGGCCAGGGAAGGCAGGCGCGAGCACGCATATGGCGGCGCGGAAGTCGGGATGGCGGGGCACAGTCACGCTGACGCGCGCTTTGACGAACACGGCAACCCCAGACATGGCAACCCAGGCGATAACTCCGGAGCCGGCCATCATGGATCCAGCTATGGCTCCTCCCACGGCAATCGGGGAGGCGGGTCGCGTGGTACGCATGGCGGTCACGGCATGGAACCGGATGCAACTGTGCCGCAACTCGCGGCCTTGGGCGGCGTGTCCGTACTTGCGCTGGCGCTCGGCATGATCGCTCCGGCCAATTGGGTGAACCTCACCCTCAGCGCGCGAGACGTAGGCGGCGCCATCATGCCGCCCGGCATGGTCATGGACCGCGACACGCCGGCTGCAGCGATGCTGGACATGGCCGCCGTGCATCCTCGCCTGATCACGGCCAGCCATGGCCTGGAGGTTCGCGGCGACCGGGAACTGCAAGCCAGGATGGAGAACAGGGTGAAGGTGTTCGACCTGGAAACCTCGGTCATCCGCTGGGCGATCCTGCCGGACGTGAAAGTCGACGCCTATGCGATCAACGGTCAGGTTCCGGGCCCACGGCTGCATATCCGGCAAGGCGACCGGGTGCGGATCAATGTCACGAACCGCCTGCCGGAGAGCACGACCCTGCACTGGCACGGGTTGATCCTGCCGAACGAAATGGATGGCCCGGCCGAGATCACGCAGGAGCCGATCCCGCCCGGCGGCAGCTACCGATATGAATTCACGGCGGGCCAGTCGGGAACATACTTCTATCACTCGCATGACCATGTCGATCGCCAGCAGGCGCTCGGACTCTACGGCGCGCTCATCATCGATCCCGCCAATCCCCAGGATGAGATTGCGGCCGACCACGACTATGTTATTCAGCTTCAGGAATGGCTGATGCGGGAGGGCCTGACTTTTCCGTCGATGCCGATGGACGGCGGGCAGCCGAATTATTTCACCATCAACGGCCGCGCCTATCCGTCAACCGACACGATCAGGATGAAGGTCGGCGAAACTCTGAAAGTGCGCTTCATCGGCACCAATAATGGGTTTATCCACCCAATGCACATCCACGGCGGTCCATTCGAAGTTGTCGCCCGCGATGGCGAGTCTATGCCGGAGTCGGCGCGTTTCCTTGCCGACACAGTCAACGTCGGACCAGGGCAACGCTACGATGTCGTCTGGCAGGCACGCCGGCCCGGAAAATGGCTGATCCACTGCCATATCGGGCATCATACGACCAACAACAATGTCGAAGAGAAGGGCGGTGGCGGACTGATGGTCGTGATCGATGTGCAACCCTGAAGCCTTTCCGCAAGGCGAAACATAGATGGATGTGTTTGCCGTATACGGCGGCCTGTTTGCCATTGCCTTCGCCGCGGCGACCATCCTTCCGGCGCAGTCGGAGGCCGCGCTTGCCGGGCTCCTCGCCACACATTCCTTCTCGCCCGCAATGCTGGTTGTTGTCGCCAGCATAGGCAACGTCCTGGGCTCGGCGGTGAATTGGGGGCTTGGTCGAGGCATCGAACGCTTCCGGGACAGGCCCTGGTTTCCGCTGCCTCCCGCGACGCTCAACCGCGCCATGAGATGGTATCACCGTTATGGAAGATGGTCGCTCCTGTTAAGCTGGATGCCGATCATCGGCGATCCACTGACAGTGGTCGCTGGGGTTTTGCGCGAGCCGCTATGGAGCTTTGTCGCAATCGTGGCCCTCGCGAAGGTTTCGCGTTATCTGGTTGTCGCCGGGGTGGTCCTGGGCCTGATGTAAACCGAAATAGCAGGCAGTTGCGTTCACTTTTGGTGGCACCGCAGCAAAGTGACCGCCACGACCTTGACAAATCAGACGAACAATTGTCGGAAGGGTGCGATGAGGGCTCTTGGTCGAATTACGATCTTAGGAAACATACCGGTCCGAGCAATGCTGGCGGTTGTGTTCCTGGTCATGTCGGCTCTTCAGCCTGGTCTGTTCGCCACAGCCAATGCCACGGGTTTTCACGCCGGGGCAGATCTCCAGGCCGGGGTGGATCTGCAAGCCGAGACATCCGCACACGACATGGGCCATCACGGCGCCACTGCGGACGACGCGGATACGTCGGAGCATCATCACGGCGCCAAGCAATCCTCCGACAAGAACTGTGAAGTCCATTGCGCGCCGGCAAATGCGGTGCCGGTCGACTGCCCTGACTTGGAGCATGTTGTCTCCCGCTGCTTTGCGCTCGTCGTTGACGTCACCTTACCGCTTGGCGAATACACTGCGCTCATAAGACCCCCCAAACATCTGAACTGACGCGCCCTTTCGGGGTGTTCGCGCAGCGTCGGGAATCCGTTCCCGCGCGGCCAAACGCATACGTCAATCTTCAGGTCTACAATGAAAATCGCAAGCTCCGCGATCCTCGCATCGCTGTTAGTTGCCGGATGTGCGGCAACCACGCCGCCGGACATCCTTCCCGCCTTCAATCCGGCCGATCCCGCAATGGGCATCCGTGATGCACACTACCACCCGGTTGTCATCGACTATCGCCACCGGGAGCCGGTGGATCCGCAGAATTGGCGGCGTCTCAATGAAGAACGCTCCTCTGCGAACCCGGGAGCCGGATCATGAAGCGCCGGCCCCTGACCATAGCTGTGGTGGTAACCATCCCGCTGATCGCAGCCGGATGCACGACCAGCAGGCCCCTTGATGGCATCTCAGCCCCGATGGCCGGCTTCACGACGGTCGCGGCGCGCGCCGAATCCGTGATCGGCAAGAAAACCGTGTGGGTGCAATCCAGCGAGGAAGCGCGGGCGGTTTCAGAGCGCGTGAAGCGCCTCGTCCAGAAGAAGACGATCGGCCCGGACACCGCAGTGCAGGTCGCCTTGCTCAACAACAAGGGCCTGCAGGCCGCCTACGCCGAGATCGGTCTGTCGGCGGCCGACATGTGGCAGGAATCGATGCTCGTCAATCCGACGATCTCTGTCGGCATGATCGGCGTTGATCCTGTGCGGACGATTGAAGGAGCGGTGGTCAGCAACATCCTTGCGCTGGCGACCCATAAGCGGCGCGTCGCAGTCGCGGATGCACGTTTCCGTCAGGCCCAGCTCCGCGCCGCCGAAGAAACGCTACGACTGGCCGCGGACACGCGGCGGGCCTGGATCAATGCTGTCTCGGCCTGGGAGAGCGTTTCGTATCTGAACAAGGCGCAAGCCGCCGCTGACGCTGCCTCCGAACTCGCTCAAAAACTTGGCGAGACGGGCGCCTTCACAAAGACCGGCCAGGCCCGTGAACATGTCTTTTATGCCGAGATCACCGGTCAGGCGGCGGAGGCGCGGCTCGCCGCGCGGACCGCCAAGGAAGAGCTCACCCGGCTGATGGGTCTATGGGGACCGGATGTCGATTATTCAGTCCCCAACATGCTTCCAGCCTTGCCGAAAGGGGCCAAGGCCAAACGCGCAATCGAGGCGGAGGCGCTAAAAAATCGCGTTGACCTTGAGATCGCGAAACTTGAGCTGGAAGCGCTGGCGAAATCCTACGGTCTGACCGAGGCGACGCGCTACGTCAGCGATCTGGAACTACTTTCCGGCGTGGAGGTGGAACGCGAGGAGTCGGAGGAGGGCGAAACGGAGACGAGTGTCTCACCCACTCTGGAGCTCGAGTTCGTCATTCCGATTTTCGATACCGGCAAGGCACGCATGCGCAAGGCCGAGCTTGCCTACATGCAAGCCGCAAACCGGATCGCGGAAAAGGCCGTAAACATCCGGTCGGAGGCCAGATCCGCCTATGACACCTACCGTTCGACCTACGACATTGCCCGGCACTATCGGAACAATGTTGTGCCGCTGCGAACAAAGATCGAGGCGGAGTCGGTCCTCACCTACAACGGCATGATCACCAACACGTTCGAGCTGCTGGCGGACACACGCGCGAAAATCAGCTCGATCATGCTTTCCCTCAATGCCAAGCGCAATTTTTGCCTGGCCGACGTCAATCTCGGAACCGCCATTCACGGTGGCGGCGCAGGCTCGTCCGGGGGCGGCGATGCACCGGCCGCGGTCGAAGCGGGCGCCGAAAGCCACTGAACTCAAGGAGAAGAAAAATGCTTTCAAGACGTCAGTTGCTAGGCGCGGGAGCCCTGCTCGCCGGCGCCACTGCATGGACCAAAACGTCCGCGATGGGGCTGCCCGACGCTCCAATCATGGAGTCCCCCGACATGCAGCCTCCGATCTTCCCGACAAGCGGACCGGACTACCAGCCGGTCGTGACGCTCAACGGCTGGACCCTTCCGCATCGCATGAACAACGGCGTGAAGGAGTTCCACCTCGTGGCCGAGCCGGTCGAGCGCGAGATGTCGCCCGGCATGACTGCCTATCTCTGGGGCTACAACGGTCAATCTCCCGGCCCGACCATAGAGGCGGTCGAGGGCGATCGAGTCCGCATCTTCGTAACAAACAAGCTGCCGGAGCACACGACTATCCATTGGCACGGCATGATCCTGCCCAACGGCATGGACGGCGTGACCGGTCTTACCCAGCCCGGAATCCCACCTGGCAAGACCTTCGTCTACGAGTTCGACCTCGTGAAGAGCGGCACATTCATGTACCACCCGCACGCCGACGAAATGGTCCAGATGGCGATGGGCATGATGGGCTTCTTCGTCATTCATCCCAAAGACCCTAAATTCATGCGCGTGGACCGCGATTTCGTGTTCCTGCTGAATGCCTTCGACATCGAGCCGGGGTCGTACGTCCCGCGCATCATGGAGATGACGGATTTCAATCTCTGGGGCTGGAACAGCCGCGTCTTTCCGGGGATCAGTCATCTTCCAGTGGCGAAAAACGACCGGGTCAGGGTCCGTGTGGGCAACCTGACCATGACCAATCATCCGATCCACATGCATGGCTACGACTTCGAGGTGACCTGCACCGATGGCGGCTGGATCCGGCCGGAGGCGCGGTGGCCGGAAGTGTCGATCGACATCCCCGTCGGCGCCATGCGGGCATATGAGTTCGAAGCCAAATACGAAGGTGACTGGGCAATCCATTGCCATAAGTCGCACCACACAATGAACGCCATGGGCCACGACGTGCCCACGTACATTGGCGTCGACAACTCGAAGCTCACCGATAAAATCCGCCGGGTCCAGCCCGAATACATGGCCATGGGTGACCGCGGCATGGCCGACATGGGCGAAATGGAGATGCCGCTTCCCGACAACACGATCCCGATGATGACCGGCTGGGGCCAATTCGGCGCCATCGAGATGGGCGGGATGTTCTCGGTCGTGAAGGTTCGCGAGGGCCTTGCCTCGAACGATTACGCTGATCCGGGCTGGTACCAGCACCCGGAGGGAACCGTGGCTTACGAGTGGAAGGGAGAAGTCCCCGCTCCGACGAAATCAGGCGATGCCAAAACGATGGCCCCGGCAGCGCACGGCGGTCACGGCAAACAGGGATGAGAAACCGAACCCTCAACCGCAACAACGAAAGAAAGTGCAGCATGAAACACATAATCGCAGCGGCCGTTTTGATGGCGGTCAGTTCGGAAGCAGCTCTTGCCGGTGGAACCCATGCCGGAGGCCATGGCGACAAAGCCGCCACGATGCCGATCGGCAACCCTGGTGAAGCTGGCAAGGCAAAGCGGACTGTCAACATCTCGATGTCCGAGAAGGACGACGGGACGATGTTGTTCCAACCGGCCGTGCTCAAGGTGAAGAAGGGCGAGACCGTTCGCCTGAAGTTCGTCAACAAAGGCCAAGTCGACCACGAGTTCGTCATGGACGTCCATGAGGGGATCATGGAGCACAAGGCGCTGATGGAGAAGTTCCCCGAGATGGAGCACGCCGATCCCAATTCGATCCGGCTGGCGCCCGGCGCCAGAGGCGAGATCATCTGGACGTTCGCCAATGCCGGCGAATTCGGTTTCGCCTGCCTGGTTCCGGGTCACTACGATTCCGGCATGAAGGGCGACATCACCGTCGCCAACTGACCGCCAAACCGCAAAGGAAGCAGATCATGACACTATTGGTAAAGACACTCTCGACACTCGCGCTTATGCTCTCCATCGGCGGGAGCGCGCTCGCGCAGGAATACGTGAAGGGCGAAGTCGTCAAGGTCGACGCGAAACAGAAGAAGCTGACGATCAAGCATGAGCCGCTGACCAATCTCGATATGCCCGCCATGACGATGGTGTTCGTCGTCGCGGAGGGCGGTATGCTCGAGAAGATCAAGGCGGGGCAGGCGATCGAGTTTACAGCCGACCGTGTCAACGGACGCATAACGGTCACCGGCATCAAGTGATCCGGGACCAGCGCCGCGGGTTGAAAAATAAATCCGATGTCGGAAAATTTCGCAGGCAGCCTATGCGGCCGATGTCCGAACTAGGCGGCGTAACACCGGCGGCGCAATTGCGCGGCCCAGCTCCGCGGCCCAGCGCCGCGTCGGTCAGACGGCGGGCTGGGCTGCGCAGACTTGTCGGATGCACCGCAATCCCGGTCCTGATATCATGCCCGTCATGATGCTTAGGGCGAAGTTGGAGGCGACGAGATGAAACAACTCCTGGGAATTCTCGTCGCGAGTCTGATTGCGGCCAACTCGACCGGATCGGCTGCAGGAGCCGAGGCCGTCTCCGTTTCGCGACTGAAGGAGCATACGCACATCCACGGGCTGGCCGTAGATAGGGAGAATTCCGGCAAGCTCCTGATAGCAACCCACCATGGGCTCTTTCGTGCCGGGCCGGACGGGAAGGCGGAGCTCATTTCGCCGGTGCAGGATTTCATGGGATTCACTCCGGACCCATCCGACCCGAGGTCGCTTTACGCCAGCGGCCACCCCGCAGGCGGCGGTAATCTCGGATTCATCGCCTCGACCGACAACGGCGCGACATGGACGCAGATCGCGCCGGGTGCAGACGGGCCGGTCGACTTCCACCAGTTGACGGTCAGCTCGGCGGATCCTCAGGTTCTCTACGGCGCCTACGGCGGCCTACAGGTGAGCCGCGATGCCGGGAAGACATGGTCGGTGGTTGGACTGCTGCCCGAAAAGCTGATCGACCTCGCCGCATCGGCAAAGGACGCCGACACGATTTACGCCGCGACTGAAGGAGGTCTGTCGGTCAGTAGGAATGGAGGCCTGATCTGGGAAACGGTCGTCGATGGCGCGCCCGTCAGTCTCGTTGAGGTGACGGCCGACGGTTCCGTCTACGCGTTCGTGGTGGGACGAGGACTTGTCCGATCCGCGGAGGCTGCTCTGAACTTCGCGCCTCTTTCCAGCGGCTTGAGTGACCGAATCCTGCTGCATCTCGCGGTCGATCCGGCCGACAAGGATCGGATATTCGTGGCGTCTCACCAAGGTGATATCCTGGCCAGCACCGACGGCGGCGTCAACTGGACCGAACTCGGTCGTTGATGCGGTGACACAGTGGATCGTAGGGTGACTGGAAAGCTGGCGCTGGCGCTTGCTCTGGCCGCCTTGGTGGCGGTCTGCGTGGTTCTTGTTTTCGGCGGCAAGTCGGGCGGGATCCTCAAGCCCGACGATGCCCGTGTCATCGCGCGCGGCGAGGCCGTTTACGTGGCGCATTGCGCCTCTTGCCATGGCAAGAACCTCGAAGGTCAACCGGGCTGGAAAGCGCAGGACAAGGATGGATTCCTTCCGGCCCCGCCCCACGACGAAAGCGGTCACACCTGGCACCACCCGGACACACTGCTGTTCAGGATAACGAAACTCGGCGTCGCCGAAGCCGCCAACCTCAAGGATTACAAAACGCGGATGCCAGCTTTCAGGGGACTCTTGACCGACGCCGATATCATCGCGGCCTTGTCCTATATCAAGTCGCGCTGGCCGGACGACATGCGCCGTCGCCACGACGAACTGAACCGCGTCTTTGCGCGGCGGGAATCGTCCGCACGATGAGCCGCATTGTGGCGGCACATTATCGCCGACGGGCAAGCTCCCGATAAAACGCCTCCGGCGTAACGGCGATCTCCGACGCAACGTGATGCCAGCGTCCCTTGGGCGGCAAGATGCCACCGTTGCATGCCATCCAGGCACTAACTCTCGCCGCAACGGATTTCAGGGATAATATCTCGGCCCGCGTTCGCGTCCGGTGGACCTCGCCCGCCAAGTGTCGCAGCAGCGAGGAGGCCAGCGCGCGATCGCTTTCGAGCACCGCCTTGGCCCTGGTGATCGACACAGCGCGCACCGTCGATTCCTCGGTCGCCAAGGCGTCGCAATGGTATCGATCCGCAAACAGCGAAGCCTCGGCCAGGATCGAAGCCGAGCCGGCACGCTGCAACGTCAGCTGGAACCCGTCAGGAAGTGCCCGGACAAGGCGCAGTTCTCCCGCGGTGACCAGGAAGAGCGACAAGACCGGGTCGTCCATACGAAACAGGACGCTGCCGGCAGGGAGGGATTGCTCGCGTTCCGCGAGTTCAAGGAATCGCTCGAAGAGGAGTTCAGACATGATCGCAATCATGTTTCAGTTCCCGCGGCCGTGTCAAACTTCGCAAGAAGAAACGCCGGAGATCGCTCGATGAACCGCATCCCCATTGCCGTGCTGTCTCTCATGCTGACTTTTCTTGCCGTCCCTCACGGGCTGGCACAGCAGCATGGCAGCATCAACCATCACAAGGCCGCTGAAGGAAAGGATCCAGCCACATCTTCTTATTCCGGGATGGAGAAACGCCGCGTGAAAGCGCTCTCGGGCGAGCAGATGGCTGATCTTTTGGCCGGGCGAGGGATGGGTCTGGCGCTGGCGGCCGAACTCAACTCCTATCCGGGTCCGTCACATGTCCTCGAACTGCGGGATGCCCTTGGCGTCACCGATGAACAGGCGACGCGGACCAAGGCCCTGCTGGATCGGATGAAGGCAGAAACCATCCCGCTCGGACTACGCATCATCGAGAAAGAGACCGAACTTGACCGCTTGTTTTCCGAACGAAAGATAATTTCGGCACACCTCGCTGAACTGACAAAGACCATCGCCGACGTGCAAGGCGCGCTACGGGCAGCGCACCTGCGCTATCATCTCGAGATGGCCGAATTGCTTACCCCTGAGCAGATCCGCCGGTACTCACAGCTTCGCGGATACTCTGGGCAGGTCGATTGAACAGGGCTACGCCTTGATTTCATCAGCGGACACTATTGTGCGACCGCACCTTCCAGATAGCCGATGATCGCGGCGCGCTGAGCGGCGTTGGGAACGCCCACTGTCATCGACGTGCCCGGAACCATCTGGCGTGGCGCCGCGAGGAAGGTATCAAGGGTACCGCCTTCCCAGACGATGGCCGATTCTCGCAGCGCGGCCGAGTAGCGGGCGCCCTCGACACTGCCGGCCTTGCGGCCGATGACGCCCGACAGATGCGGACCGGTTCTGTTCTGGCCTGGCTCCAAGCTGTGGCAGCTGCCGCAGCGTTGCCGGAACAGCCGCTCGCCGTCGGCCTGTTGCGCGGAAGCGGCGCCCGGCAACAGCAGGCCGCCGGCAACCAAGAGCGCGGCCAGGGACGCACGCGCTCGCGTGATGAACGTCGCCGGAGATGCGGTGGCAACTCCGACGGAAATAACGTGGTTGCGTGTCGTGGTTTGTGAATGACTCATCGGATGACCTCTGCGGAACGTTGAAGAGAGGGGCTTTGCTGGTGGCCGGAAGCTTCCGGCAGGACCAGCCACTCAGCAGCGAGAGCGGCGGTTGGGTTAAGAAAGGCACTGGGGAGCATGCGGGTTGCGACGACATTGATCGAACCGTGGCGCGACAGCGCGGGAGTTCCGATCGCGGGACAGGTTTCGGTCAAACCGGCAAGGATCGCAGTCCGGTCGGAGGGTGCGTTTCAGGTACAGGCGCCGGGGCCAGCTGCTTGGCCATGTCGATGAGCGGCAGCCTGATGACCGCGCGAAGACCGTTGCTCCGGTTTTCCAGCACGATGTCGCCGCCGTGGTGACGGGCGATGGCGCGGGCAATTGACAGGCCGAGCCCGACGCCGCCAGTCTCCCGGTTGCGCGACTGCTCCAGGCGGAAGAAGGGGGCGAACACCTGTTCCATATCGCCTGGCGGTATGCCAGGTCCGGCGTCCTCGACCACGATGTCCAGGCTGTCGGCACTCCTGACCAGGCTCACCTTGGCCTGCTCGCCATAGCGGACGGCATTTTCGACGAGATTGCGGATCGCCCGGCGAAGGGAGTCCGGCCGGCAGCGATACAGCACCTTTGGCCCGTCGCTGACGGTGATGTTTTGGCCCAGCTCTGCCAGATCGTCGCAGAGGCTGCCGACCAGCGCCGAAAGATCGACGGTTCGCGTCTCCTCCACGGCGGCGTCCTCGCGCGCGAAGGCGAGCGCTGCTTCCGTCATCGACTGGATCTCCTCGATGGTCTTCAACATTTTTTCCTGGAGATCATGATCCTGGACAAACTCCGCGCGCAGCCTGAGCGAGGTCAGCGGCGTGCGCAGGTCGTGGCTGATCGCCGCCAGCATGCGCGTGCGGTCCTCGACGAAACGCTGCAGGCGCTCCTGCATGCGATTGAACGCCTCGGCCGTCTGGCGGATGTCGGCCGGCCCTGATTCCGGCAGCCGCGGCACAGCCTCGCCGCGGCCGAACAGTTCAGCGGCATTGGCGAGCCGTCGCAGCGGACGCGCGATTGCCTGCGCCCCGAAAATCGCGATGGCGGAGAGGATGAGTGCAGTGAGCGCCAGCGATATCGCCGATTGCGTCGTCCAGAAGGCGTTCGGCATTGCCTTGGCGTAGGCCGCATTCAGCCAGGTGCTGTCATCGAGGCGGACGGAAAGGCCCATGCCGTTTGGGGCGGCGTCCATATAAAGAAACTTGGCCGGCCGAGAGAAAGGCCTGCCATTGCCGGACAAATCCACCATGCGCGGCGGCACGGAAGGGTCGGCGGCATCGACTGCGCTCGATGCCTGTCCGTTCACGTAGGCGGCATACTTCCCGGCAATCCCGGGCAGCGGCTTGGCGAGCTGGGTCAAGGCTTCCTGTTGCCAGGCGAGGGGATTGTTCGGTCCGCCGTCCGAGGTCCAGAAACGCGTATAGGCCGTGCCGCTGACGTTGAGGATGTCGGGCCGAAGCGAGGGCGGCGTGGTGTCCAGCAGAAGCGCAAGCGAGGACGTGCGGCTGACGAACTCGCCCTTGGCCGCCGCGTGCAGGGCCTGTCCGCGCTCGTCCCACGAGATCAGGAATGTGATAGCCTGCGACAGGGCGAGCGCAAGCAGCACTAGCATGAGGAAGCGGGCCGCCAGGCTGCGTCTCCACAACAGCATCATGCCGGAGCCACCTCGGCGGTGAAGCAGTAGCCGCCGCCCCAGTGCGTCTTGATCAGCATCGGACTCTTCGGGTCCGCCTCGATTTTCTTGCGCAGCCGGCTCACCTGGTTGTCGACGGCCCGGTCGAAACCGTCGGCCGAGCGCCCAACCGTGAGGTCGAGCAGCTGATCCCGGCTGAGTACGATCCCGACATGCTCGATAAAGGCGGTGAGAAGGCGGAATTCAGCCGTGCTGAGCGCGACCGCCACGCCGTCGAGCCCGACCAGCTCGCGGCGGCCTACATTCAGCGTCCAGCGGTCGAACCGCAGCGCGTTTGATTTGAGACGACCGCGCTGCGGCGGCAGGCTGTGGACGCGCCTGAGCACGGCCTTAATCCGCGCCAGCAGTTCTCGCGGATTGAACGGCTTCGTCAGGTAGTCGTCGGCCCCGATCTCGAGGCCGACGATCCGGTCGATCTCCTCGGCCATGGCGGTAAGAAAGATGATCGGAACGTCCACCGTCCCGCGCACGTGCCGGCAGGCGGCAATGCCGTCCTCGCCAGGCATCATGACGTCGAGGACGATAAGATCGGGCAGGCTGCGGTCGAGCAGCCGCTTGAGCGCGGCCGTGCTGTCGGCGACGCTGACGCGATAACCTTGCTGGGTGAGGTATTTCCCGACGAGGTCGCGGATGTCCCTGTGGTCGTCGACGACCGCGATGTGTTGCGCCGCTTCCATACAATGCTCCAAAGCCGCCGCTGAATAGTCGGCCAGTATCGACGATATCTAGTTTGCGTCTACACGGATGATCACCTTATGCGCCACGGCGGCAATCTCGCGCGGCATCAACAAAGCGTGAGAAGTGTAACGAAATGTATCAGAGCGCAGCGCCTGCGACAGCTTGCGATGAACTGCCGGTCGTCGGGACAAGGTTCTGCGACAGCTTCCGCCTAACTTGGCCTCGTCGCTAGCCCGGACTTCCGGTCTTTGCCGCCAGGCCATGCCGCGCGGCATCCAGACGGCGGTCCTCGCCAGCCTTTGATCGAAAGGATTGCACAATGGCCAGATTGATCATCAACGGCACGCCCCGTGACATCGAGGTCGATCCGGATACGCCGCTACTGTGGGTGATCCGCGAGCAGATCGGGCTTACCGGGACGAAGTACGGTTGCGGCGTTGCCGCCTGCGGCGCCTGCACCGTCCATATAGACGGCGTCGCCACGCGCTCCTGCGTACTTCCGGTGAGCGCGGTCGGGCCGGACCAGCAAATCACCACCATCGAAGGGCTTTCGCCAGACAGTTCACATCCGGTCCAGCAGGCTTGGCTTGCGCTCGATGTGCCGCAATGCGGCTACTGCCAGGCCGGCATGATCATGGCTGCGGCGGGCCTGCTCATGCAGAACCCGAGCCCCGCGGACGAGGACATCAACGCCGAGATCACAAATATCTGCCGCTGCGGCACCTACAACCGGGTGCGCGCCGCGATCAAGCTGGCCGCCAAAAGCGGCGAAGCCACGCAGCGCGGTTGAGGAGATCAGTCATGAACGCCATAATTTCCATCTCCCGCCGCAGCTTCATCATCGGCGTGGCCTCCGCGGCCGGCGGCCTGTCCCTCGGATTCAACGTGCCGTTCATCAAGCCGGCACTTGCCGAGGGCGCGGAGACCGCGCCGGAGATCAATGCCTGGGTGGTGATCAGGCCCGACGATACTGTTGTCATCCGCATCGCCCGTTCCGAGATGGGGCAGGGGACGCTGACCGGCCTGGCGCAACTCGTCGCCGAGGAGCTGAATTGCGACTGGTCAAAGGTCACGACCGAATATCCGTCGCCGGCCCAGAACCTCGCACGCGACCGCGTGTGGGGCAATTTCTCGACCGGGGGCAGCCGCGGTATCCGCGAGTCGCACGAGTATGTGCGCATTGGTGGCGCCGTTGCGCGCGAGATGCTGATTGCCGCAGCGGCCGCCGAATGGGGCGTGCCGGCCAGCGAATGCACTGCAAGGATGGGCATGGTCACGCATGCAGCATCAGATCGCGCCACCTTTTATGGTCAGTTGGCCGCCGCCGCCGCGCGGATGACGCCGCCCGCCAACATCACGCTGAAGGATCCCAAGGATTGGACCATAGCCGGCAAGCCGCTGCCGCGGCTCGACACGGCCGACAAGCTCAACGGCAGCCAGGTTTACGGTGTTGATCTCAAGCTGCCGAACATGCTCAACGCGGCGATCCGGGCCTGTCCGTATTTCGGCGGCAAGGTGGAGAGCTTCGACGCGGCGGCGGTCGCAGGCATGCCCGGCGTGCGCACCGTCGTTCAGGTCGACGAAACCGCCGTTGCCGTTGTCGCCGACACGTGGTGGCGGGCGAAGACCGCACTCGATGCCCTGCCGGTCGTCTGGGACGAAGGTCCCAACAGGCAGGTCACCAGCGCCTCGATCGCGGCGATGCTCGAGGAGGGCCTCGCCGCAAATGATGCCTTCATTGGCGCCGAGCAAGGTGACGCGGGTGCCGCCCTGTCTGCCGCCGGCCGGACGGTCACGGCGACCTATGCCTACCCCTATCAGAACCACGCGACCATGGAGCCGATGAACGCGACGGCGCTCTACACGCCGGAGCGCTGCGAGGTATGGGTGCCGACCCAAAATGGCGAGGCGAGCCTTGCTGCAGCGGCCGAGGCCGCAGGCCTGCCGGTGCAGCAATGCGAGGTGCACAAGATCCATCTCGGCGGCGGCTTCGGCCGGCGCGGCAACTTCCAGGACTATGTGCGCCAGGCGGTCAGCATTGCCAAGCAGGTGCCAGGGACGCCCGTAAAGCTTATGTGGTCGCGCGAAGAGGATATGCTGCACGGCGCCTATCACCCGACCACGCGATGCCGACTGACGGGCTCGCTTGACGCGGACGGCAACCTGACCGCTCTGCACATGCGCATATCCGGCCAGTCGATCCTTGCCGCAGTGCGGCCGGAAGGCATGCAGAACGGTATGGACCCGGTGGTCTTTCAGGGCCTCGTGCTCGCCGGCACGGAAGGCACGCTGGGATATACGGTGGACAATCTTCTTGTCGACCATGCGATGCGCAACCCGCCTATCCCGCCAGGATTCTGGCGCGGCGTGAACCTCAACCAGAACGCGCTCTACGTCGAGTGTTTCATGGACGAACTCGCCCATGCGGCCGGCGTCGACCCGCTCGCCTTCCGCCGCAAGCTGATGGCCAAACATCCGAAGCATCTCGCTGTGCTGGAGGCGGTTGCCGAACGGATCGGCTGGGACACCCCGGCCGCAGCGGGTGTTCACCGCGGGCTCGCGCAGATCATGGGTTTCGGCAGTTATGTCGCCGCGGCAGCGGAGGTTTCGGTCACCGACGGGCAGCTCAGGATCCACCGCATTGTGGCGGCCACCGATCCGGGTCATGTCGTCAATCCCGCACAGGTGGAACGGCAGGTCGAGGGCTCCTTCGTCTACGGCCTTTCCGCCTGCATTTACGGCGAGTGCACGGTCGATGGCGGCCGCATGGAGCAGGAGAACTTCGACAGCTACGAGGTTCTGCGCATGGCCGAGATGCCGGAGGTGGAGACGATCATACTGCCGTCCGGCGGCTTCTGGGGCGGCGTCGGCGAGCCGACCATAGCGGTCGCCGCGCCGGCCGTCCTCAATGCGATCTTCGCCGCCACCGGAAAGCGCATCCGCACACTGCCGTTGAAAAACCATGACCTCGCATGACATGAGGCGCTCGAAGAACAGGCGCGGCAGACGATCGTTCGTGCCCGTTCTGCTTGCGGGGCTCGTGGCCAGCGCGTCGGCGCGGGCCGACGCGGCGCCTGGTGCGACGGCGTGCACCGGCTGTCACGGGCCGGCGGCGCTCGGCTCAGCCATCCCCTCGCTCGACGGCCATGCGGCCGACGACATCATTGCCCAGATGCAAGCCTTCCGTTCCGGTGAGCGCAAGGCGACGGTCATGGACCGCATCGCCAGGGGATTTACCGAGGAGGAGACGCGCGCCATCGCCGAATGGCTCGCCAAACCGGAGGCGGCACGCCATGCCCAGCCGTAGAGCCCTGATCGGCGGCGCGGCGGCCAGCGTCGCCGCGGCCGTCCTTGCCGCGCCGCAGGTGCGCGCACAGGCGCAGCCCCGCGTGATCGTCGTCGGCGGCGGCTTTGCCGGGGCGAGCTGCGCCCGCGCGCTGAAACGGCTGGATCGCGACCTTGCCGTGACGCTGATCGAGCCAGAGACAGCCTATCTGGCCTGCCCGTTCAGCAATGCCGTTGTTGCGGGGCTGCGTGGCATCGAGGCGCAGACCTTCGGTTATGACCGGTTCGGCGACATCGGCCTCATCCGCAAGCGCGCTGTCGCCGTTGATGCTGAGCGCCGGCGCGTTCGGCTGGAGGATGGTACGGACATCGGCTACGTCAGACTGGTACTGGCGCCCGGCGTCGACCTGCGCTTCGACGCTTTGCCGGGCTACGACGAGGCGGCAGGGGCGATCATGCCGCATGCCTGGAAGGCGGGGCCGCAGACGCTGCTGCTGCGCGACCAGCTCGCGGCGATGCCGGACGGTGGGGTCGTCGTTCTCTCCGCGCCAGCCAATCCGTTCCGCTGCCCGCCCGGTCCCTACGAGCGGGCAAGCCTGATCGCGCATTACCTCAAGACCAGCAAGCCCCGCTCCAAGCTGATCATCCTCGACGCCAAGGACGCCTTTTCGAAGCAGCGCCTGTTCGAAGCGGCCTGGCAAGAGCTCTATCCCGGCTTGATCGAATGGGTGCCGCTGTCCTCGGGCGGCAGGGTGACGGAAGTCGACCCGGCGACAAGGACGCTGGTGACCGAGTTCGGCAATCACAAGGCGGATGTCGCCAACGTGATCCCGCCGCAGCGTGCGGGCGGGATCGCGCAGTCGGCGGGCGTCGTCGATCAGACGGGCTGGTGTCCGATCGACCCGGTCACCTTCGAGTCCCGCCTGCAGCCGGCGATCCACGTCGTCGGCGACGCGGCGATCGGCGGGGCGATGCCGAAATCCGCCTTCAGCGCCAACGCCCAGGCAAAAGCCTGCGCTGCGGCGGTCAGCGCGCTGGTCAGGGAGCGGCAGCCGGGGCAGCCGAAGCTCATCAACACCTGCTACAGCCTGGTCGCGCCCGGCTACGGCATTTCGGTCGCAGGCGTCTACCAGCCGCGCGACGGCCTGCTTGCCGAGGTGGAGGGTGCGGGCGGCACCAGCCCGCTCGAAGCACCGCCCTCCGTTCGCGAACTGGAAGCGGCCTATGCGGAGGACTGGTTCCGAACGATCACCAGTGAAGTGTTCGGATGATGAGGGTGGCTTGCCTCGCTCTTATGGGATTGCAGCTTGCGGCCTCGCCCGGTGCCGGCGAGGAGATGGGGTCTTATGTCGTGACCGGCGATGCGATCATGAAGCCTCTGGTCGGCGGCAAGGGCGATCCGGCGCGCGGCGCCACGCTGATCTCGGACCGGCAGCGCAGCCTCTGCACGCTCTGCCACAGCGGCCCGTTTCCCGACGCGCATCTGCACGGCACGCTGGCGCCCGACCTGACCGGCGTCGGGGCAAGGCTTTCGGATGGCCAGATCCGGCTGCGCGTGGTCGACATGAAGCGGCTCGTGCCGAACACGATCATGCCTTCCTACTATCGGGTCGCGGATGAGCAAGGCCGGCGTGTCGCCACCGTCTGGCGCAGCAAGCCGATCCTGAGCGGCGCCGATATCGAGGATATCGTCGCCTATCTCACCACGCTGAAGGGGTGATTATGCACGAAGACCCGCTTCGAGTTTACGGAGGCTTGGCCGGACGGCGGCAGTTTCTTCGGGCCGGCATGACTGGTCTGCTGGTGATCAGTCTGCCGCGCTGGGCTGTTGCCCGTCCGAGCCTCGAGGACGCGATCCGGACCTTCACCGGGGGAGCCGACGTCCTCGACGGCCGCGTCCGGCTCGATCTGCCACCCCTGGTCGAGAACGGCAACGCGGTCGGGATCACGGTCGCCGCCGAGAGCCCGATGACCGCGGACGACCATGTCCGGCGCATCGCGGTCTTCAACGAGAAGAACCCGGAGGCGAATGTCGCGGTTTTCCACCTCGGGCCGCGCACGGGCCGCGCCACCGTCTCGACGCGGATCCGGCTCGCGACCTCTCAGGTGGTGGTGGCCGTTGCGGAGATGAGCGACGGCAGCTTCTGGTCGAGCCGGGCGAGCGCCATCGTCACGCTGGCCGCCTGCATCGAGGATCTCTCATAATGGCGCGCGCGCTCGTCAATGTGCCGAAAATGGCCAGGCAGGGCGAGGTCGTCGAGATCAAGGCGATGATCGCCCATCCGATGGAAACCGGCTATCGTATCGGCCCGAACGGCTCCAACATCCCCCGCGACATCATCCGCCGCTTCGCCTGCACCTACAACGGCGAGGAGGTGTTTTCGGCCGATCTCTTTCCAGCGGTGTCGGCCAATCCGTTCATTGCCTTCACGCTCGTTGCCACGACGAGCGGCACGGTCGGGTTCACCTGGACCGACGGCACAGGAAGGACGCAAACGGCTTCCGCCATGATCACGGTGAACTGATGCATGCGCTCTGGCGGCTGGCAGCCCTCGGTGTTGCCGCTATTTGCGGCATCGTCTCTGCCGCCGGCATCGAAGACGGCGAGAAGCGCTCCGGCTTCGACCTCATGACGCCGGAGACGCAGGCGCTGCAGGCCGACGACATGAGCAACCCCGGCATGCTGTGGGTGCTGCAGGGCGAGCAGCTCTGGCAACAGGCGGGGGGCAGGGCGGATGTCGCCTGCGCCGGCTGCCATGGCGATGCTTCCCAGACGATGCGCGGCGTTGCCACGCGCTACCCGGCCTTTGACGAGGCGATAGGACGGCCGATCGACCTTGCCGGGCGTATCAACTCCTGCCGAGCGGGGCGGCAGCAGGCCGAGCCGTTAGCGCCGGAGTCTGACGCTTTGCTCGCCCTGACGGCCTATGTGGCGCATCAGTCGCGCGGCATGCCAATCATACCGGCTACCGACGCCCGGCTCGCGCCGTTTCGCGACAACGGACGGCGCCTGTTCCAGAGCCGCATCGGCCAGCTCGACCTCTCCTGCGCCTCCTGCCACGACGCCAATTGGGGCAAACGGCTCGGCGGCAGTGTCATCCCGCAGGCCCATCCGACCGGCTATCCGCTCTACCGACTGGAGTGGCAGACGGTCGGTTCGCTGCAGCGGCGCCTGCGCAACTGTATGGTCGGGGTCAGGGCCGAGCCCTTCGCATTCGGCGCACCCGAACTCGTCGATCTGGAGCTCCATCTGACGGAGCGGGCCCGCGGCCTGCTAATCGAGACGCCCGCCGTCCGGCCGTGATGCCGGACTGTCGCTGGTCGTTCACCTGCCGCCGACGGACAGTCTGCGCCTACTTCAGGTCTTCCTCCAATTTTGCAGAAGCGGGCCTTTGCTCCCATAGACGGGATCCTTGCGTGGACGACCTACCTTCTGGATTGTCGCGAGCGCGCGATCATGCTCCTGGGCAGTCGTGCATTCGTCATAGGTCCCAAATGGAGGATAGGCGCCGACCACTAGAAAATCGGCGGATGCCGAAAGGCATTGGTGCCCGGTGCCGGCCGGAAGAACCGCGACGTCGCCGGCCTTCAGGGACAGGGTTCGTCCCTTTTTGCCTCCAAACCGGACTTTGGCCGCCCCGGCTGCAACCCCGAGCACCTCATGTATTCGCGAATGGTAGTGAACGTAGTCGTAGATGCCATTCCGCCAGCTGTCCCCCCATCCATTGGCCTCGAAAAGCTCCTCCAAGACGGCTGCGGGATCAAATTCCTCAGGCAGCCTCACGGCGCCTCGATAGACGACAAGCGGCCAAAACGGATGATTGGGCACCAGGCCATCATCCTTGAACCAAAACTCATTCGCTTTTCGCCGCCTTACAAGACCGGTTACTTCTTGCCTGCCCGGTCTTGCGACACCGGTAGCCTGCTCGACAGCTTTCTTGGCACTCTGCAGAATGCTCATGATGTAGCCTACATTGCTGGCTGTCAGAAGACGAGCCTTCATGCCGATTCAACCGTCTTCATGCCGGTCGGTTCCGCTGCCTGTTCGGTAGGGATCTACGCCGTGTCTATGTCTGCCCCCTGCGCTTCACCGATCAGGCGATGGCCATCGCGGACGGCCGGTTGGTCGCATGCGGGTCATCGCCGGACGTCATCACATCCGATCTGCTGCGGGACATTAATCATGTCAACGCGCGAATCGCACCGTGCTCGCGCGGCATCGGCCACGTTAGATGGCGTGGCGGGTGGGCGTCGGACGGTCATTGTGTCGGCAGCGAAACCGAATCCGGGATTCGGGGAAGATTCTAAGCGGTAGTCGTCCCGGCCGCATGATAGCAACCGCATTACACCCGTTTCTTGGGCTTTTCGGTGCAATTCGAGCGCTCTGATCTACAGACACCTCTGACCGCTGCTTGAGGGCGGAGTGTGCTTGCATTCAGCTCCAGGCGTGGCTGGCCAGCCCATAAACCCAAGGTCCGTTGCTTTCCCGGTTCAGAAACCGGCGGCCTTTGGACATTGTCGTCACGGTCTCGGCAACGCCGAGGCCGCTCTGCTGAAGGAACTCGGCAAACACGCCATCCCTCTCGCGCGTATCGACGCGCGCGAATCGACCTGCCAGCTTCTTCAGATGGACGGCGGTGAGATGGACCGCGTCTTGGTCGCTCCGAGCCACAATGGGGCCAATCACGTGGCCGCGCCCGAACTCGCGACACATGGAATAGCCAACGACCTCGCCGCCACGACTCAAAGTGGCGATTGAGGCATCGTCCGAGAGCAACGCAAGCAGCCTTGCACGGTTTGTCCCGAATGCGCGCGCGTCCAGCGCGGTGATGTCGCCGAGCCTGTCGCTAGGCAAGTCACTTAGTTCACCGTCGAGAGCTGGCATCGGCGGGAGTGTTTGGGGGACCTGTCCCTGGCGCATATAGTCGATCGCCTCGCTCGTGAAGCCGAGCGAAATATACAGAGGATAGGCGGGATGAGTTGCATTCAGAGCCAGATTGCGATCCCCGCACTGCTCAAGGACCTGTTCCATGAGCCATCGGCCACCTCCCTGCGCCTGTGCGCGGGGCGTCGTGATCACAAGACCAATGGTGGCAAAATCGTCCCCGTGGGGAAACCACATCGCGCTTCCGAAGACGCGCCCAATTCCGTCAACGGCGACGATGCCGTGGCCGGCGCGGCGCAACAAATCCCAGTCCTTGGGGCGATGCGGCCAGCGGACAGAAATCGATAGTGCATGCAGCAGCTCAACGTCGACATCATTGATGTCCCGCGCAACCAGTTCAAAGGATTTCAGGCGCACAGATCTCTGCATCTCAGTCGATCGGCTCCTTCAAACCAAAGCCCAGCGTCGCAAGCATGTGGTGTTTCCGTCGTCGACGCCATGTCACGACAGGCCTCATTTGCCGCAGCTTTACACGGGAAAGCCAGCAGGTTTCGCTGGTTCGAGGCGTTTTTTCGCAATCTTCAGCCAAAGCACGACGCGATTCGGCAGGGAACACTGCTGCCTACAGATAGGCTGGTCGCACCCGGTGACAATGTGCAAGCAGAGCGGACCGCCATGAACGTGGAAGAAATCCTCGCGACCCTGATTGCATTTCCCTCTGTTGTGGGCACCCCAAACGGCGCGATCGTCAATTGGATCCGCGACTACTGTCAGGCAGCGGGAGCCGAGGTGACGGTTCTTCCTGGTCCCGAGGGCGACCGGTCCAACCTCTTCGTCACGATCGGCCCGCGCGAGGGTCGGGGCTACATCATCTCGGGACATGTGGATGTCGTGCCGGCCGGCGAGCCGGAATGGAGCTCGGATCCGTTTGTCCTGCGCCGCGAGGGCGGCAGGCTTTACGGCCGCGGCGCCACCGACATGAAGGGCTTTCTCGCCTGCGCATTGGCCACGCTCCCAGGACTTGCGGCGATGAACCTGCGGCAGCCAATTCATCTCGCATTCTCCTACGATGAAGAGGCGGGGTGCCGTGGCGTGCCGCATCTCTTAGCTGCGTTGCCAGGGCTATGCGAGAGGCCGCTTGGCGCGATTGTCGGCGAGCCGAGCCGGATGCAGCCGGTGCGCGCGCACAAGGGGAAGGCCGCCGCGCGGCTCGAGGTGGTCGGGCGATCCGGCCATTCGTCTCGCCCCGATCTCGGACTCAATGCCGTGCACGCCATGGCCGAAGTCATCACGCACGCCGTGGCCTATGGCCAATCCCTCGCCGACGGACCGCTCGATCAAGATTTCGAACCCCCATATTCTTCGTTGCAGGTGGGCGTCATCGCCGGTGGACAGGCGGTCAACGTCATCGCTGGCCACTGCACTGCCGATATCGAGGTACGTGCCGTTCCGGGCGTTTCTCCATCCTCCCTGCTTGAGCCGGTCAAGGCTGGGCTTTTTGCCCTGCGCGACAGCGGCTTCGAGGTAATTTGGCACGAGTTGAGTTCCTATCCCGCCCTTGCACCCGCGAAGGGGAGTGAGCTAGCGGCGGTTCTGACCGAGCTGACGGGGCAGGAGCCGCACACAGCGGTCAGTTACGGCACGGAGGCCGGGCTTTATCAGCAGGCCGGTATCGATGCGATCATTTGCGGCCCCGGCGACATCGGCCGTGCTCACCGTGCCGACGAATATATCGAGACCGGTGAACTTGCCGCTTGCCGGAAGATGATCCACGGGCTCGGCGCGCGTCTCGCGGCCTGAAGGAAGGGGCGGTTTCCATGGCGTTTCTTTTCAATTCCGATGCCGCGCGTGCTGCGGTGTTCCGCGAGATCTTCGCGCGCGAGCTCCCGGAGCTGGAATTCTTCCATTCCGGCGAGGAGATGGAGCCGGAGAAGGTGCGCTATCTCATTACCTGGACGGTGCCGGACGAGATCTCGCGCTACCGCAATCTGGAAGTGCTGTTTTCCATCGGAGCGGGCGTCGACCAGTTCAAGCAGGACGTGGTGCCAAGCCATGTGAAGCTTGTGCGGATGGTCGAGGATGGAATCATCCGCATGATGCAGGAATACGTCGCGCTCGGCGTGTTGGCGCTCCACCGGGAGGTGCCCGCCTATCTCGAGCAGCAGAAAAGGTGCCTCTGGCAACCAATTGCCGCTCGACAGGCGGCCGAGCGCCGGGTTGGCTTCCTCGGCCTTGGCATGCTGGCGCAGGCGGCTATCGAGCGCTTGAAGCCGTTCCAGTTTCCGCTTGCCGGGTGGAGCCGCAGCGAAAAGCGGATAGAGGGGGTGGCCTGTTTTCATGGCGCGGACCAACTCGTGGGCTTTCTGAAGCAAACGGATATTCTCGTCTGCCTGCTGCCGCTGACGGAACAAACGCGCGGCATGCTCGATGCAAAGCTCTTCGACCTACTGCCTGCCGGGGCGCGGCTGCTGCATGTCGGCAGGGGGCCGCAACTCGACCAGGCCGCGCTGATCGACGCGCTCGACACCGGTCACGTATCTGCGGCGATGCTTGATGTAACTGATCCAGAACCGCTCCCGGAACACCATCCGCTGTGGTCGCATCCGAAGGTGATGATAACGCCGCACATCGCCTCGGTGACGCAACCGCATACGGCGGCGCAATCCGCCGTGGACAATATCCGGCGCCACCGCGCCGGGAAGGCTCTGATCGGCCTCGTCGATCGGACGCTCGGCTACTAACCAGGAAACCTCAAATGTCACTTCTGATCACTGTCGACACAAATCCCGCCTTCACGCCGAAGGAGGCATTGCCGCTGCCGGAGCGGCTCATTTCCGGCACTCCATCCTTCAAGACCTGGGCGCAGGATGCCTCGAAAGGTGAGACGGTTCTGACCGGCGTCTGGGAGGCGACGCCCGGCGAGACGCATTCGATCAAGGGCACCACCTACGAGTTTTGCCACATCATTTCGGGTGTGATCGAAATCGAGGAGAAGGGGGGCGAGACGGAGACCTATCGCGCCGGCGACAGCTTCGTGATGAAGCCCGGATTCGTCGGCGTCTGGCGCACGATCGAGACCGTGCGCAAGATCTACGTCTGCGTTTATGACTGAGTTCAATGCTCAAGGTCCGGCCAAATAGAGCGCGTGGCGGTTCCAGAACAAATGACTTTCGAAGTTCCGCCTGATGAGATTCGACGCTGTCGGGCGGCTCATCCTCGACGGAAAATACGGCGCGCGGTCCATTATTGTTCCGATGAAACGCTAGTGCGAATGAGGACCTCCATCAAATGAAGACCTACGACATAGCGCTCATCCCCGGCGACGGCATCGGCAAGGACGTGACCGAGTCGGCATGGCAGGTGATGCAGGCGGCGGCAAAACGGGGCGGTTTCGCCCTTGATGGCAAACGCTTCCCATGGTCCTGCGCCTACTACCTGGAAACCGGCGCAATGATGCCGCCAGACGGCATCGAGACACTTCGAAAATTCGATGCGATCTACCTGGGCGCTGTGGGGTGGCCCGCGGAAGTGCCTGACTCAGTATCGCTACACGGACTGCTCCTGCCGATCCGGAAAGGGTTCACGCAGTACGCCAACATACGACCGCACAGGCTGTTGCCGGGCGTCCAGGGGCCCCTCCGATCCGATGGCTTCGACATCCTGTGCATACGCGAGAATACGGAAGGCGAATATTCCGGTGCCGGCGGGCGCGTCCATTCCGGCACGGCCAATGAGGTCGCGATTGAGACAGCAATCTTCACGCGTGCGGGTGTCGAACGGATCATGCGTTTCGGCTTCGAACAGGCGCGGGCGCGCCGCAATAAGCTCGCATCTGTGACCAAATCCAACGCGCAGAAACATTCCATGGTTTTCTGGGATGAGGTGACGCGCGAGACAGCGAAAGACTATCCCGATGTAGAGGTCTCGCACTACCACATCGACGCCATGGCTGCCCGCATGGTGCTGGCGCCTGAAAGCCTCGACGTAATCGTCGCCTCGAATCTGTTTGGCGACATCCTCACCGATATCGGAGCGGCGATCCAGGGCGGGCTGGGTTATGCTGCCTCGGCCAATATCAATCCCGATCGCAGCGCACCTTCCATGTTCGAGCCTGTCCATGGGTCGGCGCCCGATATCGCGCATCTCGGCGTCGCCAATCCGATCGCCGCGATCTGGTCCGGTGCGATGATGCTCGAGCATCTGGGCGAGCGGCATACTGCGGCAGAAGTGATGTCGGCAACCGAGTCCATAACGGCGCAGGGCATAGGCACGATCGCAGGCAAGGACCGGACTGAAACCATCACGCGAGCCGTGCTTGCGGCATTGAACTGAAAGGGCAGAGGAAAAAGACCATGAATGCGATCACGAGGATTGGCACCTTTAACGATACGGACCTGTTCCGCCAGCAGGCGTTGATTGGCGGTGTCTGGCGGGAAGCGGACACAAAGGCCGTCGCCGAGGTCACCAACCCTGCCAGCCTGAATGTTCTCGGCACCGTTCCCGACATGGGGGGCAACGAGACCAGGGCCGTGATCGGCGCTGCGGCCGAGGCATTCAGGAGTTGGAAGAAGAAGACTCATGCCGAGCGCGGGGGACTGCTGGAACGCTGGCACGACCTCATTCGCCGGCATGAACAGGATTTGGCGCTTCTGCTGACGCTGGAACAGGGTAAGCCGCTTTCCGAGGCGCTCGCGGAGATCCGCTACGGCGCGTCGTTCGTGAAATGGTTTGCGGAGGAGGCGCGCCGGATCGGTGGCTCGACCATTCCATCACCCACTGCCGATCGCCGCATTCTGGTTCTCAAGGAAGCAGTCGGCGTCTGCGCCGTCATCACCCCGTGGAATTTCCCCAACGCGATGATCACGCGCAAAGTCGCCCCCGCACTGGCTGCCGGCTGCACGGTGGTGATCAAGCCGTCCGAGTTCACACCATTCTCGGCGCTCGCGCTCGGCGTCCTGGCGGAGCGAGCGGGCATCCCAGCAGGCGTTATCAACATCGTAACCGGCATGCCGGCGGAGATCGGCAAAGAGCTGATGGCCAACGAAACGGTGCGCAAGATCTCCTTCACAGGTTCAACCCGCGTCGGCGCGCTTTTGATGAAGGGCGCCGCCGACGGCATCAAAAGGCTCAGCCTCGAGCTCGGCGGGAACGCGCCTTTCATTGTCTTCGATGACGCAGATCTCGCTCTCGCCGTCGAAGGGGCAGTAAACTCCAAATTTCGGAATGGCGGCCAGACCTGCGTCTGTGCCAACCGCATTCTCGTGCAGGCCGGCATCTATGAGACGTTTGCTGCGAAGCTCGCCAGCCGAGTTGCAGAGATGAAGGTTGGCGCGGGTACAGAGGAGGGCGTCGTCATCGGGCCGATGATCAATGGTGCCGCCATTGAGAAGATCGAGCGGCATGTCGCCGATGCTTTGGAGAAAGGCGCCCGGATAATTGCCCGGAGCGAAGCAGTGCCGGAAGGCAAGCAATACGCCCGGCCTATTCTGCTCGGCGACGCCACGACCGAAATGCTGCTGGCGTCGGAAGAGACGTTCGGCCCCGTGGCTCCGCTCTTCCGCTTCGAGACGGAGGAAGAAGCGATCGCGATCGCCAACGGAACGCCCTTCGGCCTTGCCGCCTATTTCTACACGGAAAACCTCAAACGATCGTGGCGTGTGGCTGAGGCGCTGGAGTTTGGCATGGTCGGACTCAACACCGGTCTTATCTCGACAGAGGTCGCGCCGTTCGGCGGTGTGAAGCAGTCGGGGCTGGGGCGAGAAGGATCGCAGCTGGGGATTGAGGAATATCTGGAGGTCAAGACGCTTCACGTCGGCGGCTTGCATTAGAGGCTATCCGGAATCCCAAGAGCGAGACCAGCAATGAGAGAGGGGCGGTCGAACCGCCCCTTTCTCATTCGATACTTCGGATGCCGCGATGGCCGGAGGCCCGCCAGCCTCAAGCAACTTCCCGAACGGGCTCCAGTCCGACGGCGGCGGCCAGACCCCCGATATCCTTGATCTCGGTATATTCGTAGAAGGGGTTCGCGGGCTCGTGGCCGCGATTCACCCAGACCTTGCTCTTGATACCGAGATCATAGGCGGTCATGAGATCGTAGCGGAATGAGGACGACACGTGCGTAATGTCCTCAGGGCCGCAGCCGAGCTTGTCGAACATATATTCGAAGCCCTTCATCAAAGGCTTGTAGGCGCCGGTCTCCTCGGCGGTGATGACCATGTGGAAGGGTGCGCCGAGCTTCTCCACGTTTGACATGATCAGGCTGTTCATGGAGTTCGATAGGATCACCAGCGGGATTTCCTTGGCGACCTTGGCCAGCCCCGCCGGGACATCCGGGTGCGGACCCCATGTCGGCACTTCCTCATAGATGCGCTGGGCATCCTCGGGCCGGAATGCGACGCCGTTGCGCTTGCAGGTCCGTTCCACGGAATTGTGCACGACCTCGATATAGGGCTTCCAGGCGCCAAGAACCTCGTCGAGGCGATAGCCCGCGAAATCTTTGATGAACTGCGTCAACGCGGCAGGCGAAAGCTGCGAGCCGTAGACGCGCCTCGCGGCACCGGCCATATCGAAATTGGTGAGCGTGCCGTAGCAGTCGAAGGTGATGTATTTCGGTCTGAACGTCGACATGGCGACCATCCTCCTAGTTTTCCTCGGCACAGCGTGCCTGTACCGCAATCACCATAGTCGGCGACATGGAAGACTAACGGCCGCATTCGCCGCGACCTGAAGCAGATCGTTTCGTATTGCATCGCCGGATTGGCAGAGAGTTGCGCCAGGTGTCCTTTCGAGCTTGGGAGCAGCACGGCCTGTCGGCCATGCTTCGGCAGAAGATGCGGCGCGAGCGGCGAAGGATAGTGAAAACGCGTGGCGCATGGCTGCCGGTCGGGAGGAACTGCTGTCTTTGGTGATCTACCGTGAGCACCTGAAGACGAAGGCCGGAAATTATTCATGACCACACAACAAATCATCCTTGAAGAGATGACACCGGGGCACCTGGAAGGTGCTGTCGAGTTGTCTCGCCAAGCTAAATGGCCGCATCGCCGCGAGGATTGGGAGTTGGTCCAGTCGGTCAGCCGGGGGATCGTCGCTCTGGAAGAAGAACGCGTGGTGGCGACCATCATGATGACGCCCTATGGCGACGATGCCGCCACCATCAACATGGTGATCGTCGATGCGGCCATGCGCGGCCGCGGGCTCGGCCGGAAGCTGATGGAGGAGGCGCTTGCCAAGGCAGGGGAGCGCACCTGCTATCTGGTGGCGACGCAGGAAGGACTCCCGCTTTATGAGAAGCTGGGTTTTGTCGCGACTGGCAAGATCGTGCAGCACCAAGGCGTGGCGCCGTCTGTCGACGCACAGAAGAATGTATCCTGGAGCGAAAACGGCGACCACGCTCGCTTTGTCACTCTTGATCGCGCCGCGTTTGGTCATGATCGGTCGGCGCTCATGCGGTCGTTGCGCGGGCGCGCGAAGTTCGCCGTCATTCGCGATCGAGGTGACGTCCAGGCCTTTGCGGCAATCCGTCGGTTTGGTCGTGGAATGGTCATTGGGCCGGTGGTGGCGAGAAGCAATTCCGAAGCACGGAACCTGATCGACTTCCTGCTGGCCGACAGTGCCGGCGAGTTTGTCCGTATCGACACCGACGAATCCACAGATCTCGGCGAATGGCTCACCCGTCGCGGGCTGGCTCGCGTCGGCGGCGGCATAGCGATGCGACGAACCGCAGGCGAGCTGAAGGACGAAACCACACCACACCGGACTTATGCTCTCGTCAGTCAGGCACTACGCTGAATCGGAGGAAGAAATGCTGGCAAACTCACTGATCGAACTCGATCGCGCACATCTGGTTCACCCGTTTTCATGCTATCGGAGCCACGAGGAAACCGGTGTGCGGGTGCTCAAATCCGCCAAGGGCGCGATGGTGACCGATGCAAGCGGGAAAACGCTGCTGGACGGATTCGCGGGTCTATGGTGTGTAAACATCGGATACGGGCAGGAAAGCGTCGTTGAGGCAGCGGCCAAGCAGCTAAGAGAGCTTCCCTATGCGACGGGATATTTCGGGCTGGGGTCCGAGCCTGCCATTCGTCTTGCTGCCAGACTTGCCGAACTGGCGCCCGGCGATCTGAACCATGTCTATTTCACGCTGGGCGGTTCCGACGCAGTCGACAGCACGATCCGTTTCATTCGCTACTACTACCATGCCAAGGGTACGCCGCAAAAGGACCAGTTCATCTCGGTCGAGCATGGCTACCACGGATCCTCGACGGCAGGGTCCGGTCTGACCGCGATCCCCGCTTTCCATACGGGCTTCGGCGTGCCTTACGACTGGCAGCACAAGATTCCCTCGCACTACGCCTATCGCAATCCGGTCGGTTCCGATCCGCAGACGATTATCGACGCATCGGTCGCGGCCCTGCGCGCCAAGATCGCGGAACTCGGCGCGGACCGCGTTGCGGCCTTCTACGCCGAACCCATTCAGGGTTCGGGCGGAGTCCTCGTTCCACCAACAGGCTGGCTGAAGGCCCTGCACGCCGTGTGCAAGGAACACGACATTCTGTTCGTTGCCGACGAAGTCATCACTGCCTTTGGCCGCACCGGCCCGCTCTTCGCCTGTGACGAGGACGATGTGGTGCCGGATTTCATGACCACGGCGAAGGGACTGACCTCGGGCTACGTGCCGATGGGCGCAGTCTTCATGTCGGACCGTGTCTACAATACGATCGCGGATGGAGCCGGCAAAGCGCCTGTCGGCCATGGCTACACCTATTCAGCCCATCCCGTGAGCGCGGCGGTGGGGCTGGAATGCCTGCGTCTCTACGAAGAGGGCTTGCTCGAGAACGGGCGGAAGGCCGGGAAGCGCTTGATGGAAGGCCTTCGCTCGCTCGCCGACCACCCGCTGGTTGGCGATATTCGCGGTCGCGGCATGCTCGCCGCGGTCGAGTTGGTCACCGACAAGGAGCGCAAGACGCCCCTGCCGGTGGCAGCCGATCCGGGTCGCCGTATTTTCGACCGCGCATGGGCGAACGGCCTCGTCATCCGCGCCTTCAACAGCGGCATCCTGGGCTATGCGCCGCCGCTCTGCTGCACAGAGGACGATATCGATGGAATCCTCGAACGCACGCGGATGACGCTGGATCAAACCCTCGAAGACAAGGACGTGCGGGCAGCAATGAAAAGATGATCGTCCAGACTGCCGCCGCATGCGCGGGGCAGCCTCTTCCTCATCTGTCGAATATGGCGTCGAGCGGCAGGTGAGATTTCACGATAGGGGATTTCAGCACGACGAAGCTGAAATATTTGTCGATGCCGATGTCCATTTCGACAAGGCGCTCCATGACCGTCTGGTATTCGGTGATTCCCGCTGTGACAAACTTCACCAGGTAGTCGTAGCCGCCTGAAACAAGATGGCATTCGATGACGGAATCGATCTTCTCGACGGTGGCAAGAAACCGCGCGAAGTCGTTCTGTCGATGGTTCCTGAGCGTGATCTCGGTGAAGACCGTCAACGTCTGCCCGAGCTTGGAGACGTCGATCTGGGCGGAATAACCGGTGATGAAGCCTTCCGCCTGAAGCTTCTTGACCCGCATCAGGCAGGGGCTCGGTGACAGATACACCAGCTCGGCAAGCTCGACGTTGGATATGCGCCCGTTCTTTTGCAGCTCGGAGAGAATTTTGATGTCGATCTTGTCGAGCTTCATCAGAAACCTGTCACACGTTCGAACCGCGGATCGCCCGGCAAACGGCGTCCGTTACGTCCTGCGTGGTCGCGGTGCCCCCAACGTCCGGCGTCAACACGCCTTCACTCGTCACCGTTTCCACGGCGCGCATCAACCGGGCAGCCGCTTCGCTTTCGCCCAGATGGTCAAGCATCTGGGCAACGGTCCAGAAGGTGGCGACAGGGTTGGCGATCCCTTTGCCGGCAATGTCGAACGCCGAGCCGTGGATAGGCTCGAACATCGAGGGATAGCGCCGCTCGGGATCAATATTGGCGGTCGGTGCTACACCGAGGCTGCCCGCAAGCGCGCCTGCAAGGTCCGACAATATGTCGGCGTGAAGATTGGTGGCGACGATCGTATCGAGGCTCCGTGGTTTCAGCGTCATACGCGCCGTCATAGCATCAACCAGCATCTTGTCCCACGTGACGTCCGGGAATTCCGGTGCCACCTCGGCGGCGATTTCGTCCCACATTACCATGCCGTGACGCTGCGCGTTGGATTTCGTAACAACCGTCAGGAGCTTTCGCGGCCGTGACTGCGCCAGCCGGAATGCATAGCGCATGATGCGGGTGACGCCGACGCGCGTGAAGATCGCGACCTCGGTTCCGACTTCCTCAGGGAGGCCGCGATGGGCGCGGCCGCCGTGGCCCGAATACTCGCCCTCGGAATTCTCCCGCACGATCACCCAATCCAGATCGCCGGGGCTAACGCCTGCCAGCGGAGAAGCAATGCCCGGCAGTATCCTGGTCGGCCGCACGTTCGCGTACTGATCAAAGCCCTGGCAAATCGGCAGCCGGAGGCCCCAGAGAGTGATGTCGTCGGGCACATCGGGAGCACCGACCGCGCCAAAGAAGATAGCGTCGAAACGCTTCAGTTGCGTCACACCGTCCTCGGGCATCATCCGACCATGGGCCTTGTAGTAGTCTGAGCCCCAGTCGAAGTGCTGGACGCGCAGCTTGAAGTCGCCGCAGCGCTCTTCAAGTGTCTCAAGCGCCTGGAGACCGGCGGCAATGACCTCTGGGCCGATCCCGTCCGCCGGAATGGCCGCAATCTCATATTCGCGCATCGTCACTTCCCCATTGTTTTCAGTGCTGGCCGCCTCGCGGCCTCGATCTCGTGTGCGACCGGTTGGACGTTGGCAAATCGGTCTTCTCAGAATTCAGCGACCTTGCCCCACGCAGCGGTCTTTAGACGCTCCGGCCGATAAGGATGTGGATCGACAATAGGCTCGCTGCCGGTGATGATGTCGGCGATCATATGCCCGGCGCCGGGGCCAATCCCGAAGCCGTGACCGCTAAATCCCGCCGCCAGGATGAAGCCCGGAATCCCCTCGATTTCACCGACTGCGGGAATGCCGTCGGGCGTGCTGTCGATATAACCCGCCCAGGCATCGGAGATCGCGACGCGCTTGAGTTCGGGCATCAATTCGCAGGCTCGTCGATATGTCAGCCGAATCTGCCTCATGTCAGGTTTGGGGTCGAGAATCCGATTCCGTTCCATTGGTGTTACGTCGTCAAGTGCCCATTTCCTCAGGCTTTCATGACCTTGACGCCAGCCCTCGAACGCTCCCGGGGCCAGACTGCGCCAGCGGCGGGCGAACATGGGCACGAACTCGCGGCTGAACCTGAGCTGCTGCGGCGTTGGATCGACTCGCGCCCGCCCGCTGATCGCCAGCGTGTATCCACCGTTGCCGCGCCGCGTCAGCGAGACGCGCGCGGTATGCAGGGCATCCGGCAGGCCATTTGCGCCCGGCGCTACGGCTAGAATGGACTGACGCACGGCAGCTTGCGGGAAACGAACACCAAGCTGGTTGCAGAAGGAAGAAGCCCACGCGCCTCCGGCCATGACCACGGTCGTTGTCCGGATGGTTCCCGCTTCTGTAACGACGCCGCTGACCCGGCCGGCGCTCAACTCTATGCCGCGAGCCGCGCAATATTGATGTACGGAGCCGCCAGCCGCCATGATCCCACGCGCGGCTACAGGTACCGCCCTCGAGGTGTCTGCCGTTCCGTCGGTCGGTGAGAAAACGCCGCCCTTCCACTTGCAGCCGGTCGCTTTACCCCGTTCGGTGGCTTTTTCCGCGCTCAGCATATGCGTCGTGACGCCGACCGTCCTTGCAAAATCGCGCCACTTTGCCCAACCTGCGAGTTCATCGTCGTTCTGCGACAAATAGAGCAGCCCGCAACGGCGAAAGCCGGTGTCTTCGCCAGTCTCCTGCGCCACTTTTTCCCAGAGATCGAGGCTCTTGGTTGCCATTGGCAACTCGCGCGCGTCACGGTTCTGCTGGCGGCACCAGCCCCAGTTGCGGCTGGACTGTTCGGCGGCAACGCGCCCCTTCTCCAGCAGGGCAACGCTGACGCCGCGGCGTGCGAGATAATATGCCGTGAATACGCCTACCACACCGCCGCCGATGACGACGACGTCCGCCTCGCGAGGCAGGGATGGGCTGGAATCGATGTGCATGAGCGGTGCGGGCATGGATGGGGACTCCGGTAATTTGAAGCATCCTAACCTGCCGCATGCAAAGGCAGGCTGCAGAGTTTGTGTCTTGACGGAATATCGTGCGGTTAGCAGCCCCTAGGACAGGCAATTGTTGCGCGAAAGCTCGCTGTCGTCCCACCTCACCGGGGCAAGCAGGAGTACACTTCATGGAATCGCGTCATCTACGCCATCGGCTATTCAGGGCGCGGCTCGCGATTGTCGAGCCTGCTCGGCAGTCCCTTGGCCGACATTGCGATGGGCCGCACGCATAACGATCCGGTCGACCGCATGGCCTGGCACACGGTGTCGATGCACGCCGGAAGCCCTGGTTCCTGCCCGTCGTGGGCGCGTATTACCGCATGAAGGATATGATTGCCGGATCATGTCGCGGGCCCCGAACAGCTGCAGAGTGAAATGCCGAACTGGACGTTCATTTCAGAAGTTCCTGCCGCCCGAGGGCCAAGTTTCGATGACTCTGCGGAAACAAAACAGTCAAACTGGCTGAAAGAACGGAGCAACCCTTCCTTATGGCAGGCAAGCTCCAGAGGACTTCCGATAGGCATGGCTTACGCCTTCGGAGAGTTCTCCAAGAAAAGGGAACAGTGTCCGGTACATGGACCGGATTTCATCAAGGGAGCCGCCAGGATGAGCAGAATCCGTTTCTCGCAGCCTCAGGGCGCGAAGCGCCGAGATGGCCAGACGACGGCCGCTACGGTGAGGCGCTTCTGCTCAAAGGGCGATGATCCAGTCCGCAACAACGTGGACCCGTTCGGTTTAAAGGGGAGGTGATCTCGATGGTCGCAAGCATCCAGGCTGTAGCCCCCCACGATGTGGCGCTTTCGATACGCGACCTCACGGTGAATTTGCCGGAAGGCATGGAACGGACCCATGCCGTCGAGAACATCTCCTTTGATCTGAAGCGCGGCCAGATCCTGTGCATCATCGGCGAATCCGGATCGGGAAAGTCTGTCACAGCCAATGCGATCATGGGGCTTCTGCCCAAGGTGATCCGCGTCTCCTCGGGCGCCATCCAGCTGGATGGGATGAACATCATAGGCCTGTCGCCCGACAAGCTGCGCAGC
The DNA here is from genome assembly GCF_053850215.1 of Mesorhizobium sp. f-mel. Taxonomy (NCBI): domain Bacteria; kingdom Pseudomonadati; phylum Pseudomonadota; class Alphaproteobacteria; order Hyphomicrobiales; family Phyllobacteriaceae; genus Mesorhizobium; species Mesorhizobium sp. f-mel. Next base: position 80,569 of record NZ_JBSPTO010000013.1, read on the forward strand.
TTGCGCGGCCGGGTTGTGTCGATGATTTTCCAGGATCCGCTCTCGGCACTCAACCCGCTGATGACGGTGGGCGCGCAGATCGACGAAGTCATGGCGGCGCATGGCGTCGGCACCCCGAAATCCCGTCGCGGCCGCGCTGTCGAGTTGCTGACCGAGGTGGGGCTGCCCGACCCCGAACTCATGTATCATCAGTATCCGTTCCGGCTTTCTGGCGGGCAGCGGCAGCGGGTTATGATCGCCATGGCGCTGGCGCTTGAACCCACGATCCTGATCGCGGATGAACCGACGACCGCGCTCGACGTGACCACCCAGGCACAGATTCTGGAGCTGATCCGCGACATTCAGCGCCGCAAGGGAATGAGCGTCATGTTCATCACCCACGACTTCGGGGTGGTGGCCGAGATCGCAGACAGTGTCGTCGTGATGGAGAAGGGCCACATCGTCGAACAGGGTAGCGCTCAACAGGTCCTGAAGTCGCCCAGCCATCCCTACACCCGGCGCCTTATCGCAGCCGTCCCCCACCTGACCGGCGAGGACCGCATTCCTCTGGAGACGGCCAACAAAGCCCCGATCCTGAAGGTCGAAGGCCTGGTGAAGACCTACCGCAGCGGCAGTGCGCTGTTCGGCAAGGAGCGCGTCGTGCCCGCCGTTAACGAGGTCTCGTTCGATCTGGCGCCCGGGCGCACGCTGGGCGTCGTTGGCGAGAGCGGTTCCGGCAAATCATCGCTGGGCCGGCTTCTGATCAAGCTGCTGGACTGCGACGGCGGCGGGATTCTGTTCGAGGGCCGCGACATTGCCAAGCTTTCCGAAGCCGAGTTCCGCCCGCTGCGGCCGCGGGTCCAGATGATCTTCCAGGACCCCTTCGCGTCGCTCAACCCGCGTTCGACTGTCGGCCACATCCTGACCGTTGGCCCAGTCGCGCACGGGATGCCCTATGCCCAAGCGCGTGAAGAAGCGAAGGCGCTTTTGGCTCATGTCGGGCTCGATGCCGGCGCCTTTGGTCGCTTTCCGCACGAATTTTCCGGTGGGCAGCGCCAGCGCATAGGCATCGCCCGCGCGCTGATGTTCAAGCCGAAGCTGCTGATCGCCGACGAGGCGGTCTCGGCGCTCGACGTCTCGATCCAGGCCCAGATACTGCAGCTTCTGGACCAGATCCAGCGAGAGACCGGCGTATCGATGATCTTCATCACCCACGATTTGCGCGTCGCCAGCCAGATCTGCGACGAAATCGCAGTGATGCAGAAAGGGCGGATCGTGGAACGCGGTCCCCCCTCGCAAATCTTCCTCGACCCGCAATCAGCCTACACGCGTGAGCTGGTGGCGGCGATTCCTGGAGAGCAGCCGGGATCTACCCGTCCGGTTGCAGCAAATGGGTAAGAGCCACGGCGGATACCGCCAGAACAAGGGGAATTCCAATGACTGAACGCTCAGACACCAGATCAAACTACTCGCGGCGCGATGCCCTGCGATTGATGGCGATAGGCGGGGCGGCAGGCCTCATTGCGCCCAATCTGTTGGGCAAACCCGCCTTCGCCCAGAACTCTCCAGCGAGCCCAACCGGCCGCGTCGTCGTCGGATTTTCGCAGGAACCCACCGTCTTCAATCCACTGATGCCGCATACCGAGTGCGACGACGCTGTGCATTTCTCAGTGTTTGATGCACTCGTTCGCATGGACCCCAAGGGCGTTCTTCAACCCAATCTTGTGGTCGAAGTGCCCAGCCAAGACAACGGCGGCATTTCAGAGGACGGACTTGTGTGGCGCATTCGCCTGCGTGATGACGTCCGCTGGCACGACGGCGAGCCCTTCACTGCCGATGACGTGAAATTCACTCTCGAGCTCATCACCAATCCGAAATTCCGCGCGTGGCGCACGGCGGGCCATTCGCTGGTGCGCGATATCAAGGTGGTCTCGCCGACCGAGCTCACTTGGCGGATGGAGGAGGCTTTCGCCCCCTACCTGTCGTTTCTCGCCGAAACCTTCATGGTGCCCAAGCACATCCTCGAAAAAGAGGCCGACCCCAACGCCGCCGCCTTCAATCAGGCGCCTGTCGGCACTGGCGCATTCAAGTGGGCGCAGCGCATCGCCGGCGATCATATCGAACTCGTCGCGAACGCGGATTATGCCGGGGAGGGCCCCTATTTGGAGCGGCTCGTCTTCAAATACATCCCCGACATGACGGTGCTCTACACCCAGTTCAAGAGCGGCGACATTGATCTTGTCGACCAGGCATTCATAACCGCCGACCACTACGCGGAAGCCAGCAAACTATCGGATCGCGTGGTCATGTTGGAGCGCGGGGCATCGGTCGAGTCGATCTATCTCAATCTTGAGAAGCCGCAATTCAAGGACCCGGCGGTCCGCCAGGCCCTCTACGCAGCAATAGATAGGAAAGCGATCCTCGAAGGACTTTATTACGGGGTCCACTCCCCCACCGAGACGTTCATGCCGCAGAATTCCTACTACTACAATCCGAACCTGCCGGCGCAGGAGTTCAACATAGAGCGCGCGCGCCAGATCCTCGACGAGGCCGGCTGGGTACCCGGAGCCGATGGAATACGGGTAAAGGACGGGGTGCGTCTGTCGTTCGCCAACTCCACCACCTCCGGCAACCACCTGCGCGAGCAGACGCAGCAGTTTCTGCAGCAGACATTCGCCGAGATCGGGGTGGAGATGACCATTTCGAACCTGCCGGCCGCCGTCATGTGGGGCGATTTCTGGCTCAAATCGCAGTTCGAGTCAGCGATCTCCGGCGTAACCAATGTCATCGCGGGCGACCCCGACGTGTCCAACCGCCTGCACACCAAGGCGATCGTTGCGAAGGGCGGAAAGGGTTCGAACACAGGCCAGTACTCCAACCCGGAGGTCGATGCGCTGCTCGAGAAGGGTACCCGCACCTTCGATCGGGAAGAGCGGCGCGCCATCTATCTGCGTGTGCAGGAAATTGTTCGTCAGGATCTGCCGTTCCTGCCTCTGTTTGCCTACGCCAATGTGTTCGGCCGTAAGGAAGGGCTGGAGGGTTTCGAGGCAAATTCCAACGCCCGCGTCGCATCCTGGCATGCCGCCGGATGGCATTGGAAGGGCTGACATACTTATGCCGCCGCCGCCTTGCGGCGGCGGCCAGTCATCGGCGCTGTCTTGAAAGAGGAGAGTTAAATGCGCGGCTTCCTGCTCAACCGGCTCTCACAGAGCCTCATCCTGCTCCTCATCGTCTCGGTCATCGGGTTCCTCGTCCTGAACCTGCTGCCCGGGGGTCCGCTGGCGCAATTCGGGCTCGATCCCGGCATGACGCAGGACGATCTCGATCGGCTGAAAGAGCAATTGGGGCTAAACCGTCCTCTTTTAATTCAATATCTGGACTGGGCCGGCCGCCTTGTACAGGGTGACTGGGGCCACTCCTTCCGCGATGGCGCGCCTGTGCTGACAGTGATTGGCCGGCACGTCTTTGCCACGCTGCTGCTGATGGGTACGTCCACCGCGATCGCAATCGCCATCGGCACCTGGATCGGCATTCGCGGCGCCACGCACCGCTATTCGCTGTTCGACCACGTGGCGACGGTAGGCGCCATGGTCGCGCTGTCGATCCCGACCTTCTGGTTCGGGCTCGTCGGCATCTACATCTTCTCCCTGCGGCTGGGCTGGCTGCCTGCAGGCAACATGTACACGATCGGCGACGGTTCGGTCCTCAACTACCTGCATCACCTGATCCTGCCAAGCATCGTGCTGTCGCTGGTTCATGTCGCGATCTGGAGCCGCTACATGCGCACTGCGACGCTCGACGCCATCAGCCAGGATTTCGTCAAGACCGCCCGCGCCAAGGGCCTGAGCGAGCGCCGAGTCATAATGAAGCACGTCGTCGGCAATGCGCTTTTGCCGATGATCACACTGGCCGGGGTGCAGCTTCCCAGCATCCTGACCGGCGCGCTGGTGACCGAGACGGTGTTTACCTGGCCGGGCATGGGGCGGCTGTTCCTGGACAGCCTCGGCTACAGCGACTACCCGGTCGTGATGGGACTGCTGATGTTCTCGGCCATCCTCGTCATTCTGGGCAACCTGATCGCAGACATCGCCGTGGCAATCGTCGACCCGCGCATTCGTCTGGGTTGAGCGCGAAACTGGAGGCAGCCGAAATGACCGCTCTCGCCGCAAATGCAGGACCAAGCCGCTGGTGGCGCAGCCGCACGGTGCGCCGTTTCACGAGCCATCATCTGGCGTTGCTGGGGGTGGCGATGATCACGCTTCTCACGCTGGCATGCGTCTTCGGGCCCTATCTCCTGCCCTATGATTCTCTATACATCGATTTGCGCGCCCGCTTTTCACCGCCGCTGACCGGCGACCACTATCTCGGGACCGATCCTTTGGGCCGCGACGTGGCGGCGCGACTGTTCATGGCGGGGAGGACCTCACTGCTGGTGGCCTTCTTCGCCATGCTGCTGTCGACGCTGATCGGAACTCTCGTCGGTGTGATCGCGGGCTACCGTGGCGGCTGGATCGGCGCAGCGCTGATGCGCACGGTCGACGGCTTCCTGTCATTCCCCTCCATCTTCCTGCTGCTGGCCTTGGCCGCGGCACTGAAGCCGAGCCCCGCCATGGTCACCGTCATCGTCGCTGTCACCAGCTGGATGGAGGTAGCCCGAATTGTCGAGGCCGAGGTACGGTCATTGCGCGAGCGCGAGTTTGTGCTGGCCGGGCGCATGCTGGGGCTGAGCGGCACGCATATCATGTTCCGCGAGATCCTGCCCAACGCCATGGGCCCGATCATCGTGGCCGCTACGCTGACAGTCGCGCGCGCGATCCTGCTGGAAGCCTATATCAGTTTCCTGGGTTATGGCATTCAGCCGCCGCTGCCCAGCTGGGGCAACATGCTCGAGGGCGCCCAGCAGTATCTGGACAGTGCGCCCTGGCTGGCGATCATCCCCGGGGCCGCCATCACGATCGCCGTGACCAGCTTCAACTTCATCGGCGACGGGTTGCGCGATGCGCTCGACGTGCGGGACGACCGTGTCTGATCTCGCCGGCAAAGGCGGACCACTCCCGATCCCGAAAACCAAGCGAGAAGTGACGTGACACAAGTACACGAGCCGAAAGTCGCCGACAAGAACACGCCCTACTGGTGGGAAGCGGCATCCGTCATGCCGCTGCCGCCGCAGCCCCTGGTCAAGAAGCTCGACGTGGTGATCGTCGGCGCCGGCTACGCCGGCCTTTCAGCTGGGCTTGCGCTGGCGCGCGAAGGACGCTCAGTTGCAGCTTTTGATGCGATGAATCCGGGCGAGGGGGCCTCGTCGCGCAATGGCGGAATTACCAGCGGTAGTATCCGGTTGGACTATGCTACGATCACCCGGCGCTTCGGTGAAGAGAAGGCCATGGCGATCGAGGCCGAGGGCAAGATCGCGCGCGAATTCCTTTATGATTTCATCAGAACGGAAAAGCTCGACTGCGACTTCAAGCTGGTTGGCCTTTTCAAGGGCGCCATCGGATACGAGCAGTACGAGAAGATGGCCCGCGGTGCCGAGGCGTTGGCGAAGAAACTTGGGATCGAGTCTTACCCCGTTCCATATGCAAAGCAGCGCAACTACATCGGCACCGATTTCTATCGCGGCGGCATGGTCCGGATGGACATCGGCGGGCTGCACCCGGCCAAGTTCCACGCTGAGCTCCTGCGGGTGGCCCTTGCTTCCGGTCTGATGGTGCATTCGAACACGCCCGTGACGTCGATCGAAAGGGCTGACTCCGGGTTCCGCGTCGTGACTTCGGCCGGAACTGTGCAGGCGCGGCAGGTCCTGGTCTGCACGAACGGCTATACCGATGGCGCCAATCCCTTCCTTCGCCGCCGCCTCGTCCCGGTTCGCAGCCGGATCATCGCGACCGAGGAACTCGCGCCTGAAGTGATGGCGCGCCTGACGCCGAAGCTGATGATGATGAGCGAGGGCCGTGAACTGGGCTTTTATTACCGGCCCTCGCCGGACGGCAGACGCATCCTGCTGGGCGGGCGCGACAGCTCCCGTGTAGGTGATCCAGCAGCCCCCACGCTCCGTCTGCGCAACGGGCTGGTCGAACTTTTCCCGGAACTGGAGAATGTTCGACTTTCGCACAGCTGGTTCGGCAATGTGGCGATGCACCGCGACATGCTGCCCCGCATCTTCGAGAACAACGGCGTGGTCTATGCCACCGGCTTCTGCGGTTCTGGTGTGGTCTGGGCGCCATGGATTGGCACGCGTGCAGCCCACAAACTGATGGGACCTGGCGGGCAGGCGCGCACCGCGTTCGATTTCCGGCCGCCTGCGGCCATCCCGCTCTATCGTGGCAATCCGTGGTTCATGCCGGCCGTTATCAAGGGCTACGCCCTGCAGGACCGAATCGCCTGGTGGCGCGCCAGCCGCTGACACCACTGCAAAATCGCGCGAGACATGTTGTTGCCGGAGAGCACTCCAGTACGGCGGAAAAATCCGTCGGGCCGGGACTGTCGGTGCGAAGCTGATCAGCGGTGGGACGCCTTAGCGCGGATCAGTGCGTAGGCCATGTAGAGGTCCTGTAGGGAGATGCCGGAACTGTCGAAGACCGTGATTTCATTGTCGAAACGGCGTCCGGGCGCACGCTTTTCGATGACGTCGCCGATTGGTGTTACCGCTAGCACGCCGGCGTCGATCTCGTCGCGCAAATGTTGGAACTCGCCGATCTGGACGGACTGGGAAAGCAGATCACAAAACAGACGTGCCTTGGGAAACAATTCGCTCGGCAATTCGCGCTTGCCCGGAGCATCCGACCCCATGCTGACGATATGGGTTCGTGGCCCCACCCAAGCGGCGTCGAACAGCGGTTCGCGTGAGGGTGTCGCAGTCACCACGATGTCGGCCGCGCGCACGGCTTCTTCGGGCAAGGCCGCGCGCGCCTCCAGACCCTTTTCGCCGATCTGATCAACAAGAGCGTCGCGTCGCGGCGAAGGTCGGGCCACGACCAGCACGGTTTCGATTGGGCGGATGCGTGCCAACGCCGTCACTTCGAAGCCCGCCTGGTTGCCGGCGCCGAATATCGCCAGAACCTTGGCTTGCTTCCGCGCAAGAACATCGGCCGCAACCGCGTCAGCGGCGGCCGTCCTGTAGGCGTTGACCATGCCGGCCTCGATCACGGCGCCGAGCCGACCTGTATGCTCATCGAGCAGTACGATGGTGGAGTTGTGGCGGGGAAGGCCACGTGCCGGATTGCCCGACCAGAAGGAACCAATTTTCACTCCGGTCAGGTCGTCCGACGAACCGGATTTGATTGAGAAGGTATTGGTCGCCTCCTGTGTGCGCCCGAGAACAGCGGGAAAGACCAAGCTCTGCGGCGATGCTGCCGCCACGAGAGCCTTCCGCGCCGCATCGAAAGCAAGTTCATGCGTGACGAGGGCGGCTGACTCCTCTTCGCTGATGTAGATCATCCAAAATTCCTCCTGAGCATCAAGCCGCTCGTCGCTTCAGAGTGTTCGGCCCATGGTGTTGGTCAGGCCCGAGATCGCATCAGAGGTGTGGACGTCACGGGCGACTGGGGACCATGACGGGCGACGCAAGGTGGCAGATGAGTATTTCTCCCCCGATTTGCGCCATCTTGTATGCCGAGGGACGGGGTCAAAAAGAATGATCCTGCCGAGTTGAAAGGGCAAAACAGCAGCGAAATCTGTCCGCCGGACGCGACTCTAAGGTCCGACTTCAATCTGACTTTGGATCAAGCGACAGCGTTGCACTCATGGCCGTTGAGCATGACAGAGATATCGTCAGCGCCCCGACCGAGCTGATGAAATTCGAGACCCTCCATGTGCCAGGCGCGCTGAAGCTGTCGCAGGAGATGGCCTGGCCTTATCGCCGGGAGGACTGGGAATTTGCCGCGACGGTGGGCCAGGGCCTAGTCCTGGAGCGGGCAGGACAGGTGATCGGCACTGCCATGTCGTGGAATTACGGACAGGCCTACGCCACGGCCGGGATGATCATAGTCACTGGCTCCGCACAAGGCGGTGGCAACGGCTCCCGGCTCTTTGATGGGCTGCTTGAGGCAACGGGGGCGCGCAGCGTGTTGCTCAATTCGACCGAAGAGGGGCTAACGCTCTACAAGCGGCGCGGCTTCACGGGTTGGGGCGCCGTGCTCCAGCATCAGGGGCCACTGACCGTCGCCGTGACGCCTAATGCTCGCAACGACATCCGTCCGGCGACTGTCTCGGACCTCGCGGCGATCCAGGCCTTCGACGAACGGGCCACGGGCATGCCTCGGCCGTCGATCGTGGCCGCGCTTGCCGATGTGGGCAATGTGGGGGTCATCGACCGCGCGGGACAGGTTGCGGGCTACGCCATCGCCAGGAGGTTCGGGCGCGGCTACGTGGTCGGCCCTTGTGCAGCCGAAAGCGCCCAAGACGCGCAACTCCTGATCCTGGCCCAGCTTGCGACGCTTCATGGGCAATTCGTGCGCATCGACGTCTATGCCGAACACGGATTGGGCGACTGGCTGGAGAGCCTCGGCCTCAAGCGTGTCGGTGATGCGACCGCCATGGTCAAGGGACGGCGGCCCGTCACCGACGGACCGGCCCGCATGTATGCTTTGGCCAATCAGTCGTTCGGTTGAGGAGTGAGGATATGGGAAAGACGGGACGAACCGAAGTGCGCGGGGCGGCTGACATGATCGACGCCCTCATCACCCCGTCGCTGCTTCTGGACCGGGGACGTCTCGAGCGCAACATCCAGCGTCTGGCCGAGCGTGCTAAACGGCTTGGCGTGGTGCTGCGCCCGCACATGAAGACGGCCAAGAGCATCGACGTCGCCCAACTCGTGTTCCCCCGCGAACCCGGCCCGATCACGGTCTCGACAATCGCCGAGGCGGAATATTTCGCTGACCACGGCTTTCGCGACATGACCTATGCGGTCGGCATGTCGCCGACTTCGGCCATCCGCGCCATGGAGCTTTGTCGCCGCACGGGCGCCGATTTGAAGCTGCTGCTCGATACCGTGGACCAGGCCGGTACCTTGGCCGACGTGCGCGCGGCCACCGGCGTGACGCCGTCCGTCTTCATCGAACTGGATTGCGATGACCATCGCGGTGGATTGAAGCCGGACGATCCCAGGCTGCTTGAGGTGGCCGACAGGGTCGTCGCAGCGGGCGCCAACTTCGTCGGCGTCCTCGCCCATGCGGGCGAGTCCTATGGCTTGAGCACGCCCGATGCGCTGGTGAAGGCAGCCGAGAACGAGCGTTTGGCCACCGTGCGCGCCGCCGAAATTCTGCGCGCTCACGGTCACGCCTGCCCGATCGTCAGCCTCGGCTCGACGCCGACCGCACACTTCGCCGAGAATCTGGAAGGCATCACGGAGTTGCGTGCCGGGGTCTACATGTTCTTCGACCTCGTCCAGCACGGGGTAGGGGTCTGTGCAATCGACGATATCGCGGTTTCCGTGTTGGCCACCGTGATCGGCGTCAAACCCGAAAAAGGGTGGGTGCTGGTCGATGCAGGGTGGATGGCGCTTTCGCGCGACCGTGGAACCGCGAACCAGCAGCTCGACCAGGGTTACGGTGTGGTCTGCGACGAGAGGGGGCGGGTGCTCGAAGATTTAGTCGTGTCCCAGGCCAGCCAGGAGCACGGCATCCTCGCAGTCCGCAGCGGTTCCGGCAAGAGCATGCCCGAGCTCCCGGTCGGCACGCGGGTCCGGATCCTGCCGAACCACGCCTGCGCGATGGCCGCCCAGCATGATTTCTACAGCGTCGTCAACGGTGAGAGCCCCGAGATCGAAGCGCGGTGGGAGCGGATCCGCGGCTGGTAGGAGCTCCGATCTCCACGCTTTGCATGGCGCCCATGCAACCTGAGGCTCTGGTGATGCAAAAATGAAACTTACTTCCTACTGGCTGGACACGTCTCCGCCGTTCGACCACGGCTCGTCCAAACCCCTCGAAGGCCGCTACGACGTGGCCGTGGTGGGCGGCGGCCTGACCGGATCCTCCGCCGCGCTGGCCCTTGCCAAGAAGGGGGCCCGGGTCGCCGTGCTCGAAGCCGGAACGATCGGCAACGCCGCGTCCGGGCGCAATGGCGGCATGTGCAACAACGGCTTTGCCCAGAACTATGCGGTCATGGCCGGCAAGTACGGCAAGGATGCCGCCAACGCGATGTACAAGGTCTTCGATGCCGGCGTCGACATGGTCGAGCGGCTGGTGCAGGAAGAACGGATCGACTGCAGCTTCGCCCGGGTCGGCAAGCTTAAGCTTGCCGCCAAGCCCGAGCACTACGACATGCTGGCGCGCAGCCAGGAGCTCTTGGCGGCCAATGTCGATCCCGAAACGCGGATGATAGCCCGCGCCGACCTGCGCAGCGAGGTTGGGACCGACCGTTACCACGGGGGGCTGCTTTTTCCCAAGAGCGCCAACATGCATGTCGGTCGTTTCGTACGCGGCCTAGCAATCGCGGCGGCGCGGCGCGGCGCGGAGATCCACGAACACGCACCCGTCACGGCTCTGCGCAAGGTCGCCGACGGGCATGAGGTCGAGACCTCCAAGGGCAGGATCGTCGCGCGCCAGGTCCTGCTGGCGAGCGGCATCTCCCAGGTCGGTCCGCTCGGATGGATCCGCCGTCGCATCGTGCCGGTCGGCGCGTTCCTGATCGTGACGGAACCGCTGTCCCCTTCGAAAATCGAGCGCCTCATGCCGGCCCGTCGCAATGTCGTCGACACGCGCAACCTCGTCGTCTACTGGCGGCTGACCCCGGACAATCGCATTCTGTTCGGCGGGCGGGCCCGATTTGCGGGGTCCAACCCTCAATCAGACGAGAAAAGCGGCCGCATTCTGAAGGCGACGATGGTCGACGTCTACCCCGAACTGGCCGGCGCCCGGGTCGACTACTGCTGGGGCGGGTTGGTCGACATGACCCGCGACCGCCTGCCCCGCGCCGGAGAGCGCGACGGTATATACTACTCGATGGGATACAGCGGGCACGGCACGCATATGTCGACGCTGATGGGCAGCATCATGGCCGAGGTAATGGCCGGCCGCCCCGACCTGAACCCCTGGAAGGATTTCGACTGGCCGGCGATCCCCGGATACTTCGGGCGTCCCTGGTTCCTGCCGATCCTCGGCGCCTACTACCGCATGAAGGACCTCGTGACATGACCTCGCCCCTCGAGCACCTGTCCCGCAACGGCCACCTGGGCAGGTTCTTCATCGACGGCGAATGGCGCGAACCCAGCGGCACCGCCAGGGGCGTCGTGGTCAATCCGGCCACGGAAGACGTCGTGACCCGGTTTCCGCTGGGAAACGGCGAGGACGTGGACGCGGCCGTTTCAGAGGCCCGCCGGGCATTCGCCGCCTGGAGCCGTACCAAGCCGGAATACCGCGCGGATTTGCTCGATCGCCTGCAGGCGCTGCTCGAGGCTCGCACCGAGCTGCTTGCGCAATGCCTGACCCTCGAAATGGGCGCGGCGATCGCATATGCGCGCACCGCGCAGGTGCCGCTGGCGATCGCCCATGTGCGGGTCGCTCGCGAGGTCCTGACGGCCTTCCCCTTCGTCGAGCAGCGCGGTCACACCGCCGTCACTCGCGAACCGATCGGGGTCTGCGCGCTGATCACACCGTGGAACTGGCCGCTCTACCAGATCACCGCCAAGGTCGCGCCGGCACTCGCCGCAGGCTGCACGGTCGTGCTGAAGCCGAGCGAGCTTTCTCCGTTGAGCGCCCTCCTGTTCGCCGAGGCGATCGAAGAAGCCGGCTTCCCGGCCGGTGTCTTCAACCTCGTCAATGGCGACGGCCCTTGCGTCGGTGCGGCTCTCGCCTCCCATCCGGATGTCGACATGATTTCCATTACCGGCTCCACCCGCGCGGGCATCGCGGTGGCCCAGGCGGCAGCGCCGACGGTCAAGCGCGTCGCGCAGGAGCTCGGCGGCAAGTCGCCGAATGTGATCCTGCCAGACGCCGATCTCGATCGCGCCGTCTCGATGGGCATCGCCGCCGCCTTCCGCAATCTCGGCCAGTCGTGCAGTGCGCCGACTCGTATGATCGTGCCGCGCGCGCAGCTTTCCGAGATAGAGTCGATTGCCAAGCGGGCAGCGGACGATATCGTTGTCGGCGATCCTCTCGCGGCGACCACCACCCATGGCGCAATCGCCAACGGCGCCCAGTTCGACCGGATTCAGACGATGATCGGCGTCGGCATTTCGGAAGGCGCGAAGGTCGTCGCCGGCGGACAGGGCCGTCCCGGCGGTCTGAATGCCGGATTCTACGTCAAACCGACGATTTTTTCCGAGGTGCGCACCGGCATGCGTATTGCCCAGGAGGAGATCTTCGGCCCGGTTGTTTGCGTTATTCCTTACGAGACAGTGGAGGAGGCCGTCACCATCGCCAACGACACCGTCTATGGCCTCGGGGCGCATGTGCAGGGCAAAGACATGGACGTCGTCAAGGACGTCGCGTCGCAAATCCGCGCCGGGCAGGTGCATCTCAACTACCCGACGTGGGACCCCCACGCGCCGTTCGGCGGCTTCAAGCAATCCGGAAACGGACGCGAGTACGGTCTCGAGGGCATGCTGGAGAATCTCGAGGTCAAATCGATCCTCGGCTATTTCTAGGCGTCTTCTCGCCAGGCGCAGGGACGCGCGCCAGTGGCGCCATCTGTGCCAACAGGCTGCCTTCGGTGAGCGCGGTCTAGCCTGCGACCTTGATGAGCGCTTGCTCCATGGATGCAAGGAAGTGGTCAACATGCTCGGCTTGGCAAACGAGCGGAGGGCGCACTTTAAGTGCATCCTCATTGGCCCCTGTCGTGCTGATAAGTACGCCGTCATCCCGCATCGCGTTGACCACATCCAAAGCCATTGCACGCCGGCCCGCAGCCGGTGTGTCCTCAGGCCCCATGTCGATGCCAAAGAAAAGACCGGCGTTTCGGATCGCACGAACTCCATGATGCTGCTTTGCGATCTTTTCCAGTCCGGCTCGGAGGCGCTGGCTCATGGCAAGCGCCTTTTGGGGTATTTGGTCACGCTGCAGGATCGTTAGCACGGCGTCCGCGGTCGCTATTCCAACGGTGTTTCCGGCGAACGTGTTCGAGTAGCGCGCGGTGGCGCCAAACTGCTCCATCGGGGCTCTGCGACCAACGACGGCGCCGATTGGAAATCCGTTGCCCATCGGCTTGCCGAGGGTAACAAGATCCGGAACGATCCGGTGCCGCTCGAAGCCCCACATATGGGAGCCAGTTCGCCCGAAGCCCGGTTGAACTTCGTCGGCAATGACGAGGCCACCTGCCTCCCGCACCACCGTAGCTCCGCCGGCAATAAAACCAGGAGGATCTGCCCATACGCCATCGCTGGAAAAAATACTGTCGATGAGCAGGGCCGCAACGCCTATGTCACGACGGTTCAGATCCGTGATGGCTGATCGAATCTGTGCCTCGAAAAAGTCCGCAGCCTGGGCCTCCGGCACGCCGGCCGGCCCGGGTAGGGATACCATGCGCACGAACGGGCTGAGCTTGACGGCGTCGCCCAAGTTCGGCGAAACCGCGGCGGTAGCCGCACTCGTGCCGTGATACGCATAGGAGGAAACGATCACGCCTTCGTTGCCGCTCGCAAATCGCGCGATACGCAGGGCCAGATCGTTGGATTCACTCCCCGTGCAAGTAAAGACCACCCGGTCGAGCTCGTTTGCGAAAGTATCGACCAATCGCTCGGCATAGTCGACAAGTTTTGGCTCGAGATAGCGCGTGTTGGCACTTATCCGGCCCGCCTGCTCAGCCATTGCGGCGTTTACTTCCGGGTGGCAATGGCCGAGAGACGGCACGTTATTATAGAAGTCGAGATAGGCCCGCCCGTCAGGATCGTAGAGCCACATGCCTTCGCCGCGAACGAAGTGCACGGGCCGGCGGTACTGGAGCCGATAAGAGGCCCCCAGAACGTCGTCACGGCGAGCAATTAGCTCGGACTCGCGCCTGGGAAGATCGGATTCGCCAGGTCTGTAGCGATTTGGCATGAGATCGGTGGACATGTGCTGCTGCCTATCTGAACGAGTATCTTGATCAATTCGCGGTTCGGCGACCGTGCCTGTCGGGCGAACCGAAATGGCGTTGCAGCAGGACGACGACATTGCCGCCTGGCCGCCTCGCCCGATGCGACACCAAGAGGCGCCAAGATAGAGAGGCCGCGCTCGGCACGCGCAACGTTCTTTTTGATGTACTCGGCGTCGCCCGGAAAAGGTGGGAGCGCCAGTAATTGACCAGGATCAATGCGCTTTGTCGCGCCCGCATCAGTCCGACGAGCAGTCTTGCTTCTAGCGCCGAAATTGCAATGACAGAGGCATAGCCGGCGATAAGATGTTCGGCCCCACCCACAGGAAGGTTCGGATCCGTCACGACGTGACTTGCTGCGATCGCCAGATCCTGGATCCTTGGGGCTCCAGCAGCCATCGCCAAAATCGATGAAACCCGTTCCCTGGCCAGTCACCATCATATTGAACGGACTGGGATCATTGTGGGTGACCTGCCACGCCACATTTGAGATTTGTGGCTCAACGTACTCCACATAGTCCGCCATCGCGACGCGAACGCTATCGGCAATGCTCCCGGATGGGAGGTATTGCTCTAGTTCCATCAACCGCGACCAGCACCCGACATGCCAAAGAACGGGGCGGTGGGCCGCGGGCACATTGAGTTGCGCAAGGGCCAAGCCCAGCCTGGCCAGAGCGCTGCCAGTTTGAAAAAGCAGGTGTGGAGTGGGCACCGCCTTGTGCAGCGGAACGCCTTCAATCCGGGTCTGCAAGTACCCGCATACCCCTTCTTCCTCAAACATCAATGCGCCGCTGCTGGTGCGGAGCACTTCGGGTGCAACGAAGCCCGCGGCCCCTTGCAATCCCGCCATGGCGGCGCTTTGGAAACGAAAGCTGTCGACCGCCTCCGGTCTTGTCGAGGTCTTCAGGATCAGTCGGCGGTCGTGCGAGAGGTTGACCTCAACGGTGCGCTCGACCTCGGAGGATAATGTGGCGATGATCCCGCCAATCCGTAGTGACGCTTAAGCAATGCCGCCGACATGTCTGGTTCCGCGGAAGCCGGCCGCATGGCCAGGATTGCGGCGGCAGTGCGAAAATAGGCTTCGGTTGAGGCTGCCGCGTAAGGCAGATGGTCGCGTCCCGCAGCCATGGAGCCATTGGGCTGACCTGCTTCTTCATCGGAGACCAGATGACTACAAGCACCCAACTCGAAAGATCCTCGCCTGCTGGATATGGTGTTCTTCATGCTGCGAGAGGTGGAGCGGTCCAGCCAATAAACCCGCGCCCCATCGTCGCCCTCAGATCCCGAAAACGCCCGGTAGCTCCGTCACATCGCGGATTTCGGTGTACTCGTAATAAGGGTTGGCCGGCTCATGGCCGCGATTAACCCAGACCTTGCTCTTGACCCCTAGGTCATAGGCAGACATCAGGTCGTGGCGGAAAGACGAGGAAACGTGAGTTATGTCCTCCGGGCCGCATCCCAGCATGTCGAACATATATTCGAACGCCTTGAAGTGCGGCTTGTAAGCCCCCGCCTGTTCAGCGGTGTAGACGGCATGAAATGGCGCGCCGAGTTTTGCCACGTTCGACGGAAGTTGGGCCATCATGGAGTTCGAAAGAATAACCAGCGGAATTTCCTTGGCTAGTTTAGCCAAGCCCTCGGGAACGTCCTGATGCGGTCCCCAGGTCGGGATGCGGTTGTAGATCGTTTCAGCGTCTTCGGCACGGAATGCGACGTTGTTGCGGCGGCACGTGCGCTCCAGTGCGTTGTGAACGACATCGGCATAGGGCTTCCAGTCCTGCAACACCTCATCGAGGCGGTAGGCTTGGAAGTTTCTGATGAATTCGTCCATGCGCGGCCCATCCAGAAGATGACCGAACAGATCCCGAGCGGCTCCCGCCATTTGGAAATTGATCAGCGTGCCGTGGCAATCAAAAGTCACGTATTTCGGCCGGAAGCGATCCATGTCCTTGGTTCCTGTCAATCTGCCGTGTTAGCCGAGCATAGCCGCAGGCGTTTGGCAGAATGTGCCGCAATACATGGTCGTTCGGCAGAAGGGCCCTCCGGTCTACCGCAAGCCCAGCACGATCTTCCGCACTGTTTCTTTCGCCCCTCCTGAGCCGAAACCGACCTGTAGCGCTCGCACAGTGTGCTGAGCCGAGCCGAATAGATCAGGGGTCGTAGTCAGTTCGGCCCGCGTCCGATTATCGCTCGATAGGCACGCCAACCCCTGGCCAAGGCCCATCCTTCGTGTTCGCGGGCGACTGCGGAACTCCAAGACCGATATTAGGCGCAAAGCTGACCAATCGGGCGGTCCTTTGGCCCAAAGCCACACTGGTCATCAATGACGCCGCCTCGAATGCATCCGTTGCACTATACGGGACATACTCGAAGCGCCGACACGGCAAACCAAACCTTGGTGATTGCGCGGTGAGACGCGTGAAGCCCCGCCGACCGTTCCCCGACGTAATCCGGTCGCGATCGAACGTGCGCCTTTCAGCGGGATACCGCCTCGAGTGACCGTGCACACTCAGGTGGCCAAATGCGGGCGCTAGTTCCGCGTCGGAGACGTTTGTGTCGCTGTTCAGCGTGCTCTTGGATATGATATGGCAATTACTTATCAGCCGGTCCAGTGGGGCATTGGACCGACTGAGAGCAAAAAAGTGTAACGAAATGAAATCCTTAGACAGGCGATTTGCCATTGCACCTATGATGGACTGGACGGACCGCCATTGCCGGTTCCTCCATCGCCAGTTGACGCGCCGGGCATTGCTCTACACCGAGATGGTGGTGGCCGACGCGGTCATCCAGGGCGCGCGTGAGCGCTTGCTCGGCTTCGATGATACGGAACATCCGGTCGCGTTGCAGCTTGGTGGCTCCGATCCGCAGAAACTTGCCGAGGCGGCGCGCATCGGCGAGGCCTTCGGCTATGACGAGATCAACCTCAATGTCGGCTGCCCGTCCGACCGCGTCCAGTCGGGTACGTTCGGCGCTTGCCTGATGAAAGCACCAGTCCTTGTCGCCGATTGCGTGGCGGAGATGAAGGCTGCTGTCAGCATCCCCGTCACCGTCAAATGCCGCATCGGTGTCGACGAGCAGGATCCTGAGCCGGCGCTCGATGCGCTGGCGGACGGCGTTTTCGCGGCCGGCGCAGATGCGCTGTGGGTGCATGCCCGCAAAGCGTGGCTGGAAGGACTGAGCCCGAAGGAAAACCGCGACATCCCGCCGCTCGACTACAACAGGGTGTATCGGCTGAAGGCCAAAAATCCGAACAAATTCATCGGCATCAACGGCGGCATTCAGTCGGTAGACGAAGCGCTTCGCCATCTCGATCATGTCGATGGTGCCATGCTTGGACGCAGCGCCTATCACACGCCGGGCATTCTGGCAGGCGTCGACGCCACTTTTTACGGTGACAAACCCAACCCGTTCGATTTTGCCGCGCTGATCGATGCCATGGCGGATTATGCGGCGCGCCATATTGAGCGGGGCGGGCGGCTTGGCCATGTCACCCGTCACATGGTCGGCCTGTTCCACGGTCTGCCCGGTGCGCGCCGTTACCGGCAGATCCTTTCGACCGATGCGACAAGGCCCGGCGCCGGACCGGATGTGCTGAAGGCGGCTTTCGCTGCAGTCGATTTTAGCGGGACGGACGCCGAAGCAGCCTGACTGTTCAGTCGAGCAAGATTATGCGTTCGCTTGCGTGTCTTCCGCGGTCTGTTCAGCAACCAGAGGACCGTCGATAGCTCGGGCAGACCTAGTCAAGCTAAGCAGAGCTCGCCCGCTCGGCGTGCTGCATTTCTTCTTTGATCGCGTGCGACATGGATCGAGTGCGCAGCGCATCGCGCTTCGGCGGCGCCTGGAATGTGCGGCGATATTCGTGGGTGAATTGCGAGATGCTCTCGTAGCCCACCTCGAACCCGGCGCTGGTTGCCGAAAAGCCTTCATCGAGCATGAGGCGGCGTGCTTCGATTAGGCGAAGCCGCTTCTGGTATTGTCCCGGCGTCAGCGAAGTCATGTGCTTGAAGTGCTTGTGGAAGGCCGTGAGGCTCATCGCCGCTGCCGCCGCCAAGCGCTCGACGGGAACACGCGATCGATACTCGGTTCTAAGAATCGCGATGGCCGCAGTGAGACGGCTTGCGTGACTGTCCGGATCCGCCAGCGACCGCAGGGCTGCGCCGTGCTGACCGGAGAGGAGCCAATAATGCAGCTCATGCATGATTCCGGGGCGCAGGAGCGAAATGGAATCCGGTCGGTCCAGCAAGCGCATCAGCCGCACTGCGCAATCCAGAATCGCGGCTTTGGTGTCCTCAACGAACAAGGTGCGTGTCTCTGACGGGCGCTGCGCACGCACGCTGCCCAACTGCGCCGCGACCTCGCGCAGGAGCGTCATCTCGAGTTCGACCGCGACGGCCAGATAAGGCTCGCGCTGGCTTGCCTGCACGATGCGTCCGGCGACCGGCATGTCCGCGCTCACGATCACGGACTGCCCGGCGGTGAAGACTTGCTGCTCCCTGCCCACGGTCATCAGCTTAGCGCCCTGCAGAACCAGACAAACCAGCGGCCGATAGACCGAATGCAAGTCGCGATGTGGTGACTCGACGCACATCATCCGCAGACCCGGCACTGGCGTCAGCGCCAGGCCATCTCGGTTTGCATGGCGGGCGGCATAGGTCTGAACGGCATGTTTGAGGACGTCCATGCAATGTCTCCTGCAGCGGCGCGATCCTGGCGATCCTAGCATGCGGGCGGACAAACATCACCTGGGCTGCAGGATCGAGCAAGTTTTGCGCATGCGTTGGCAAGCTGTCGACCGCATCGCCCGGTAGGAAATGTCCCAACCGAACAAGCCCGCTCGACAAGGAAGGGAATTCATATGTCTGGACAGAATGAAGTACCGAGACGAGCCGTGCTGGCGGCTGTCGCCATGGCTCCCGTAGCACTCGCGGTGGGCGCCGCCGCAATCGCGGCGCTCTGCAGCGGGGAGGGTGCCTGGATCAACGGGCAGACGGTATTCGCAAACGGCGGGATCGTTTGACCCGATTGGCTGGAATAGATGGAGCACAGAACGATGAAAATGATGGGAAACACCATCCTCATCACCGGCGGCGGATCCGGGATCGGGCGGGAACTGGCGCTGCGCTTCAATGCGCTTGGAAACACTGTGATCATCGCGGGACGGCGCAAGGAGGCGCTCGAGCGGACGATCGCCGGGCGTGAAGGCATGCACGCCATGGTCGGGAATGTT
The DNA here is from genome assembly GCF_053850215.1 of Mesorhizobium sp. f-mel. Lineage (NCBI taxonomy): Bacteria > Pseudomonadati > Pseudomonadota > Alphaproteobacteria > Hyphomicrobiales > Phyllobacteriaceae > Mesorhizobium > Mesorhizobium sp. f-mel. The sequence continues at coordinate 99,782 of NZ_JBSPTO010000013.1, forward strand.
GAAGATCCGGAAGCAATCGCAGCATTTGCCAAGCGCGTAGTCGCCGAGCACCCGGCGCTCAACGTGCTCATCAACAATGCCGGCATCATGCGCCGCGAGGATCTGACCAGGACCCGCGATCTGCGCGACGCGGAGGAGACGATCGTCACCAACTTGTTCGGGCCGATCCGCCTCAGCAATGCGCTAATCGAGCATCTGGCGGCCCGGCAAAATGCCGTGATCGTCAACGTCTCGTCAGGCCTGGCCTTCGTGCCGCTGACTGGCACGCCGACCTACAATGCCAGCAAGGCGGCGATCCATTCCTATACGGTGTCGTTGCGCGAGCAACTCAGGGGCAAGATCGAAGTGATCGAGCTTGCGCCGCCCGCGGTTCGCACCGAACTCACGCCCGGCCAGTCGAGGCGCGAGGAGTATATGCCGCTCAACGCGTTCATTGACGAGGCGATGGCGTTGTTCAGCCGGGAGCCGACCCCCAAGGAGATACTGGTGGAGCGCGTGGGCTTCCTGCGCTGGGCGGAGCGGGACGGCCGGTTTGATCAAGCGGTCGAGATGCTCAACGCTCACTGAGCGGCGCCGAAGCAGCCTGACTGTTCAATCGCGCAAGATCATGCGGTCGCCGCGCACGTCGAAACCGGACAGTGAGCCGATGAAATTCATGCCGAGCAGGCTCTGGCCGAGCATGCCGGGCGCGGCGATCATGACCGGCATGTCCTTGCGCACGATCCCGCCGATCGCCAATTCGTCGGTTCTCACAGCGGCGGCGCGCGCCATGCCGTTGGCGGTGGAAACCGGTATGGTGAAATTGAGAGCGGCTGGATTAAACCCGGCCGCTTGCGCGTCTTGCGCGGTCAGCACGGTGCTGGTTGCGCCGGTATCGACCACGGCCCGGACCGGCGTGCCGTTGACCATGATGCGCGCTTCGAAATGGCCATTGCCGGCCTTGTCCAGGGTCACCGTGGCATGGCCGTCCTCAAGGCCCAATGCCAGCGGACTGCCGGGAACAAGGCCGGCCGTTACTCGGCTGGCGAAATCCTGCAATTCATAACGATATTGGTAGCCGGCGATCAGTGCGAGAACGATGACGGCCCAGGTGCCCAGATTGCGGGCCATCGCGCCTAAGGGACGGCCTGATCTGAGCAGGCCGGCGCCGATGAGCGCGACCAATGCGCCAAGCCAGATCAGCCGGCTGAAATCGTAATTCTCGACGCCGAATGTGCTGCCGGCGGAATCGTTGAGCATGAGCAGGACCACGCCTGCCCCGATCGCGATCATCAAAACCCAGTAAAATCGGTTCATATGTGGCTCACGAGAGAGCGTCGCGTTCGCGCGCGAGGCGGGTGCGGCGCGTTTCCCGGCGCGGTCTGCGTTCAACCGTTTCAAGCCGGGCCGGCAGCTCGGCCATGACGCTGCGGCGGATTTCAGGGGTCATGTCGATCCAGGCGCCGATTTCCTCGCGCGTACGGCCGCAACCGAAGCAGAAGCCGGTTTTCATATCGATCGAACAGACCAGGATGCATGGGGATTCGATGGCCGTCATGATATTCTCTCAGGGTTCCGCCAGGAATCCCTTGTCTCGCTTCCACATGGTGTAACGGCAAGGCCAATGCAAGCCCTCCGGAATGCGCCGCCGGCAACCGCTTTCGCGTCAATGCAGGCAGTTGTGCCGGCCGAGCAAGGCGGCTATGCCGCTCGCCAACTCTGGGAACGATCACCAACGACATGACCAGCGCGCTGCCCTTCGACGATTTTCGCAATCTTCTGGCGACCCTGCCGCCGGCCGACACGGCGGCCGAAGGTCGCGTCCGCTCGCTGTTTGCCAAGGCCGACAAACCCAAAGGCTCGCTCGGCCGCATCGAGGACATCGCCGCGTGGCTCGCCGCCTGGAGCGGCCATGCGCCGCCGGCAGTGAACCGGCCCCTGGTGGCGATCTTCGCCGGCAATCATGGCGTCGCTCGGCACGGCGTTTCGCCACGGCCTGTCGCTGCCACGGCGAACGCGGTAGAGCATTGCGCGGCCGGGGGTGCGGCGGTCAACCAGATCTGCATTGCCAATGATCTCGGGCTGAAAGTGTTCGATCTTGCGCTGCACATTCCGACCGCCGACATCACCGAGGACGCAGCACTTGACGAGCGCGGCTGCGCTGCCACCATGGCGTTCGGTATGGAGGCGATCGCCGGCGGCACCGATCTGCTTTGCCTTGGCGACCTCGGCGTCGGCAATTCCACCGTTGCAGCGACTTTATTTGCCGCACTGTTTGGCGGCAAGGGCGCCGATTGGGTCGGATCCGGATCGGGCGCCGATGCATCGATGCGGGCGCGCAAGGCGAAAGTGGTCGATGCCGCGCTAAGCTTCCACGGCACGGGTCTCAGGGACCCGCTGGAAGCGTTGCGGCGAGTCGGCGGCCGTGAGTTCGCAGCGATTGCCGGCGCCATCCTCGCCGCCCGGATGCAGAAGATACCCGTACTGCTCGATGGATTGGTGGCGACCGCCGCCGCCGCGACGCTGCATGCTGCCAACCCCGCCGCGCTCGACCATTGCCTTCTTGCCAGCCTGTCGCCAGAGCCTGCGCATGCTCGGGCCGCCGAGCGACTCGGCTTGCGCCCGCTGCTTGATCTCGGCGTAAGCCACGGCGAGGGGGCAGGGGCGGCACTTGCCGCGGGCCTGGTCAAAGCCGCTGCGCTCACCAGTTCGGGCATGGCGGCGGCGGTTCATTAAGCGTCTATCGCCGGCGCGCAGCAACGGCTTTAGTCGGCAGCGCCGGCAATTCCTCCATCACCCGGCTCAATGGGAAGATGGCGATCGCCTCGGTGCCTTCGCGCAGTTTGGAATGGAGTTCGAACTCGCCGCCATGCATGGCGAGCAGGCTTTGGACGATCGGCAGGCCAAGCCCGGTGCCTTGTTCGGCGCTCTTGATAGCGATGGAGCCCTGACCGAAGGCGGACAGCACGACCGGAATCTCGTCTTCCGGTATGCCAGGCCCATTGTCTTTGACGGAAAGGTATTGGCCGCCGCCCGCCGTCCAGCCGACGCGCACGCGGATCTCGCCGCCAGTTCCGGTGAACTTGATGGCGTTCGACAAAAGATTGAGCGCGATTTGTCGCACCGCGCGTTCGTCGGCGAACAGGCGCGGCAAGGCGCTTTCGAAATCCTGGACGATACGGATGTCCTTGTTGCGCGCCTTCAGCTCCATCATGTGACAGCAATCCTCCACGACGGAAAGCAGCATCATCGGCTCTTCATTGAGCTGATAGCGGCCGGCTTCGATGCGCGACAGGTCGAGGATTTCGTTGATCAGGTCGAGCAGATGCTGGCCAGAGTCGTGGACGTCGCGAGCATAGTCGCGATAGGTCGGGTTGCTCATCGGGCCGAGCACCTCGTTCGCCATCACCTCGGAGAACCCGAGAATGGCGTTGAGCGGCGTCCGCAACTCGTGGCTCATCGAGGCCAAAAACCGCGACTTTGCCAGATTGGCGTCCTCCGCCCGTCGCCGCGCTTCGTCCGACATCGATTTCGCGGTGTCCAATTCGGCGATCAGCGCATCCTTCTCGGAGCGGAACGAGAGCAACATCAAGGACGAGCGATTGAGCTGGCGCGCCACATAGGCGAAGAAGGGCAGCGAGACGATCAGCAACCCGGCCATGATCAGTTCTGCCGGCATCCACTGGCTGGCGCCGGCATGGGCATAGGCCGCCACCGGAACGGCGAAGGTCGCCAGCAACGCACCGCGCAGCGATGACGCCGTGATCGCGGTCGCCGCCATGGCCAGCAGCACCACCACCGCCTTGATCAGCTGAAACTGCTCGACCTGGCAAGCATCGCAACCGAGCCAGGCGAACCAGGCCCAGCCCAGGCCGCAAAGGAAATGGCCTATCAGGAAATCACCGTGCGTTTGCAGCGGGTTGAGTTCGGCAGCTTCCGTTCGGTCGACGCGCCTCGCCATGAACACGACGATCGTGTAGCAGATGAGTGTAAAAAGGGCCCAGACGCCAATTTCCTTACCCACTCCAGCAAACAGACCCGTCGCGGCGGCCGCCAGGACGAGAAGCGGAACGATGATCGCGCCGCCTAACATCGAACGGGCGTGGAGTTTCAAAAGCTCGCGGTCGAAATCAGGATTTCCGACCTGCTGCGAAAGACGGTCGCGCGTCTTGCGCACCGCACGCGCCACATCGCTGTTGCGATGGGGTTTCCGGCGGTCCACAATAAACTTGTCCGCTGTGGTCGAGCGTTGCAAGGGCATGGAGACTTCAATTTATGCGGGCAGCGGTTTCAAATTGTTAAGCTACGTTCGAATGATTAACCAACGGTTTGCCATATGAGCCGTTCGTGGTCGCGGCGACCGCGACAGCGATACGTCTCGCCGCGGCCGCGAAGCCTTTGGCGCCGGCTGCTGGACTTCGCACTGACCGTGCTTGTCCTCGGTCTGCTGATCCTTCTGGCGGCGCGCCTTGACCGGATCGAGACGCGCAAGACTGAGGGTGCCGCCGTCGTCAATGACGGCGATACGATCACGCTCGGTTCCGAGCGCATCCGCATGCGCGGCATTGATGCGCCGGAATATTCCCAATTTTGCCGCAAGGACGGCGCCGACTATCCCTGCGGCAAGCTGGCGCGGCAGTCGCTGGTACGCCTGATATCGGACAAATCCGTCTCCTGCACCGGCTGGCAGCGCGACCGCTACGGCCGGCTGCTCGGCGACTGCAACGCCGGCGGCAAGGATCTCAACCGCGCCCAAGTCGAGGCCGGCTGGGCGGTTGCCTATGGGGATTTCGAAACTGAGGAAGCCGCTGCCCGCTCCGGCAAGGCCGGCATCTGGGCCGGCACTTTCGACGAGCCGCACGAATGGCGCGAGAGCCGCGATCACGAAGTGGTCGAAAGAAAGCACGGTCGTTTGGCTTCGATTGGCGATGCCTTGCGAGAAATTTTTCGCTTCCGGTGATGGTCAACCCTATAGTTTGTCGCAACAGACCTGATCAGATTCGCATCGTGCTTTCCGGAAATCGATCCCGTTTCTTGGGGCCGATCCGATAGGAGAAATGGAATGAAACTCTTCGACGGCGGCCGGGCGCCCAATCCACGGCGGGTTCGCGTCTTCCTTGCCGAAAAGGGGCTTGAGGTTCCTCTGGTGCCCGTCGACATGGGCGCGCTGGAGCACAGAAAGCAGCCGGTCAGTTCCCGCAACCCGCTGCAGCGCCTGCCGGTGCTCGAACTCGACGACGGCACCGTCATCACCGAATCGGTCGCCATCTGCCGCTATTTCGAGGAGCTGCACCCGGAACCGGCGTTGTTCGGCCGCGGCGCGCTCGGCAAAACGCTCGTCGAGATGTGGCAAAGACGCATGGAGCTCAACCTGCTCAGTTGCGTCGCCGCGGCGTTCCGGCATATCCATCCAGCAATGAGGGAATGGGAGGTTCCGCAAATTCCCGAATGGGGCGAGGCCAACAAACCTAAGGCTGTCGAGTTCCTGAGGCTGCTCGACGGCGAACTGGCGCAACGGGAATTCGTCGCCGGCGATGCCTACTCCATCGCCGACATCACCGGGCTGATCGCCATCGACTTCATGAAGCCGGCGCGCATCAAGGTGCCGGAAGACTGCGGCAACGTGCTGCGATGGCATCAGGCGATCTCAAGCCGGCCGAGCGCGGCGGCCTAGAATCGGTCGTGGATTTGATGCGCGATGATCTGGATTGCTTCACGGCGAGGGTTCGCGCCTGCCGCATCTGCGTCGAAAATCCGATCGGCCGGCCGTTGCAGCACGAGCCGCGCCCGGTGCTCCGGCCGTCGTCGAGCGCCCGTATCCTGATTGCCAGCCAGGCACCGGGCACCAAGGTGCATGTGTCGGGCATGCCGTTCACCGACGCCTCCGGCGATCGGTTGCGGAACTGGCTGGGCGTCAGCAACGAAGAATTCTACGACACGACAAAATTCGCCATCGTGCCGATGGGCTTTTGCTTTCCCGGTCAGGATGCCAAGGGCGGCGACCTGCCGCCGCGCCGCGAATGTGCACCGGCCTGGCGTGCGCCGCTGATGGCACTGATGCCGCGCATCGACCTGGTGCTGACGATTGGCAGCTATGCGCAATCCTGGCACATGGGCGCCGCGCGCCGGCCCTCGCTGACGGAGACGGTGATGGATTGGCGCACCATCTGGGGTGCGCCCAGCAACCCGAAAGTGCTGCCGCTGCCGCATCCGTCGTGGCGCAACACCGGCTGGTTAAAGCGCAATCCGTGGTTTGAAATGGATTTGCTGCCGTTTCTGAGATCGGAAATCCGCTATCGCCTCGGCTGAGGCGTGAGCAAGAAATCACTTGCTTTTGTGCCATTTGGCAGAAATTCTTTCTTGTGAATGGCCATAATAAGAAGGACTATAGCCAATCTATTCCTAGTCTATCCCCGTGGGAGCACCAAATGGACCGCCTTGATAGAAAAATCCTCCGTCTCTTGCAGGAGGACGCGACGCTCGCGGTCGCCGATGTCGCCAAGAAAGTCGGCCTGTCGACCACGCCGTGCTGGCGTCGCATCCAGAAGCTCGAGGAGGAGGGCGTCATCAAGCGGCGCGTCGCCATCCTCGATCATGAAAAGGTCAATGTGCGCGTCACCGTATTCGTGTCGATCCGCACCAATTCGCACAGCCATGAATGGCTTCGGCGCTTTTCGGAGGTCATCCAGGAATTTCCGGAAGTGGTCGAGTTCTACCGCATGAGCGGCGACGTCGACTATCTCTTGCGCGTGGTGGTGCCCGACATCGCTGCTTACGACGCCTTCTACAAGCGGCTGATCGCCAAGATCGAGATCCGCGATGTCTCGTCGTCGTTTGCCATGGAGCAGATCAAGTACACGACCGAAATGCCGCTGGACTACATGGTGCTGGACAAGGAATCGGGCGCCAACGCTGCCTGAGGATTTTTTGCTTAGTTCTTCTTTTTGTTGAGAAAACGCCACGGCGAGTTTGCCGGCTGCGTGATGGTGTCCGGCACCACATCGACATCCACCACTTCCGCCTTGCGCAGCGCGTAGCCCGACTGGATGACGCTCGCGCCGTCGAGAATGAAGAGCTGACTTTTCTCCATGCCCGGCTTCAGGGCACCGGTCACGGAAACCGGCTGGTAAGCCTCCGACATCCTGTAGGGATGCGCGGGCGTGACGAGGACGATCTGATTGGGCGGCGGCGTCGGCATGTGGCTGCACGCACCCGTCCACGGTACCAGCAGGAACTGGTAGACGAGATCGCCCTCGCGATCGACCGGCAGCGCGTACCCCGCCAGTTGGACGGTCTTGTCCCGCAGATTGTGAGACAGCGTCTCGCCATGATCAGGCATTTTTGCCGCGATCATCGGCAAACCGACACTTTCGGCAGCGGGCTGGGTCGCCGGACGCAGATCCTTCCAGAATATCCGCGCGGTTTCGGCGGAAGCGCTGCCCGCCGCGATGGAAATCAGCACGGCCGCCAGCTCCGCTGTCGATTTGAGACGACTGCTCATCGTGTGCTCTCCATTTGACAGGAGTAAAGCTGCCGTCGCCGACAGCGTCAACGTTCGAGCCGCATCACATGCCGGCGCGAGCCGGCCATGCCGATCTCGTGGAATCCGCGGGCCACGAACATGTCTCGGAAGCCCATGAAACGGTAACTCGGCGATGCCTGGTCGACCGGATAGGCCTCGATCGTCCTGGCGCCTTTGGCGAAGGCGTGATCGATGGCCGCGTCGAGCAGTGCGGTTGCCAGCCCGCGGCTGCGCAATGCCCTCGGCACATAGAAGCAGACGATCGACCAGACGCCCGCCTCGCTGTCGTCCTGTTGCGGCGACAGCTTGCGGAAGGTCTCGCGCGGCGCCACCGAGCACCAGCCTATTGTCTTGCCTTCCGCATGAGCGACAATGCCGACCGGTGTGCCGGCCGCGATGAGCGCCATCATGGCGCGTTTCCTCTCATCGTTGCCCAGGTGCTCACGGTTATCGAGATTGCGCCAGGCCATGCACCAGCAATATTTCGGGCCGCCCGCCTGTTCGAACAGATTTTCGAAATCGGCGCGCGTCGATCGCGTCACCTCAGTAAAGTGGATTTCGCCCCAGTCAGCCTTTCCTGGCGAGCCGCTCGAGCGTTTTGGCATCGGAAAGTTCCCTTGCAGCATCCTTGCCGATCCAGCGCGCCGTCTTGTCGGTCGAAACAGCCAGCTTTTGTGCCAGGGCAAGGGCAGCACCGTGCAAATTCATCGATCGCTTGCCGATCGAACGAAGCGCCCAGTTCACCGCCTTCTTCACAAAATTGCGGCCGTCGGTGGCGTGCACTTCGATGATCGACAGGAAGTCGAGAAAGGTCGCCTCTGGTTCATTCTTCCGGTGGACCACCGACCAGGCCATCATGGCAAAAGCCGTGCGTCGAACGAATTCCCGTTCGTCGACTGCGAATTCGGCGATCAGTTCCCTCCAGCAATCAGTATCGACAAAGAGATCGGAGACGCCGTCGACGATATCCCATGAGTCGAAAGTCGCCGCCCATCGTCTTGCATCCGCGGCAGTGAACCGCTTCGGATCGGCCGTGACGGAAGCGATGAACTGCGCTTCCACGATGCCTGTCTGCCATAGCTCGAAGGCACGCTCATGGTTGCGCTTGATTTTCTTGGCAATCTGCCGCTGCACGCCATGCGAGATACCGAGCGCACGTTCGATCTTGATGCCGTAGCGCAGCATGCCAAGGCGGTTCTCCTCCGAGCCGACCGAGCGCAGGTGGTCGACAATTTCCTCGGCGCTGGCTTGAGGCGACAGCTCAGCCACGACAATACCTACTTTTCCAATCGAGCCAGCAAAGAGGACGTGTCCCAGCGTTTGCCGCCCATCCCCTGCACATCCTTGTAGAATTGGTCGACAAGTGCCGTCACCGGCAGCTTGGCGCCATTGCGGTCGGCCTCCGCCAGGCAGATGCCGAGGTCCTTGCGCATCCAGTCGACAGCGAAGCCGAAATCATATTTGCCGGCATTCATCGTCTTGTGGCGGTTCTCCATCTGCCATGAGCCGGCCGCTCCCTTCGAGATCACCTCGATGACTTTCTCGATGTCGAGCCCGGCCTTCTTGCCGAAATGGATGCCTTCGGCCAGCCCTTGGACAAGACCGGCGATGCAGATTTGGTTGATCATCTTGGTGAGCTGGCCCGAGCCGGCCGGGCCCATCAGCCCGACCATACGGGCATAGGCATCGATGACAAGCTTCGCCTGTTCGAAAGCTTTCTGTTCGCCGCCGACCATGACGGTCAGCACGCCATTTTCGGCGCCGGCCTGACCGCCGGAGACTGGTGCGTCGAGGAACGAGAAACCGCCCAATACCGCCTTCTCGGCCAGTTCGCGCGCGACTTCAGCGGAGGCCGTGGTGTTGTCGATGAAGATGGCTCCCTTCTCCATCGTCTGGAATGCACCCTCGGCTCCAATCGTCACAGCGCGCAGATCGTCGTCATTGCCAACACAGGAAAAGACAAAGTCCTTGCCGTCGGCCGCTTCTGCCGGCGTGTTGGCGGCACTCCCGCCATGCTGGGCAACCCATTGCTCGGCCTTTGCCTTGGTGCGGTTGTAGACGGTGACGTCGTGGCCGCCCTTGTTCCTGAGATGTCCGGCCATTGGATAGCCCATGACGCCAAGACCGAGAAATGCCACCGATGCCATATTTTCGAATCCCTTCAAGCCGTGTTTTCCGGCCTTCTTAGCGGATCGGGCAAAGCTATGGGAGTCAGCGGTGCAGGTGGATCGTAATACGCCGTTCTATCCACTCGACCGCGTGGCGGAGTATCTCGACAATGATCAGATAGATGATCGCCGCCCAGATATAGGACTGGAAGTCGAAAGTGCGCGAATAGGTGAGCTTCGTAATGCCCATCAGATCATAGACGGTGATGAGGGCCACGATGGCAGAGCCTTTGATCATCAGGATGATCTCATTGCCATAGGGACGCAGCGCCACGATGAGCGCCTGTGGCAGGATGATCTTGCGCAGTGTTTGCAGTTTGTGCAGGCCAAGCGAGGCAGCGCCTTCCCACTGACCCCTGGGGACGCTCTCGATTGCGCCACGCAGGATCTCAGCCTGATAGGCTGCCGTATTGAGGGTGAACGAGAAAATGGCGCAGTACCAGGCTTCGCGAAAAAAGCCCCACAGGCCGACAGCTTCAAGTGCCGGTCGAAACGAACCCACTCCATAGTAGATAAGAAAGACTTGGGTCAAAAGCGGAGTGCCGCGGAAGAAGTAGACATAAGCGTAGGCAAAGCTGGACAGGATCCGGTTCCTGGACATCCGCGCGTAGGCGACAGGAACTGAAAGGACGGCTCCCAACACGATCGACACAGCGACAAGCGTGAGAGTCACGCCCAGGCCAGAGATGTAGCCCGGGGCGTATTTTTGGAAGAGTTCGGAATTCCAAGCCTCGACCAAGTATACAATCATACCGATGCCGAGCACGATCCAGAGACCGACCAACGCATACCCCAATACACGTTGCCGAGACCAGCCGCGCGGTATTGCTGGCGGTTTTTCGACCTTGGTCGCCACGTCGGCTGCTGCCGCGCTCATCGCTGCACCTGTTGTCGGCCAACCCTGCGTTCAATGGCATTGATGCCGAAGGACGAGATGATGGCGAGGAGCAGATAGATAAGAGCAGCGACCCCAAAAAACAGGAATGCGTGCTTGGTGACGCGGGCGGCAACGCCCGCTTGCCGCAATATGTCGGCAAGACCGATGGCGGAAACCAGCGCTGTATCCTTGAGCAGGATGAGCCACAGATTGGCAAGGCCCGGCAGGGCAATGCGAATAAGCTGCGGCAGCACCACCAGTCGCATCGTCTGCCAGCCCGACAGGCCAACCGAATAGCCGCCCTCATACTGTCCCTTCGGGATGGCGCGGAACGCGGAGAGGAAGACCTCGCTGGCGTAGGACGAGAAGACGACGCCGAGCGCGATCATGCCGGAAACAAATGCGTTCACTTCGACCGCAGCGGTCGGGTCATACAGGCGCATCAACTGCTGGATGCCGATTTGCGCGCCGTAAAAGATCATGAACAAGGTCAGCAGCTCGGGCAATCCACGAAAGATCGTGGTGTAGATATTGCCGGCCAGCCGCAGCGACGGCTCATTGGACTGCTTGGCCAGTGCGACCAGAAAGCCGATCATCAGACCGACAGGCAGGGTCGCGGCAGCAAGCGAAACGGTGATGAAAACGCCGTAGGCAATATCGTCGAGCCAGCCCTCGGGTCCCCAACTGAGCAGCGTCCAAACGCTTTGCATCCGCCTGCCTGTTCTCCTCTATGGGTTCTTTGAGAGCAGCGCGGCGTCACTCCTCGTGCGCCGCTCCTTGTGCGAACGGCGGGAATGTCCCGCCGTTCGCTGTCAATCCGGAAGGATCAGGACTCGCCGCCGTAGACATCGTACTTGAAGTACTTGTCGTTGATTTCCTTGTACTTTCCGTTGGCGCGGATGGCGTCGATCGCCTTATTGAACTGATTGACCAACTCGGTATCGCCCTTGCGTACCGCGATGCCGGCGCCCGGGCCATGGATCTCGATGTCGGGTGTGATCGCACCGATCAGCTTGCAGCAGGCGCCGTCCGGCGTGGCAAGCCAGCCTTCGAGAACAGTGATATCATCGTTGACCGCATCAACGCGGCCATTGGCGAGATCGAGCTGGTATTCTTGCGCGGTCGGGTACGGCTTGATTGTACTGTCGGTATAAGCCTTGGTTGAATAATTGAAGTGGGTGGTGGACGCCTGCACGCCGATCGTCTTGCCGGCCAGGTCCTCCTTAGTCACGCCCTTGATGTCGCTGTCCTTGGGCGCGGCGATCGCCGGCGGCGTGTTGTAGTATTTGTTGGTGAAGTCGACCTTCTCGGCACGCTCCGGCGTAATCGACATCGAGGCGACGATGGCGTCGAACTTGCCGGCCTGAAGCGCCGGGATAATGCCGTCCCAATCCTGCGCGACGAAGGTGCACTTCACCTTCATCTCTTCGCAAAGCGCGTTGGCGATGTCGATGTCGAAGCCCACGAGCTGGCCATCGGCAGTCAGGTTGTTGAATGGCGGATAGGCTCCCTCCGTGCCGATCCTCAAGGTTTTCTCCTGGGCCTGGGCAATGCCCAGGGTCAGCAGCGCGGCCGATGCGGCGAGCGCTATACGCAGTGCAGTACGCATGATGGTCCTCTCTGTATGTTCCCGGCCGTCGTTCCAAACGGCTCTGTGGGCGGTTCTTTTGACCGCCCGCTGACGCGATACTCCCATTCTTTCCCAAGAAAAAGCAACTATAAAACCGTTGCTTGCGAGGGTTCGCATTCCCAGACAATGCTGACGTTGGGGCAGGCATACCAAGGAGGAAATTGGGGGCGGCCGAATGCTCCTTCAGCAGTACCCTCAGCGCGTCAAACCTGTCGCGCGCTCGATGAAGTCGGCTATCGATTTCGTGTCGTCGAGATCGAAGACAGGCAGCCTTTCGTCCGCTAAGGCGAAGTCGGCGGCGATGGCGACGATATGTGGATCATTTGCCGAAAGCGGTGCCTGGTCCTTAGCCTCTAGCCGCCGCGTTTCGATCTTGCTGTGCGCCTCGCGCTTGTAGCCTTCGACCAGGACGATGTCGGAGGTGCCGAGCCGTGACAGGATCGCCTCCAGCGTCGGCTCGTCCTCGCCGCGCAATTCGTGCATCAGCGCCCAGCGCCTGTCAGACACGATGGCGATTTCAGTGGCTCCGGCCTGCCGGTGGCGAAAACTGTCCGCCCCCGGTTTGTCGATGTCGAAATCATGATGGGCGTGTTTCACCGTCGAGACTTTCCAGCCACGCCGAACGAGTTCGGCGACCAGCTTTTCGGTCAGTGTCGTCTTGCCGGAATTCTTCCAGCCGGTGATACCGAAGACGCGTCTCATCATGGCTTCATGCTCTGCAACAGACGTTCGGCCCGGGCAAGGTCGTCTGACGTGTTGATGTTGAAGAAAGGGTCGTGCAGATGGCCTCCCGAGATCAGCATCGGGAATTCCACACCGACAAAGTCATGCCGGTCGATGAAAGCGGAAACCCGCCTGACATCTTCATCGACCAGAAAACGCCTCAAGGCGTCGTGGAGCCCCAGCGGCCAGAGCTCGAATGTCGGATGCCGTTTGCCGCCGGAACAGGCGACGGCGATCGCGCCGGGACGTTCGTCGACTGCCGCGGCCAGCCGCTCGACCAGATTTTCGGGCAGGAACGGTGTATCGCCCGCAGCCGTGACAACTGCCTCACAGGCCGTGTTCGCGGCAGCCCATTCGAGGCCGGTCAGGATCCCGGCGAGCGGTCCGGCGAACCCTTTCACCGTATCGGCAACCACCGGAAGCCCAACCCCGGCAAACCGTGCCGGGTCGCCATTGGCGCTGAGCACCAGCGGACCGACCTGCGCAGCAAAGCGCGCAACGACATGGTCCAGCAGGCTGCCGCCGCCGAGCGCAAGCAGGCCCTTGTCGCCGCCGCCCATCCGCCGCGACTGACCACCGGCCAGAATGACGCCGGCAATGTCTTTAGTCATCGTCTTTCGTCCATGCGGTCACTCGCCGCGATCGGCAAGCCTATATGCCGTCCGGCGCCATGTCCGGTCCAGCGCTTTCGGCGGCTGTCTTTTGCCGGCCGACGATCCGTTCGCGGTAGAGGGCGTAGAGGCCGGAACCGACAATGACGCCGGCACCGAGGATCATCGGCAGGTCGGGGACGTCGCCAAAGATGAACAGGCCAAGCAGGATCGACCAGAGCAGGGCTGTGTAGCGGAATGGCGCGATGAACGAGATGTCGCCCTCCCGCATCGCCATGATGATGAACTGGTAACCGATGACCACTAGCACTGCCGCCAATGCCAGCAACGCCGTGCTTTCTCCCGTCATTGGTGTCCACCCACCCATTGGCGAAAGCAGCGCCGCGCCGAGCACTGTCATGGCAAGTGCCGTGGCGGTCGACACCAGCAATGTCGGAATGGCTTGCGGTATCCGCTTGGTGGCGAGGTCACGCACCGCACAACAGGCGACACAGGCCAGCGCCAGCAGTGAATAGACACTGAATCCCTCGAAGCCGGGCCGCACGATAATCAGCACCCCGGCAAAGCCGATGGCGATGGCCAGCCAACGCCGCCAGCCGACGCCTTCGTTGAACACAAGTGCTGCGCCCATCGTCACCGCCAGCGGCAGCGCCTGCAGCACGGCCGAGACGTTGGCGATCGGCAGATGCGCCAAAGCAACGAGGAACGACACAGTAGCGCCGGCTTCGCCGGCGACGCGCACCGCAACCATCGGCTGCAGCATCGAGCCGGGCAGGGCAAGCGCACCGCGTTGCCAGGCAAGCAGGCCTACGAAAAGCGAAGCGAAGGCGCCGCGGATCAGCATGACCTGCGCCATGTTCATGGATTCCGACGAGACTTTGGTGATCGCGTCGTTGAGGGTGAAACCAATCATGGCCACCACCATGAACAGCGCGCCGCGAAGATTTGTGGAAAGAAGCAAAGGCGTTACCGGTTGCGCTTTTGCATCAAGCCTGTAGCAGCCGTTCATAAGACAGCAACGTCAAAAGGCTGGGCCACAGCCTTTCGCGTGGCCCAGCGATGTCTGATGTTCCAGGACAGCAGAACTTAGTTTGGCGTCAGCATCTCGGTGCCATTGCCTTCCTTGCCGGCAATCGTCCACAGGCCGTGCAGCGAGCCGTCCTCCTGTACCTTATAGACGACAAGGCCGACCGCCTTGCCCATGACATAGCCTGCCGAGAAGGCATCGTCGTTTCGCATGCAGATGCCGTCCGAGGACGAGCCGCCTGTCTCCCAGTGGATTGCGCAGGTCGTCTCGCTGGTCAGCGTGATGGTTGCCTCGCCGCCATAGGACGATCCGTCAAAATTGGTGCCGGCGACGGTATAGGTGCCGCCGATCGACTGGGCGGCCGCGGGCACGGCCGCGAGCCCAAGCAATGCAAGAGAAAGACTGAATTTGCGCATGTTGTACTCCCCCACCGAGCGAGGATCCGCTCCCGAGCAGGAGGCTAGGCTGGAACGTTTCGCCAGTAAATCGGCAACCGGTTGCGGACCAGACTTTTTCTGGGTGTGATCGAGAAGATCAGCCGCCGGTGACGCTCATGTGCCGCGACACCGACGGGCGGTTGGTCCGGCGGTCGATGATGAAATCATGGCCCTTCGGCTTGCGGCCAATGGCTTCATCGATGGCGTCGGCGACCAGTTCATTGCCTTCGGATGCACGCAACGGTGCACGCAGATCGGCGGCGTCCTCCTGGCCGAGGCACATATAGAGCGTGCCGGTGCAGGTCAGCCGGACGCGGTTGCAGCTTTCGCAGAAATTATGCGTCATCGGCGTGATGAAGCCGAGCCTGCCACCGGTCTCGGCGACATGGACGTAGCGGGCCGGACCACCGGTCTTGTAGGGGATGTCGGACAGCGTGAACTGCCGCTCCAGCGCTGCACGCAGCAGCGACAGCGGCAGATACTGGTCGGTACGGTCGGCGTCGATCTCGCCCATTGGCATGGTTTCGATGACCGTCAACTCCATGCCGCGGCCGTGCGCCCAGCGCAGCATCTCCGGCAGCTCGGCGTCGTTGAAATCCTTCAGCGCCACCGCATTGAGCTTTACCTTCAGCCCCGCTGCCTGCGCAGCGTCGATACCCTCCATGACCTTGTCGAGATTGCCCCAGCGGGTAATCTGGCTGAATTTTTCCGGGTCCAGGGTGTCCAGTGAGACGTTGATCCGCTTGACCCCGCAATCGGCGAGTTCAGCGGCAAAGCGCGAAAGCTGCGAGCCGTTGGTGGTCAGCGTCAGTTCTTCCAGGGCGCCGCTTTCGAGATGACGCGAAATCTGACGCACCAGATGCATGATGTTCTTGCGCACCAGCGGCTCGCCGCCGGTAAGACGCAGTTTCCTGACACCCTTTTCGATGAAAACCGTGCACAGCCGGTCGAGCTCTTCCAGCGACAGCAGATCCTTCTTTGGAAGGAACGCCATGTCCTCGGCCATGCAATAGGTGCAGCGGAAGTCGCAGCGGTCGGTGACCGACACCCTGAGATAGCTGATCGTGCGACCAAAAGGATCGATCATGTCCATGCTAGTGCGTTTCCCGTGGCTGCGAACGGCATCGTTATATATGGCTATGTGATACGATCCAACCTGCCATTCAAGATAAGAAGTTTCGATCCTAGGTCACATCGCGCCACCGACATATTGTGTCGGAAGTTTCGAAGCGGCCTTTTCCCGCCGCGCGAAGCGGCGTAGGGAAAGGACAGATGATGCGGGACCTATCACTATGACGGCGCCGAAAGAACTGAGGGTCTCGAAGGACCGCAGGCTGCTTACCGTGACGTTCCCTGACCATCAGCCGTTCGAGTTGCCGGCGGAGTTTCTGCGCGTTGCCTCGCCATCGGCCGAAGTGCAGGGCCATTCGCCCGAACAGCGCGTGACCGTTCCCGGCAAGCGCAACGTTGCGATCCTGAAGATCGAACCAGTCGGCAACTATGCCGTCCGCATCACCTTCGACGATTTCCACGATACCGGCATCTTCACCTGGAATTACCTGCATACGCTGGGTCATGAGCAGGCCGCACGCTGGGCCGCCTATCTCGCCGAGTTGGAAGACAAGGGGCTAAGCCGCGATCGTTGAATGGTTCCCGCGGGACGTTCCGGTCAACGCAAGATCGCCAGTATCTCGCCGGTGTCGTGATAAAACGGCGTGCCTTCAATCAGGCGACCCTCCTTAAAACGTGCCGATGTGGCTGGCCTGCCATGACGTTCACGGGGGACCGGAAGCAAACTGTGGCCATTATCTCCCAGAGATGACTCCTTCCATTGTATTTCCTGTGTTATGTTTTCGGCTTGTGCTTCCTCCCGAAGGGAAAGAAAAATGGAAGCTCTTACAGCCTTAGCGCGAACCTGCATTTTTGCTGTACTTTGCGGTTGCATGCTCCTCTTGTCTTCGCTGGCTGCTGAAGAGGCTGCTGATGTAGCGACCGGGACGCGGCTCGCCGAATTGCTCAGGTCCGCCCGAAGCGTCCTTTCGAATTATCAGCCGCTCATCAATGATCCGGCCGTTGCAGACAAGCATCTCGATGGCGAGCGTTTCACTGCGGAGGCGATTGCCCTCTATGCCAAGCGCACCGGTCGTGAATTGATCTCCGATGATCTGGCGGAGCGCGACCGCAAGCTGCTCCAGGCACAGGTCGAGGCGATGCGTGAGGTCGTCGACGAGCAGCAGGACGACATAAACCGCCCCGGCATCGGGTTTAAAGGTTTTGTCCCAGCCGTTTTCGCGCGCCTGATGAACGAAAAATTCGTCGCCAAAGTGGGAAACGAGTCGCTGGTCCGCGTGACTGCGCCCGAGGCCCTAGTGCGTAACCGCAAGTCGCTTCCCGATGTCTGGGAGGCACGGGTTATCGAGGAAGTCTTCTCGGATCCGAAGAGGCCGAAGGGGAATATCTATACGGAAGCGACAAAGGTGAACGGCCGCCCTGCTTTCCGGATGCTGCTGCCGGAATATTATACGGAGTCCTGTCTTTCCTGTCACGGCGCACCAAAGGGCGAAATCGACGTCACCGGCTATCCGAAAGAGGGGGGCAAAGCAGGCGATCTGGGCGGTGCGATCAGCATCGTCTTGTTCAAATGAGCGCGCTAGGGCAGCAGTTGCGGTCGATCGAGGCTGTCCCGGCGCCGGCCAAAAGGCTCGCCAGCCGGCTCGCCAATCTGCCGATCTCTGCTCGCGTGGCTGCGCTGACCGCGGCCGGCCTGATCAGCCTTGTCCTGTCATCCGTTTTTCTCACCCAGGCGCTCTATCGCAGCGCCGAACGCATGGCCGACACCAGGGAGCTGTTCGACCGCGCAGCATCAGCGGCCGCGGCGCATGTTGCGTTCGGAGATCTGCGATACTGGCTGACCGATCTCTCCGTCAGCCTGCTGATGAATTCACAGCGCAATGCCGAGCAGGCCCGCGAACGCCTGCAGATCCAGCTGGAGCGCCTTGGGAAGCACTCGCCCGACGCGGTCGAGGAGATCCGCACGGAAATCGACGCCTATGTCGAAACGGCGCTGCAGGCAACGGACAGCTATACCCAAGACAACCGCATCGTCGGCAACACGTTGCTGGCAAAGGCACGCATCCACAGCGGCAATGTCGATGCGGATCTCAACAAGCTCGTCGAGCAGGTAAAAGCCGATGCGGAGGCCGCCCGCAACGAGGTCGTCGCGCAAACGCAAAAGACGGCCACAGCCGCCGCCATCCTGGTGGGTATCGTGGTTCTAATCGGCTCGCTTCTCACGCTTCTCGTCTTGCGCTCGATCGTCGGTCCGCTCCGGCGTCTCAATCGCGTGATCGGAGATCTGACGGAAGGACGCTACGATGTCGAGATACCCCAGGAGGGCGGCGACGAATTCGGAGCAATGGCGAGGACGCTTTCGCTTTTCCGGCAAAGCGCAATCGAAAAGAAAAGTCTCGAAGACGAGGCAGAGCGGCAAAGGCGGACGATCGCCGCGGCCCTCGAAGCGATTTCCGATGGGTTCGTCCTCTATGATCCGGATGACAGAATCCTGATCGCCAACAGCAAATATTGCGAAATCTTTCCCATCCACAAGCCGAACGCGCTTCGCGGCAAGAGCTTCCGCGAAATCCTGGAGCAGGATCTGGCAAGAGGGCAGATAGACCTCGAAGGCAAGTCGCCGGAAGAGTGGATCGAGGACCGTATGCGCCTTCACAGGGATCCTGTGGGCCTCGTCGACGAGAAGCGGTTCGGTGACAAATGGGTCCGCATCAGCAAACGCAAGATCCCCGACGGCGGGACGGTCGCCGTATACACCGACATCACCGAACTCAAGCAAAGGCAAGTCGAGCTCGAGCGGGCCAAGAGCAATGCCGAATCGGCAAGCGAGGCCAAGAGTCGTTTCCTCGCCTCCATGAGTCACGAATTGCGCACGCCACTGAACGCGATCATCGGCTACAGCGAGATGCTGATAGAGGAGGCACGCGACCACAAAGACGACGAGCTCGTCCCGGATCTTGAAAAAATAGCGTCCGCCGGCCGGCATCTCCTGTCGCTCATCAACGACATCCTCGACCTGTCAAAGATCGAGGCGAACAAGATGGAGATATTCCCTGAAACTTTCGATGTCGTCGAATTGCTAAGCGACGTGAGGGCTACCGTCGCACCGCTTATGGCGAAAAACCGGAACGAGTTCATACAGGACATCCAGGGCGATCTTGGGGAAATGCACTCCGACCAGACGAAGCTGCGCCAGAATCTTTTTAACCTGCTCAGCAACGCGGCCAAGTTCACCAATGGCGGCCGGGTAACTCTTTCGGTTCGACGTGAAAGGCGAGCGGACTGCGACTGGCTTGTGTTCAACGTATCCGATACTGGGATCGGCATGACGGCGGAACAGCAGGAACGGCTTTTCAATGCCTTCACGCAGGCCGATGCTTCCACCACCCGGAACTACGGAGGTACGGGATTGGGCTTGAGCATCACCCGCAGCTTCAGCCGCATGATAGGCGGTGTTGTCACCGTCGAAAGCGAAGCCGGAAAGGGCTCGGTCTTCACCATGGAAGTGCCGGCGCGATGCAGGCGAGAGGCCGAAGAACCTCGGACAGCCGAGCCGTCGCCGATCGTTCAGCCGGGCCGCACCGTACTTATCATCGACGACGAACCGGCGGCCCGGAATCTGATCGCAAAAGCCCTCACGGAAGCGGGACTTGCCTCGATGGAGGCAGCAAGCGGAGCAGAAGGAATAGCTGCCGCTCGGGAGTATCGCCCCGCCGCAATCATTCTCGACATCATAATGCCGCATCAGGACGGCTGGTCGGTGCTGCGCACGTTGAAGAGCGATCCTGAACTGTGCACGATTCCTGTGATCCTGGCGACGATCCTGGCGGATCGCGAACTCGGCCTCTCGCTCGGCGCAGTCGAATATCTGACCAAGCCCATCGACGCCGACAAGCTGATCCGGACGATAGAGGCTTGCGGGGGCGGCAACCGCGACGTGCTGGTCATCGACGATGATCAGGCTTCCCGCGAGTTCCTCCGGCGCATTCTGGTGAAAAGGAATTGGACAGTCCATGAGGCAGGTGACGGCATCCGCGGTCTCGAACTGATGAAGCGGCTTCTGCCGCGCTTGGTCCTGCTCGATCTTCTAATGCCGGAAATGGACGGATTCCAAACGCTCAACGAGATGCAGAGGATTCCGGAGTTGCAGAACATTCCGGTCGTGGTGGTCACTTCGAAGGACCTCTCCGCAAACGAGTTGAAGTGGCTGCGCGACCGGGCGGTCGCTGTCGTAAACAAAGGCGCAAACAGCAGGTCCCAACTGGTCGAAGCCCTCGAGCGCCAGATTGCATCGCGTGAAACGGCCGGTGCGGCCCTAGCCGACGGCTGAAGCGCATAGCCGGAGGAAACCGGAAATGACGAGAATCCTTCTGGTGGAAGACAATGAAATGAACCGCGACATGCTTTTGCGGCGGTTGTCTCGTCGCGGCTTCGACGTGCTGATTGCGGAAAATGGAAAGGCTGGCGTCGAGCTTGCCGCTTCGGAAAAGCCGGATCTGATCCTTATGGATATGAGCCTGCCGGTGATGGACGGCTGGGAAGCGACCCGACGGATCAAGGCTGATCCGGCCACGTCCAGGATTCCCGTCATCGCCCTCACTGCGCACGCAATGGCGAGCGATCGGGACATGGCCCTCAAGGCCGGCTGCGACGACTATGACAGCAAGCCGGTCGACCTGTCGCAGCTTGTCCGGAAGATCGAGCAGCTGCTCACGATATCTCATTGAGCGGCGCTTGCGAAAATGAGCGTCCGCAACGAATTCCAGCGCCACGCAATCGCCGCCCACGTGGCGCAGCGGCTGGCCGGCCCGGCGCGGGCGATTTTGGGTTTTCAGGAACTGCTGCTCGAGCAGGCGCGGGATCTCCGTTTGACCCATATGCAGACCGACCTGGAGCGGATCGGCGCCGCCGCAAAACAACTGAACAGCCTCATTGATCGCCTCATCGACGTCAAGTCCGGCTTCCCGGAAGGAAGGGCAGCCGAAGCGGAGGCAAGGCTCCGCCACGATCTGCGCACACCGCTCAATGCCATCATTGGCTATTCGGAAATGATTCTCGAAGATGCCGGTGATTTGCACCAGCATACGCTGAAGGAGGATCTCGGTGTGATACTTGCGGCGGCGGCCGAGCTTTTGAAGCAGGTCGACGCCATCGCCGGTCTCTCGCGCGGGGAAGCCATCGAGACGCTTCAGCCAAGGGATCAAACCGAAATCGACGCGGCGGAGCTTGAACGGCTCCTGTTCAAGGCCGAGCGTGATGCATGGTCCGATCAGGGCGGCAGGATTCTCGTCGTCGACGACGTCGCCAGCAATCGTGATCTTCTCTCCCGCCGCCTGCGGCGTGACGGCCATCGCGTCGTCACCGCCGATTCCGGCCTGTCCGCGCTCGCGAGACTGACCGAAGACGAGTTCGATCTCATTCTGCTTGACATATTGATGCCGGACATGAACGGCATCGAGATTCTCTCGCGGCTGAAGGCGGAGAACCGATGGCGACACGTCCCGGTGATCATTATATCGGGGCTGAGCGAAGTCGCGGCGGTGGCCCGGTGCATCGAGGCTGGAGCCGATGACTATCTAACGAAGCCCTTCAATCCGATTCTGCTGCGCGCTCGCATCAACTCCACCCTCGAGAGGAAGCGCTGGCTTGATCGCGAGCACCGCTATCTGCAACAGATCGAAGCGGAGAAGCGGCGTGCCGATACGCTTATTCACGCGATCCTTCCCGACCAGATCGTTGCCCGATTGCAGGGCGGCGAGGAGATCATCGCCGACCGCTTCGAAGAGGTTTCCATTCTGTTTGCAGATATCGTCGGCTTCTCGCCCATTGCGGCGAGGCTGCCGCCGTCCGATCTGGTCAGGCGCCTGGACGGAATGTTCAGCAAGTTCGATCTTCTGACACAGGAGCATGGTGTGGAGAAGATCAAGACCATCGGAGATGCCTATATGGCCGCGTGCGGGATCCCGGAGCCTTCAGCGGATCACGCCGACAGGACCGTGGCTCTGGGGAAGTCCATGCTGGAATCTTTGCAGGATATCGCCCCCGTCAGCGACCGCTTTCGGGTCCGGATCGGGATTCATTCGGGGGCGGTCGTTGCCGGGCTGATCGGCCGGCATCGTTTTGTTTACGACGTGTGGGGAGAAACCGTGAATATTGCGAGCCGCCTCGAATCTCAGGGGGTGGCCGATCGCATCCGGATATCGGAGGCAACCAGGCGCGCTCTTCACGGTCATTGGACGCTTGAGCCGCGTAGCGCGCTGGATCTGCGGGGCATCGGCACGATCGAGACCTATCTTGTTCGATAGAGCAGGCGCGCAAGGAAGCACGCCTGTTAGCAGATGCTAGTGTTGCTCAGGCGATCTCTCGTGGTGTGCTGGAACACTCCCGCAAGGCTGAGATCACCATCCAGGATGTACGGCGCGGGCACGGTCCCCGACGGGCTGCGTGGGGGGCTTCTCCTCAAATACGCTGCCCTGAGTAAGAACGGTAAGACTTCTGCAAATGGCTGTACGACGACGGCACCGTTTGCACGGGCAGTCAGGCGGAGCGTACAGCTCATATACACCGTGTCATCGCTTTGGGCCGCCTGAAGGCTCTCCACCGCCACATCGCTCCAGATTTCCCGCATCTTGCGGAAAAGGGCGCCAACGCCGTCGAGGCCCTTCCAGCCACCGGCATAGGGCAGGGACTGCGGCTCATGCACGACGACTTCGGCGTGAAATGCGCTGGCAAGCATATCGAGGCTCTCCGACCCTGATTGCAGGAAGCGCATTTCAACCTCGAACATGTTTTCAAGAAGTTCCATGGCGGTGCGTCGCCGATCAAGCCGCTCATCCATTTCGGTTCTCCGTGTCAGTATCGTGCCGTCGATCCGGCTTGCCGTTAATATCGTTGGTTCGACACCCGTTTTCAGACGACCGAAGACGGGCGCCATTTGTCGTCAAAACGTCACCGATATGGAGTAGCGGCGGCAAAGGTCCGGAGAAGAAAATGTCCATCATCACCACGGTCGAACAGCTCGAAGCGCTCTATGGCCTGCCCGGCGAGACCTCGCTGGTCAAGGAACTCGACCATGTGATTCCCGAGTACGCCGCCTTCATCGAGGCCTCGCCTTTTGCCGCGCTCGCGACCAGCGGGCCGGAAGGGCTGGATTGCTCGCCGCGCGGCGATCTCGCCGGCTTCGTTCGCATCCATGATCCGAAAACCCTGATGATGCCGGACCGGCGCGGCAACAACCGTGCCGATTCGCTAAAAAACATCATTCGCGATCCGCGCGTCGGCCTGTTGTTCCTGGTCCCAGGCTCCGGCACGACGCTGCGCGTCAACGGCCGCGCCCACATCACCACGGATGCCGCGCTCTGTGCCTCGTTCAGCGTCGACGGCAAGCCGGCGCGCTCGGTCACGGTCATCAAGGTCGATTCGGTCTATTTCCAGTGCGCTCGCGCGATTGTCCGGTCGGAACTGTGGAACCCGGCGAGGCATGTCGACCCAAAATCACTGCCGACACCCGGAAAGATCCTGGAAATCACCAGCCGGAAAGGCATCGACGGCGAGGCTTACGACAAGGAATGGCCGGAGCGCGCGAAAAAGTCTATGTGGTGAGCGGATCGTTCCGCGAGCTCCATCCTTTTGTTTGAGCATCGGATTTTCCCAAAACCGGTTTCCACTTTTGGGCCCGATGCTCCAGTCACGCTTCCTTGAGGACGTCGGCAATCTTGCGCATCTGCTCGCCGATCATGTCGCATTGCTCCGGCGTCGACTGGCTCATCGCTTTCTCGATCAGCACCATATGGACCTTCAGCGCCTGCATCAGCAATTCCGTGCCGGCTTCGGTCAAGGTCAGCCGCAGCACCCGCTTGTCTTTCTGATCGCCTTCGCGGCGCAGCAGGCCGCGTGTCTCGAGTTGCGGCAGCAGCATGGTGATGTTGGAGCGGCCGACCAGCAGCCGGCGGGCGAGATCGTGCTGCGACATGCCGGGATGGCGGTAAAGGTTCATCAGCACGTCGAGCTGCGCCGGCTTCAGGTCCAGCGGCGCGAGCTTCGCCGCCAGCGTGCGCTCCAGCACATGGCAAGCGCGCGCCACCGCGACCCAGTTGCGAAAACGCGGGTTGTCCCAGGGCAGCTCTTGTTTAATGTTCATGTTTGAACTATTATGTTCATGCTTGAACGAATGGATGGATCACCACTATGGCATCATTTGGGTTGAAGGTCATCCGGGGCGTGTTTGCCGCTGCCGAACACGTGGCTCCCCGCCTCACCGGGCGCGCGGCATTCGAACTGTTCTGCCGCACGCCGAACGCCAAGGTTCTCAGCGACGGCGAGCGGCGCGCCGTCGACCGTGCCGCCGGCTTCATGGCCGAGGCGCGCCATCATCGGCTGAAGGCCAAAAACGGGTGCGTCATGGTGCATGAGTTTAGGCCCGAGCCGGGCAGGCGGGCCGCCGGCACGGTGCTCGTCATCCATGGCTGGCGTTCGCGCACCGAATATATGCGCACGCTGATCGAAGGGTATCGCGACGCCGGTTACAAGGTTGTCTCGCTCGACTTGCCGGGCCATGGCCAATCGCAGGGCCGCCGGCTCACATTGGTCAGCGCTGTCGAAGCTGCACGCCTCACCGGCGAATGGTTCGGCCCGTTCGTGGCGGTCGTCGGCCATTCCTTCGGCGGTGCCGTCGCCGCCAATGCCGTCGTCGGTTCGGTCAAGAACATTCCGCCGCTGGCGGCCGAGCGGCTGGTATTGATCGCGGCGCCGAGTTCCCTGCCGGCGATCTTCGATGATTTCAGCCGCATGCTCAGTGTCGGCCGACGCTCGCAGGCCGCCATGGCCGACCGGGTCGAACGTATCGCTGGCCGGCCGCTGCACGAATTCGTCGGCGACCGCCAGCTTGCCAGCACGCCGGTGCCAACGCTGGTCATCCATGCGCCGGACGACCGCGAAGTGTCCGCCGACCATGCAAGGCTCTATGCTGGCGCCGGCGACCATGTGCGGCTTTACTGGGCCGATGGGCTCGGCCATCGCCGCATTCTCGCCGATAGGGGCGTGGTCGAGCGTGCGATCGGTTTCGTTGCCGAACACCGGGAACCGTCGCTGCTGCATTGACCTGAATATCTTGTTTCTTCCTGTCCGAACACGAGTTCGGCCGCCATCGTTTTGTCACACCGTGTCGGTGCCAGCCAGGACCTTCCACGCCGCCATAGCCCCGGTCACCGTCGCAAGAAGGGCGGCGCGCGATGCGCCGTCGCGCGCCTGGATCGACATGCCGTGCTGCACCGTCGCATAGAAGGTCGCGGCAGTGCGGCAGTCGAAATTTTCCGGCAATTCGCCTTCCGCCACGCCACGTTCCAGCCGTCTCAGCAAAGCTGCGCGGCTTTCAGCGCGACGGCGGCGCAGGTCATCGCAAATGGCGCCGCGGCTTGAATCCTGGTGCAGCGCGCCGAGTGCGATCAGGCAGCCTTGCGGACGATCGGTCTGCGAATAGGCCTTGGCCGTCTGGCGCAGGAAGCGCTCGACCGCCTCGCGCGCTGTCGGCGCTTTTTCCAGTGCGGACCAGATATCGGTGCCTTCGACCTGCGTGTAGAGCTCGACCGCTTCGAGGAAGAGCGCTTCCTTGCTGCCGAAGGCGGCGTAGAGGCTGGGCGAGTTGATGCCCATCGCAGCGGTCAGCTCGCTCATCGATGCGCCCTCGTAACCCTTTGCCCAAAACACCTCCATTGCACGCCGCAAGGCAGCGGTTCGATCGAAGGTGCGGGGGCGGCCTCGTTCGGGCATGGCATCCTTTCTGTGTTGATTGATACATAAATTTGTTGACGCGCTCGGGCAAGGCTGGCAGACATTTATGTATCGATCATTACAAAAAGGAGAAACAAATGTCATCGCAACACTTGAACGGCAAGGTCGCGCTCGTCACCGGCGGCAGCCGCGGCATCGGCGCAGCGATTGCGCGAAGGCTCGCGGCCGACGGCGCCAGCGTCGCACTCACTTACGTGACCGGTCAGGAGCAGGCCCGTGCTGTCGTCGAGGATATTCAGGCAGCCGGCGGTCGCGCCATTGCCCTCAAGGCCGACAATCGCGACGCCGCCGCAATCCAAGAGGCGGTCAGCGAGGCAGTGAGAGTTTTCGGCTCGACATCCTCGTCAACAGCGCCGGTATCTGGCGCGTCGCGCCGATCGACACATTGGCGCTCGCCGACTTTGATGAAACTATGGAGGTCAATGTCAGAGCCCCGTTCGTGGCCTCGAAGGCGGCAGCCGTGCACATGGGCGACGGTGGCAGGATCATCTCGATCGGCAGCAATCTGGCGGAGCGTGTCACCGACACCAGCCTCAGCGCCTACTCGGCCAGCAAGGCGGCGTTGGTCGGCTTGACCAAGGCATTGGCGCGCGACCTCGGTTCGCGCGGCATCACCGCCAACGTCGTTCATCCTGGCTCGACCGATACCGATATGAACCCCGCCAGTGGCCCACACGCCGAGCACCAGCGACAGAAGATGGCGACGCTCCGCTTCGGCAAGGCTGAAGAAATCGCCGGCATGGTCGCCTGGCTGGCAGGTCCCGAAGGGCGCTTCGTGACAGGCGCCGCACTGATTATCGACGGCGGCGCCAACGCCTGACCCGTGCACTATTCCCTGGAACCGGAGCGGACCCAATTCGCTTTAGTTGTCACGGTTTGTGAAACTGTTCTGCAACAGGAGAGCCGAAATTTATGGAAGCTTAACGAAATCGGTATGAATCGATGTGGTCGCGTCTTACATCCCGCCGTGCGGTGGGCGAGACCGTCAAGCGATGCGGAACGGGAACCGGTTGCAGCCGGAGCGGGTGATCCATGAAATTCCTCGGAAACAAAGCAACCGTGATGCCGCTTGCGGTTGTAACGGTAATGCTGACCTTCGGCGTGCCTCAGGCGGACGCGCAAGGGCTTTTCGAGAGGCTTTTCGGCGGTGGTATCAGGCGCGCGCCCCAAGGTGATTTCCCTCCGCCGCCGAAGCACAGACCGAAGCCGAAAGAATTCGCTGGTGGTGGCACCAGGATCAACAGCCCGTCCTACTACACTTATAAGGCCGACCGGCTGGTGCGTGTCGATTTTGCGACACTGATGGCAGCACCACAGCCGGTGGCACCACAGGACGCTGCCTTTGTACCGTCGCTCACCAGCGACGCCTTCCGCGAAGCGATTGCCGGGCTCGGCGACTACGAGCTCTATGCCGAACCTGACATTGCCAAGGCGTTGATCGCTTATTACTCGGCCAATCCGGATTTCATCTGGGTGACCGGGACCGGCCCAAACGGTCGCGCGCAGGATGCGGTGCGGGTGCTTGGCGAGGCGACGAGCTATGGCCTCACGCCGGCCGACTATTCGGTCGAAGTGCCTGCCGCCGGCGCATCGACCGGCGGCGCCGATGCGCGGCTGAAGGGGTTCGTCCGCTTTGAGATGGCACTGTCGGCGCGCGTCTTGCGCTATGTCCACGACGCGCAAAGCGGCCGCGTCGATCCCAATCGCATCACCGGCTACTATGATTTCCCGGCCAAGCCGCTCGACATGGAAGGCGTCCTGAAAACGCTGGCGCGCACCCAGCAAGTGCGCACCTATCTCGAATCACGGCATCCGCAGAACGCCGAATATCAGGCGCTGCGCGTCGAACTGGAATCACTTCAGGCCAGCGCCGAAGACGAGATCGTCGTTGACCCCAAGCTGTTGCTGAGACCGGGGCAGACCAGCCCCGAACTGCCGAAGCTTCTGGCGAAGATCGCGCGCAATCTCGACGACGAGATGGGCGGCGCCTATGGCGAGATATTGGCCAGGCTCGCCACCAGCGAGGTCTACGATCCGGAACTGGTGCCGGTTATCAAGGCGGTGCAGAAAAAGGCTGGCATGAAGGGCGACGGCGTCATCGGTCTGCGCACCGTCGCAGCGCTGGTCGGGACGTCCAAGGCCGACAAGATTCAAAAGGTGCAGGTCGCGCTGGAAGAGTTGCGCTGGTTGCCATCCGATCTCGGCAGTCCGCGCGTCTTCATCAACCAGCCGGCCTTTACGGCGAGCTACATCGAAAATGGCGAGGAGAAGCTGAAGACCCGCGCCGTCATCGGCAAGACCACGAACCAGACTTCCTTCTTCTACGACCAGGTTGAGCAGGTCGACTTCCATCCCTATTGGGGTGTGCCGCAGTCGATCCTCGTCAACGAGATGCTGCCCCGGCTGCGCAGGGATCCCGGCTATCTCGACCGCGCCGGCTACGAAGTGGTCAACGCGCGCGGCAAACGCATTCCCTCCTCCTCGGTCAACTGGGGTGCCTATGGCGCGAAAATACCTTATGGCGTGCGCCAGCTGCCGAGCGAGGCCAATGCGCTGGGCGAACTGAAGATCCTGTTCCCCAACAAGCACGCAATCTACATGCACGATACGCCGCAAAAGTCGTTTTTCCAGCGTGACATGCGCGCGCTCAGCCATGGCTGCGTTCGTCTGCAGGATCCGCGCGGCATGGCGGCGGCCGTGCTCGGCACCTCGGTCGACTATATCGCGGAGAAGCTGAAGCACGGCCATTCGACCGAAAAGGTCACGCGCACGATCCAGGTCTATGTCGCCTATTTCACCGCCTGGCCGGACATGTCCGGCAAAGTCGAATATTTCAGCGACGTCTACGACCGCGACACGCGGCTGCAGCAGGCACTCGACAGCACGGAAGCGGTGCGCTCGCCGGCAAGCTGAGGATTCTAACGTAGGGAGAGCGGGCGCCGGAAGCCGGCCTCGCGCCCGGCAATCAGCCAGTAGACCAGTCCGGCGACCAGGCCGGCGGCGGCGATGATGCCGATATCGGCCCAGCGCTCGAGGCTCAAGTCTTCCGGCGCGCTCGGCCAGATCAGGACGAAGCCGGCAGCCGCTGCTGCGGCGCCGAAGGCCATATGCAGCCAAAAACTGCGCAGCGAAAACAATTCGGCGATCAGTGCGAAGATCAGCGTCTGCAGGCCGGTTAGTACGATCGTCAGGAAATAGATGAACATGCCGAGCGGTGGCACGACCAGCGCCGCGATGGGGGAGAGCCCCATGAAATCGAAATACGCCGGTGCATCAGGCAGCGAACTCAATGCACCATAGATCGTTACTACTGCAATCAGTCCAACCAGCACCGCAACGAAATAGCCGGCGAGCATCATCAGAACGCGTTTCGCCACATGCTTTGCCGTCGCCATGCCCACCCCCGTGCGGCTCAATGATCACGCCGCAGTCAGCCATCAAAGCCGCATCGGCGCAAGGGGATGCCGAAAAGGTGCAGGCCCCGCTTTTGGTGAAGCCACGCCGCCGCCCGCTTCCGAGGGGTCGTCGCCAGGCCGCGCTGTAACCTGGTTGCCGGAATTGTTCCGGCCGCACGTATCGCCTGGAGGAAGGGTGACCGCGATCTATTTCGGCTCGGCTGTCACCGGATCGTAGGTGATTTCGACCTTCGCCTTATCGGTCGTGTAATAGGTGACGGTGTAGGCGCCGCTGTCCCAGCCGACCTCGTCGACGTAGCGAAAGTCGTCGCGCTGCTCGACCTTGGCGATTATTTCCGACAGTTTCCTAGCATTCTGCGGCGGCAACGGGCTGCCGTCTGCGGCAAAGGCCGGTCCGCCGAGAAGGAGGACTGCGACACCTGTCGCCAAAACAAGTCTGGACATGGCTTTCCCTCACTCTTCGAGGAGTAGAAACTCGCGGCCATGCAGGTTTGTTCCGGATTGGGCAAGGGGCGTGACAATCTAGCGCCGTGCCGGCGCGCCGCATTGTTGTCCCCTGAACGGAATCGGATGCAGCCTCGAAAGCTGTGGGGTTGGTGGGCGATGCAGGGATTGAACCTGCGACCCCACCCGTGTGAAGGGTGTGCTCTCCCGCTGAGCTAATCGCCCGCTCTTGCCCGAAGGCCAAGCGCGCCGCGATATAAGGGAGGCCGGCCGGGGAAGTCAAGGCGATGCCCTGGCGTTCCGACGAAGACCGAATGCAATCCCGCCGGGAGCGACCCGGTCGCCTCGCTCAGCGCCCCGCAGCGGCGATCAGGCGTTCGGCCAGACCAAGCGTCAGTGCGTCGAAATGCGAGATCACCGCCGACGGTTCGAATTCGCGCACATGGCGGTCGGTGTAACCGAAATCGACCGCGACCACGGGAATGCCGGCGGCTTTCGCCGTATCGATGTCGGTCTGCGAATCACCGACCATCAGCGCGCGGTGCGGATCGCCGCCGGCCAGCACGATGGTTTGGGTCAGATGGCGCGGATCGGGCTTGCGGAACGCAAACGTGTCCTGGCCGCAAATCGCCGCGAAATGCTTCGCCAGGCCGAGCGCCTCGATCAGCGCCACCGAGTTGGCTGCGTATTTGTTCGTGCAGACGGCCAGGAGATAACCGGCTGCTTCGAATCGGGCGATCGTCTCGACGACGCCGGGGTAGGGGCGCGATTTACCCGGGATGTTGTCGGTGTAATGATCGAGAAACAGTTTCAGCAAGCGATCATGCTCCTGGCTTTCCAGCGATCTCTGCTGCGCGGTATGCGCGCGCTCGATCATCACCCGTCCACCATGGCCGACGAAGCGCTTGAAGCCGGCCTCATCGACGGCTGCGAGTTCGCTGGCGGCAAGGCTGTGGTTGAGGCTGTCGAGCAGGTCCGGCGCTGTATCGATCAGCGTCCCGTCGAGGTCGAACACGATGATCGGTCGGGTCATGGCCTGTCCTGTGACGATTACGCTGCCGGCAGGCGATAGCCGCTGCAGCCCATCCAGGCAAGCGGTGCTTGGTCAATCCACAGGGCAAAGCCTTTGACCGGACGGGCAAAGATGCTAGGAGCGCCGAAACAAGCGAAATCCGGGGCAGGCATGGATGCGAGGCAACTGAAGGTCGAAGCCGCACGGGCGGCACTTGCCCATGTGACTGATGGCATGCGGCTCGGCATCGGCACCGGCTCGACGGCCGAGGAGTTCGTTCGGCTGCTTGCCGAGAAGGTCGCCAACGGCCTTACCATTATCGGCGTGCCGACCTCGGAGCGCACCGCCATCCTTTGCGGCGAGCTTGGCGTGCCGCTGTCGACGCTGGAGGAAACGCCGGAACTCGACCTTACCGTCGACGGGGCCGACGAGATCGATCCGGCGCTGACATTGATCAAGGGCGGCGGCGGCGCGCTGCTGCGCGAAAAGATCGTGGCGGCGGCTTCCGCCCGCATGATCGTCATTGCCGACCGTTCGAAGATGGTCGAGACGCTCGGCCGTTTTCCACTGCCCATCGAGGTCAACCCGTTCGGCCTGCGTGCCACGGAAATCGCGGTCGCCGCGGCGGCCGGAAGGCTCGGTCTTTCCGGTCCCGTCACATTGAGGATGACGGGGGGCCAGCCTTTTGTTACAGACGGCGGCCATTTTATCCTCGATGCATCTTTTGGCCGCATTCCGGATACAAGAGCGCTTTCGAATGCCCTCCATGCCATTCCGGGCGTGGTCGAGCATGGTCTTTTCATCGGGCTGGCATCAGCGGCCATCATAGCCGGCGACGGCGTCCAAACCGTCCATGCCGCCCGAAAACCAGGGAGTTCTACCGATCATGATGTTGCATAACCGGGTTCGCCGTTTTTCTGCCGTTCTGGCAGCTTCAGCCGTCTTTGCGTTTTCATCGCCGGCGTTCTCGCAGGACGTCACCGACGGGCATCTGAAGGCGGCCCGCGCCGCGGTCGCGGCGATCCACGCAACGGACCCGTTCGACAACATCTTGCCGCAAGCCGCCGCCGCGCTTCAGCAGCAGCTTATCCAAAAGAACCCGGACATGCAGGAGCTGATCGGCAGAACGGTTAGCGAAAAGGCTCTGGCGCTGGCCTCGCGCCGCGCCGATCTCGAGAAGGAAGCGGCCTTAGCCTATGCCAAGGTATTTTCCGAAAAAGAGCTTACCGAAATCGCCGCTTTCTACAATTCCGATTCCGGCAAGAAGCTGCTCGACAGCGGCCCGGCCGTGACGCGTGACCTGCTCAAGGCCGCCGACATCTGGCAGAACGGCGTCGCTCGCGATCTCGCACAACAGGTCGGCGAAACGCTGGCCGCGGCAGCGAAAGCTACAGCGCCGGCGGCACCGGCGAATGCCGCGGCTCCTGCGGCTGGTACGGAACCGGAAGCACCGAAGAACTGAGAATATTGTCCGGCGGCGTTATCGCTGCGGACCGGAAAGCCCGGCCTCCATTGCGCGTCCGACAGCGTGCGCGGCGTGATGGTCCGGGCTTTTCTTTTGGCGGTTTGCAGCCTACCTGTCTCAGACATTTGAAGGGCAAGGAGCCGCACCATGGCCGTCTATGACTACGATCTTTTCGTCATCGGCGGCGGCTCCGGCGGGGTGAGGGCGGCGCGCGTGGCGGCGGCACTCGGCAAGCGCGTCGGCATTGCCGAGGAATACCGCTATGGCGGCACCTGCGTCATTCGCGGCTGCGTGCCGAAGAAGCTCTATGTCTATGCGTCGCAATTTCCCGAACATTTTGCCGACGCCGCAGGTTATGGCTGGACCGTGCCGCAGGCGAGCTTCGACTGGCAGACATTGGTTGCCAACAAGGATCGCGAGATCAGCCGGCTGGAAGCCATCTACAGGAAGAATGTCCAAGGCGCCGGCGGCGAGACGTTCCAGTCGCGCGCCATGCTGGTCGATCCGCATGTGGTGCATCTTCTCGGCAACGACCGCACCGTAACCGCCGACCAGATTCTCATCGCCACCGGCGGCCGCCCAGCGCCGCACCCGGCTCTGCCCGGCCACGAGCACTGCATCTTTTCCAACGAGGCCTTCGACCTCAAGGAATTACCGAAGGCGATCATGATCGAGGGCGGCGGCTATATTGCCGTCGAATTCGCCAACATCTTTCACGGCCTCGGCGTCGACACAACGCTGGTCTATCGCGGCAAGGAGATTCTCTCGCGCTTCGACATGGATCTCCGGAGTATGCTGCACGAAACGATGGAAAAGAAGGGGATAAAAATCCTCTGCCATGCCGTATCCGAATGGGTCAGGAAGCGCCCAGACGGGCGCCTCGACGCTGTCGTCACTGGCGGCAAGATACTGGCGGTCGATCAGGTCATGCTCGCCATCGGGCGTCTCCCCAACACCGAAAACATGGGTCTTGAGGGCGTCGGCATCGAGATGACCAAGACCGGCGCTATCAATGTCGACCAATATTCGCGCACCAACATCGACAACATCTGGGCGATCGGCGACGTGACCAACCGCGTGCAATTGACGCCGGTGGCGATCCACGAGGCGATGTGTTTCGTCGAGACCGCCTTCAAGGGCAACCCGACCGCGCCCGACCATGATACGATCGCCACCGCAGTGTTTTCGCAGCCCGAGATCGGCACAGTCGGCCTGTCGGAAGATGAGGCGATAAAGCGTTTTTCCGACGTTGAGATCTACCGCGCCACCTTCCGGCCGATGCGGCACACATTGTCCGGCCGCGACGAAAAGATGCTGATTAAGCTGGTGGTCGACGGCACCTCGAAAAAAGTGCTCGGTGTCCATATCCTCGGGCCGGATGCCGGCGAGATGGCGCAGCTTCTCGGCATTCCGCTGAAGGCGGGGCTGACCAAGGATGATTTCGATCGCACAATGGCCGTGCATCCGACCGCGGCGGAAGAACTCGTCACCATGTACAAGCCGACCTACCGGGTGAAGGACGGCGAGCGCGTCTGACGTTTGCTTTCGCCCGGACGGAACAGCCGCCGATGTCCTTAAGCTCCTCGAAACACTGCTAACCGGGGGCGAGCCGGTGATCGCCCCGACACTGCCGGCTTCAGCGGGCAGCCGCTATTTCTGCCTCATGCGGCGAGGGAAGCGCAGCCATCTTTCCTCGACCGGCCTTGGGTGCTCGAGGATGGTGGTGAGCTCGACCGGCAGGCTTGGCGCCAGCGGCTTTTTGGTCGCGACGCCATCGGCGATGGCAACGATGCTGTGGTAGAATTCTGCGCCTGAAAGCGACCTTGGCGGCACGGCCTCGTGCATGATCGAGATCACCGTGACGTCTGGACAATTGTCCTTGATCGCTTGATGGAAGGCGATCTTCCCTTCGGGGTCGAGCGCGCCGGTCGCTTCGTCGAGGAACAGCAGCCCCGGCTGCTGCAGCACGATGCGAGCGACAACCAGCTTCTGTTTCTGGCCGCCCGAAAGCACCTGGTCCCAGCTCATTCCCTCGCGGCTTTCATCGGCCATGTGTCCGATGAAATCGCCAAGGCCCGCTCTGTGCAGAGCCGATGCAACCTGCGCGTCGGTGTGGTCGTGCTCTGAGGCGGGCAGGCAGACCAGTTGCTTCAGCGAGACCTGCTGCAGCTTGACCTCCTGGGCGGCATAGAAACTTTCAACCCCTTCCGGGAAGACGATGGTACCGCGGCCATAGGGCCACAGACCGTTAATCGCCTTGATCAGGGAGGTCTTGCCGCAGCCCGATTCACCCTTCAGGAACGTCCACTCGCCACGCCGGAAGCGCAAATTCGCAGCACTCAGGAATGGCGTTGCGTCCTCGCCTCCATGCGCCAGTTCCAGCTTCTGGATCGTCAGGCCGAACACCGGGTTCTGGCGGTCGTAGCGGAACTCGGAGCGGCCGGTCAGGCTGTAGAATTCTTGCGGGTGCTGGACGTTTTCGATTGCCTGCGCCAGTTCGATGACGCGCTGGCTGTTGGCGCGCAAGGTGGCGATCTCCGGCATCACATGAATGAACCATGAACACTTGCTAATCAGCGCATTGACCTGTTCGGAAGCTGTTAAATAACCCTTGAGGTCGAGGCCGTTGTGAATGAAGGGCACTAGTCCAGGGCCGTAAGCGACAATCTTGGCGCCGATGAAATTGTAGATCAGCTCGAACGAAGCGTAGCCGGTGTTGACGACGTTCAATCTTGCCCAGGTACGGTCAATGTCGGCATAGCGCTGGCTGTGCACAGTCTTCTGTACATTCTCGCCTTGCGATGCGGCCACGTGAAAACTGCGGCGCAGGAACGTGATCAACTCGCCGCGGTAGTTGCCTTCAGCCTGCTGCATTCTGACGTTGAGCCACTCCAGCATTCGGCCGAGTTTCACCGCGATCCAGGTGTTGAACGGCACGTAGATAGCGATTGCCAAGAGAGCAAGGACGGCGCTGCCGTAGCTACCGAGAAACTCCAGCCCTTTCACCTCCACGGAGTTTCTCAGCAATTCTCCGCCGACAAAGTAGAGCGAAGTGAAGACGCCGAGCACACCCATAGCAAGCCCGATAGCTCCGCCGGTCATGGCCTTGATGGATTCCTGCACGCGCTGGTCAATGTTATCGGGAGCTGCGTTCCCGGAAGACCCATGCTGGGCATGGAAATGCGTATGATTGGTGTCGAGCAGAGACTCATTGAAGCGGCCGTCCAACCAGCCACGCCATTTGCGATGCAATGTTTTAGAAACAAGGTTGCGAACGCCGGCAATAACCAAGTCCTTGAGCACGACCAGCAACACGAGCAAACCGGCGTTGGTCAGCACTGTCTTGATTGGCGTGGTATTCGCGGCATTGTGGAAAAAGGCGATCGACGTCGCCAGCTCTGCTGCAGCCACTGTAAACCAGACGTCGGCTTTGCTGGACAGCGCGGTGACCAGGGCAATCACCAGGGTCAGCGTCCAGGCTTCCACCCAGCGTTCTGAAAACCAGTAGGCCCGCATCAGTCCCCAGAAGCTGCGCATCGAGGAAACCGGTGTCAGGAGCGGCGGCCTTGCGGCACCGCGGAGCCATTTTTCCGATATTGAATGTCGCTCTGGTCTACCGACCCGAATCACTATCCCGCCCAAACCTCTTTTAGTTTTGTTACAGAGAGTAACACCAATTGATCATTTTCCATTATCTTTTCTCTGCCTGCGGAGGATTGATCCGCTCGCCGTTGCCATCAAGCAACAGAATTCAGGACTGCAATGTCATGCCCTGTCGTTCCCAAAGGAATATTGTTTGCGTAAATTCAATGGGTTGCTGATCCACGCATGCGAAGGCTGGCATCTTCCCTTAGGGAAGCTCTTTCCACAGTTTTGTGAAGGCAAGAGCGTGGTCGATCAGCCGACTTTATGCTGCGGAAGACGGATGCGCGCAAGAACGTGCCGTCTTCGACACGACTTTGTTGGCCATGTCGGACCTGGTGGCGCCCGGAAAGTAACCGGAATCGCGTTGACTGCTGCGCAATGCATCGATGCCGCCAAGCTTGCCTATGGAACAGCTGCAGCAAGGGGTCGCTTTCTTGCAAGCCGCAAGCCGCCAAGCAAGGGGAAGTCGTCAACCAAGGGATTGACCCGCACCAGCAGGAACGGGCACTGATTTTTCGTCAGCCGCGCCAAGGTAACGGTGGAGTAGCGCCTATTCAGTTCGCCTTCTCCAACTCACCTTGCGCCTTGGCCGCCGCAACCTGGCGAATGGCGTCGGTCAACGTATCGGCGTCTTGCGCGCCCATCACCGCATACTTGCCCTCAAGCAGGAAGCACGGCACGCCCGTGATACCCATGCGCGAAGCGGTGGCGATTTCGGTGCGCACCGCCTCGACATCGGCGTCCGTCGGCAAAAGCGTCTCGACCACGGATGCATCCATGCCGGCCTCGCGGGCGGCGTTGATCAGCACGACATGATCGCCGAGATTGGCGCCTTCCTCGAAATTCAACTGGAACAGACGTCGCACCAGCCGGTTCTGCACGACCTCGCCGGCGGCACCAGCCCAGCGGATGACGCGGTGCGCGTCAAGCGTGTTGGGCGCGACCTTGATGGCGGCGAAGGCGAAGTTGATCCCTTCGGCCTCTCCCAGTGGCTCGATGCGGGCGTGGATCTCGCGGATGCGTTCGTCACTGCCGAATTTGGCCACCAGGTATTCGCGGCGATCTTTGCCTTCGGGCGGGATGGTCGGGTCGAGCTGGAACGGCCGCCAGCGAATGTGCACCTCGACATCGGTTGCCGCGGCGATCGCCTTGTCGAGCCGCTTCTGGCCGATGAAGCACCAGGGGCAGACGACGTCGGAGACCACATCGACGGTAATCGACTTCTCGTCGCTCATCTTGATCTCCTGTTCCGAAGAGGTCACTTCGGCTTGCGCCACCATGTCGGCAGCCGATAACCTGATATGGGCGTCTTTTGCGGATGTTCCAGATAGCTCCAGTAGGCGAGCCATTGCTGCGTGTTGTGCTGCATCGGAACCATGTAGTTGCCGGAGATCAACAACCTGTCGAGGACGCGGACGGCGGCAACATAATCTTCGCGGCTGCGGGCGTCGAGCATCGCCTCTAGTGCGGCATCTATCGCCGGATCGGCGACGCCGGCAAGGTTGAATGACCCTTCGGCATTGGCGGCAGCTGATCCCCAGCGCCCGAGCTGCTCGATGCCCGGCGACAGCGAGTTCTCGAAGCCGCTGGTGCCGATCAGCACATCGAAATCGAAACGTTGCTTGCGCGACTGGATCTGGTCGCCGTCAAGGCTGCGGATGGTGACAGCGATGCCGATCTTCGCCAGCGTGCGCTGGTAGATGGCGGCAAGGCGCTCCTCGTTCTGCGAGGCGGTCAGGATCTCGAAGCCGAAGGGTTTCCCCTCGGGATCGAGCATCACTCCATCCTGCAAGGCATAGCCCGCGCCCCTCAATATGTCGAAGGCAGCTTTCAGCACCTTGCGGTCCTGGCCCGAGCCGTCGGTGACGGGTGGCCGCCAGGTGCCATCCATGACATCGGCTGGCACACGGCCGGGGTAAGGTGCCAGAAGCGCTTTTTCCCTGTCGTCGGCCGGATGGCCGAGCGCGGAAAGCTCGGAATTCTGCCAATAGCTCATGGTGCGCATGTACTTGCCGCCAAACAAGTTCTTGTTGGCCCATTCGAAGTCGTAGAGCATGCCGAGCGCGCGTCGAACCACCGGATTGGAAAACTTCTCCAGTCTTGTGTTGAACAGGAACCCGGTCACCACTGGCGGGATGCCGGTGTCGAACGTTTCGGCGATCACGTCGCCCTTGTGGAAGGCCGGGAAGTCGAGATCGCGCTCGCGCTTGACCGGATCGCTGTCGTCGTCGATGGCGCAGATGCCTTTCTTGAAAGCTTCCAGCTTGGCGTTGGCATTGAGGAAATATTCGATGGTGATCTGGTCGTAATTGTCGAAACCGCGCTTGGCGGGGATGTCCTTGCCCCAATAATTTGGGTTGCGCTTGAATACGATGCGCTGGCCAGGCGCGACGTGCGCCACGGTGTACGGGCCGCTGCCGATCACCGGTTTCAGCGTGGTCCTGTCGAAGGTCTCCTTGTCGAAAGCGTGCTTCGGTACGATTGGCGTCATCGCGATAACCAACGGAGTCTCGCGGTTAGCCTTGTCATTGAATATAAAGCGCACGCTGTGGTCGCCGATTTTTTCGAGTTTGGCGACCATGCTCATACGGGCGCTGTAGGGTGGTCGGCCTTTCTCGGTAAAGACGTCGTAAGTGAACAGCACGTCTTCCGCAGTCACCGGTTGGCCATCAGACCACCTGGCCCTCGGATCGAGGTGGAATTCGATGCTCTTGCGCTCTGGATCCATATCGGCAGTGTCGGCAAGCAGGCCGTAAAGACTGAAGGCTTCATCGTCATTGCGCTGCATCAACGGCTCGAAGACCAGATTGCCGAAGATCTTATCGATCATGCCGCGTGCGGTCGTGCGCAGGCTTTTCAGGATGAACGGGTTGAGATTGTCGAAGCTTCCAACGACGCAATAGGTGATGCTGCCGCCCTTCGGCGCATCGGGATTGACGTAGTTGAAATGCCTATAATCGGCGGGCAGCGCCGGCTCGCCCTGCATGGCGATCGCGTGTTTCGGCTCCGACAGAGCTGGCTGAAGCGAAAGGGTGATAGACGAGATCGCGGCGATCAGCCAAACAAGAACGCGGCCCATGACCGTCTCCTTACTGGGTCGGCTTGATGATTCGGAGCGCACCCTAACATGAGCCGGCCGCCTCCCGGCCAATCGCGAGCTCAAGAATTGCGACTATCGGGCTGGATTCGGCACCGCTTGCAGTGTAACACGCCGTCCGAAGTCATTCTGTTGCCTCATTTCGGCAACAGGTAGCTGGACCACACGGCGCGAAGAAGCCGGTCCTGGGATCATTTGAGAGGAAGTGCACGATATGACGAGCCTGAACAGCAACGCGTACCGCCTGTCGGTCATGGCCGCTGGCGTGGTCGGCTTTCTGGGCGCACAACTTCCCACTGCTCTTGCGCAGCAGCAACAGCAGATTCCGCAGGGCTGGTTCAAAGCCTGCACCAAGCAGGAAGACGTCGACATCTGCAATGTCCAGAACATCACCACTGCCGGCAACGGCCAGCTCGTCACCGGCGTCAGCCTGATCGAATTGAAGGGCAAGGTGAACCGCAAGGTGTTCCAGGTGACGGTTCCGACCGGCCGACTGGTTCCTCCCGGCATTGGCCTCCAGATCGATGCCGGGAAGGCGCAGAAGCTCGATTATGTGATCTGCTTCCCTGACCGGTGCGTGGCGGAAGTGCCGCTGACCGACCAGCTCGTCGCCTCCTTCAAGAAGGGTTCGAACCTGACGCTCACCTCGGTCAATTTCCAGAACCAGCCGAACCCGATCAAGGTCGCGCTGACCGGCTTCAGCGGCGCCTTCGACGGACCGCCGCTGCAGCAGTCGGACATCGAGGATCGGCAGAAGAAGCTTCAGGATTTCGTTGCCAAGAACAATCAGGACTTCGCCAAGAAGCTCAAGGAAGAGCAGGACAAGGCGAAGACCGCCAACTGATCGCCCCTCAGGCGCAATTTCTAAGGAAAAAGCGGGATCATGCCCCGCTTTTTTTCGTTTCGGCCAGCCATTTCGTGATCCCGGTCAGGCCCGCAATCCCGTCAGGTCAATGTCTTGACTGGCGTCTCGGCTCGTAGCGCCCATCCGGCCTCTTGTCGAACATCTCACCGATCTCCGGATGCCGCACCGGTTCGCCAGACTGATCCTCGAGCAGGTTCTGCTCAGACACATAGGCGATGTATTCCGTTTCCGAATTCTCGG
The DNA here is from genome assembly GCF_053850215.1 of Mesorhizobium sp. f-mel. Lineage (NCBI taxonomy): Bacteria > Pseudomonadati > Pseudomonadota > Alphaproteobacteria > Hyphomicrobiales > Phyllobacteriaceae > Mesorhizobium > Mesorhizobium sp. f-mel. The sequence continues at coordinate 139,800 of NZ_JBSPTO010000013.1, forward strand.
CGAGCAAATGGTAGAAGGGCTGGTCCTTGCGCGGCCGCACATCCGCGGGGATCGCCTCGTACCATTCGTCGGTGTTGGCGAATTGCGGGTCGACATCGAAAATGATGCCGCGGAACGGAAACAGCCGGTGGCGAACCACCTGCCCGATCGAGAATTTGGCTGTCTTCATCATCGTACTCACCACTAAGTCCTAGGAGCGCCGCGTCCTTGGAATGCGCAAAGACTCTCTAAGACTTTGAATTTACGCATTACGCTTCAAAAAATCGAGCCCCACTTAGGACTGATACCTGGCCCTACTTGACGCAGACGTTCAATGCCGCAGCGCTTGGCGCCCCGTCACTACGGGCTAGCCCGAGGGCGTGCTACCGCCTGACTTGTTCCTTAAGCCGCCGGCGAGTGCCGCAAAACCACTGCCGGGCCGCAGCCCCTCGCGCATGAAAAAGGCGCGAAGCGGCGCGAAGCCGCCGAGCACGCCGAGACCAGCGCTGCGCGCCATCTGTGCTGGCAGCATGTCCGAGAGCAGCGACTTGTTGAGCAGGTTGACCGCACTGCTGCGCGCCAGGATGTCGGGCCGGCGCTTGAAATCATAGGCTGCGAGTGCCTTGACGGCGCCGGGGTCAACCCTGTTTTCGCAAGTAATTCCAATCAGATCATCGATATCCCTGATACCAAGGTTGAGACCTTGTGCGCCGATCGGCGGAAACACATGGGCGGCTTCGCCGACAAGTGCCACCCGATTATGCGCGAAGCACCGGGGCGTTACGCCGGAAAGCGGGTAGATCTGCCGGCCGGGTTCGACAGAAACCCGGCCCAGCATCGATTGCATCCGCTGTTCGATCCGCATCGAAAGCGTAGCATCGTCCAGTGCGGCGAGTTCTTTCGCCGTTGCCGGTTCTACTACCCAGACGAGGCTGGACCGGTTGCCGGGCAGGGGAACCTGGGTGAACGGACCGGTCTCGGTGTGGAATTCGGTCGAGGTGAAAGCGTGGTCGCTGCGGTGAGCGAAATTGAGAACCAGTGCGGCCTGCGGATAAGACCGCGCGGATGTCGAGATGCCGGCAGCCTCGCGGGCCGGCGACAGACGGCCATCGGCAGCGACCGCCAGCGATGCTGCAACCTCGCTGCCGTCAGACAGGATCGCATGGGCATGATCGGCGTCGAGGCGCCAAGTCTCCACCATCGATTTTCGCCATTCGATGCCGGAATGCGCGACTACAGCCCCGGCAAGCGCGGGATTGAGAGCGCTGTTGGGTAAGTTCAGCCCGAACTGCTCCTCGCCGATTTCGCTGGCACGAAAAATGACCACCGGGCTGCGGATCAGCCGGCTGGTTGCATCGACGATGCGCATAACCGTCAGCGGTGCCGCTTTGGAGCTCACCTCATCGAGGACGCCCAACCGTTCGAGGATATTCAGGGCTGGGTTCATCAAGGCCGTCGTTCGGCCGTCTTGGCCATTTGCCTCAGGTCCGACGAGCGTCACGGGAAAGCCGGCATCCGCAAAACCAAGCGCTGCGATCAGCCCTGCCGGGCCACTGCCGGCAACCAGTATCCGTGCTGTCTGCTGATGGTCCAAGTTCGCTTCCGGATTGTGATGCGAGGCGGTCGGTCCGACCTGATAAGCATATAGGTCAGATCATACGGCTTGATCAACGCGGCGATTCGGCCCATTCGATTGCCATGATCGGCCAAGACCATGATTTCAGTCATCTCGACCGTGTCGGCCGTGCCACGGCGAGCATCTCGCGCAATCCTCGACTGGCGGTGAGCATCGTTCTGGGCGCAAGCGTCCTTCTGGCCTGGCTGCTTCTCGGCGCCATGGCGATTCGCGGCGCCGAAAGCCGGGTTCCGGGCATCGATGCACCCGGCGACACATTGATCAGATATCTTCCGCAGCTGCCGCTGCCGGATTTTCTTGAGCGCTTCTTCACCCTTTGTCTTGCACCTGCGCCGCTCGACGGGGGCGTCGGCGCGCAGGCCGGAGCGCTCGTCGTCATGTGGTTCCTGATGGCGGTCGCCACCATGCTGCCTTCGGCGGCGCCGATGATCCGCACCTATTGCGAGATCGCCGATACCGCGCGGATCAAGGGCGAAGCGGTCGTCCATCCGCTGGTCCTGGTCGCCGGTTACCTCAGCGTGTGGTTGGCTGCGTCGGCAGCGTTTGCGGCGCTGACGCTCATCGTTCACGCCTTCGCATCATCTGTGCAGATGCTCGATCCGGTGGTCGGAGCGACAGGAGCGGCTGCAGTTTTGGGTGCCGGCCTTTACCAGTTCAGCGGTCTGAAGCAAGCCTGCCTGACGAAGTGCAAAAACCCGTTCTCGATCCTGTTTTCGAACTGGAGCGCGAGGTCCGGCCGGATTTTCCGGCTCGGCATGGAGCAGGGCGTCTGGTGTCTCGGCTGCTGCTGGGCGCTGATGCTGGTGATGTTCGCCGTCGGCGTGATGAACTTGTTTTGGATGGCGCTGATCGGCCTGTTCACCTTGATCGAAAAACAGACAGCGGGCAGGCTGCCAACCCGGATCGCCGGTGCGATACTGCTTGTCTGGGCAGCCGCCCTGCTAGTAGTCTCGGCATAGGGAGTGAATTCGATGGCAGATCAAGGCTGGGCAATGAAAGGAGAGCTGGTACTCTCCTGCAATTGCACAGTTTTTTGTCCTTGCGTGCTGTCTCTCGGCAGTCATCCGCCGACCGAGGGCTATTGTCAGACCTGGGCGGGGTTCCGCATCGATGCCGGCCATTTCGGCGAGGTCGAACTGTCCGGCCTCAACCTTGGGCTGGTCATGGAAATCCCCGGCTATATGAGCCGCGGCAACTGGACCGCCGGACTGTTCATCGACAAGCGCGCCTCAGTCCATGCGGTAAAGGCGCTGACCAGGATTTTCACCGGCAAGGCCTGCGGAACCACCTCGCTGCTCTCCATCCTGGTCGGAAAGTTCCTCGGCGTCGAGCAAGCGCCGATCACCTATGAGACGCGCGACAGGACGCGGATCTTCCAGATACCGAAGATCATCGACGGAGCGGTGACGCCGATCCCAGGCAAGGACCGCGACAAGGATACGGTGGTCAGCAATTCGGAATACTGGATCGCACCGGAAATCATCGTCGCCCGGTCCGACAAGAGCAAGATGCGGGCCTTCGGCCGCAACTGGAATTTTGCCGGCCGCTCGGCCGAAATCTGCAAGCTGGACTGGCGGGGCCCGTGAGCAAAAAAACAACGGCCAGGAAAATCACGGACAGGATCCCGAGGCCAAAGAAGAAAGTCACGTGGCCGCAGGCGCGCGCGTTTTCGGTCCACCTGCTGACCGCGTCGGGCTCGTTCCTGGCGTTCCTGTCGCTGGTGGCAGCGAGCGAGCAGCGCTGGACGGCGATGTTCTGGTGGCTGGGGCTGGCGCTGTTCGTCGACGGCATCGACGGGCCGATCGCCAGGAAACTCGAGGTCAAGGAAATCCTGCCGACATGGTCGGGCGAACTCCTCGACAACATCATCGACTACGTCACTTACGTGCTGATACCAGCCTTCGCGCTTTACCAGCGCGGCTTCATGGGTGAGGGCCTGTCGTTCCTGTCGGCGGCGATCATCGTCGTGTCGAGCGCGATCTACTATGCCGACACCGGCATGAAGACGAAGGAGAATTTCTTCAAGGGTTTTCCGGTGGTCTGGAACATGGTGGTGTTCACGCTTTTCGTCATCGATCCGGGACAATGGGTTTCCTTCGCCGTCGTCGTGGTGGCCGGCATTCTGACCTTTGTGCCAATCAATTTCATCCATCCGGTTCGGGTGGTGCGGCTGCGTCCAATCAACCTTGGCATGACGCTGCTATGGTGCGCTTTTGGAGCGCTGGCGCTGGCGCAGGCAGCTCTTGCCGCCTTCTACGACCAGATCGGCGTCTTGGGCGAGCAGGTGAGTGTCTTCACCAAGATCGGCATCACGGTCACCGGACTTTACCTCGCATGCATCGGCGGTATCATGCAGCTCTTTCCAACGCTCGGCGCCAAGAAAACCTGATCCCAAGAGAGTCTGGTCCCAAGAGAGCCTCATCAATGTCCAAAGCAATACGCATCCACGCCAATGGCGGTCCGGAGGTTCTGACCTATGAGGACGCCGATCCGGGCCAACCCGGCTCGGGACAAATCCTGGTCAGACACACGGCGATCGGCCTCAATTTCATCGACGTCTATCATCGCTCCGGCCTTTATCCGCCGCCAGGCGGTTTCCCGCTGATACCCGGCAGCGAGGCGGCCGGGGTGGTGGTGGAATTGGGCGCGGATCTCGACTGGCTGAAGCCGGGCGATCGCATCGCCTACGCCGTGACGACTGGCGCCTATGCCGAGCAGCGCGTGATCGCCGCCGACCGCGTGGTCAAGGTGCCGGACGGCATCAGCGACGAACAGGCGGCCGCCATGATGCTGAAAGGGATGACGGCGGAATATCTGCTGCGCCGCACCTTCAAGGTGAAGGCGGGCGACACGATTCTGTTTCACGCCGCGGCCGGCGGCGTCGGGCTGATCCTCGGCCAATGGGCCAAGCATCTTGGCGCAACCGTGATCGGCACCGCCAGCTCCGCCGACAAGATCGAGCTCGCCAAGGCGCATGGCTTCGACCATGTCATCAACTACCGCGAGCAGGACTTCGTCGCCGGCGTTCTCGCCATCACCGGCGGCAAGAAGTGCGACGTCGTCTATGATTCGGTAGGCAACGACACCTTTCCGGCCTCGCTCGACTGCCTGAAGCCGCTCGGCATGTTCGCCAGCTTCGGTCAATCGTCGGGGCCGGTCCCGCCGTTCAGCATGTCGTTGCTGGCGCAGAAAGGTTCGCTGTTCGCAACCCGTCCGACGCTGTTCGTCTACAACGCCAAGCGCGAAGATCTGGAGGCGTCCGCCGCCGCGTTATTCGAAATCGTGCTCAGCGGGGCGGTCAAGATCAAGATCAACCAGCGCTACGCGCTCAAGGATGCCGGCAAGGCGCATTCCGACCTTGAAGGCCGCAGGACGACCGGGACAACCATTCTTATCCCCTGAGCCTTGCTATCCCTTGAGTTTCCGCTGAAATTCTTGAAGCTCTTTCAAGACGGGTGCCGCTTTGCGATGACAGCAGGCCGCGCATACGATGCCTGCGGGAACACAGAACATATCTGGCAAACCAGATGGGAGGCACTGTGAGTGCAAATCAGGACGGCGCAGACCTGCTTGAGGTTCGTGGCCTTACCAAAACGTTCGGCACGCTGACCGCGTGTGACCATATCGATCTCAACGTCGCAAAAGGCGAAATCCACGCGTTGCTCGGCGAGAACGGCGCCGGCAAGTCGACGCTCGTCAAAATGCTGTTCGGAACACTGGAGCCCAATTCGGGCGAGATTTTCTGGAACGGTCAGGCGGTCACGATCACCAATCCCGGCTTTGCGAAGAAGCTCGGCATCGGCATGGTGTTCCAGCATTTTTCGCTGTTCGAGGCACTGACGGCGGCCGAGAACATCGCGCTGTCGCTGGACGACGGTTCGCCGATCAGCACGATTGCCGCGAAGGCGAGGGCGCTTTCCTACAGCTACGGCTTGCCGCTCGACCCGCAATCGCTGGTCGGCGACCTGTCGGTCGGTGAGCGCCAGCGTATAGAGATTATCCGCTGCCTTCTGCAGACGCCGCAGCTCATCATTCTCGACGAGCCGACTTCGGTGCTGACGCCGCAGGAAGCCGACAAGCTGTTCGAGACGCTCGAACGGTTGCGCTCGGAAGGAAAGTCCATCCTCTACATTTCGCACCGCCTTGAAGAGGTCAAGCGCATCTGCGACCGCGCCACCGTGCTGCGCCACGGCAAGGTGGTTGGCCATTGCAACCCACGCAAGGAAACCGCGGCATCGCTGGCCCGCATGATGGTCGGCAACGACGTGCAGGCCGTGGTGCGCGCGCCGGTTCAGGGTATCGAGACGGCGCGGCCGCTGCTTGAAATTCGTGCGCTCAGCCGCCGGCCGGCAACGCCGTTCTCGATCCCGCTCAGGAACATCAACCTGACGGTACGCGCCGGCGAAGTGATTGGCATTGCAGGCGTTGCCGGCAACGGCCAGGGCGAGTTCTTCGAATCCGTTTCCGGCGAGGTGCCGCAGCAGGATGCCGCCTCGGTGCGCATCCGCGGCAAGGATGCCGGCGGCCTCAGCATTACCGGCAGGCGGCTGATGGGCGCTGCCTTCGTGCCGGAAGAGCGGCTCGGCCACGGTACAGCCCCCCGCATGAAGCTTTCGGAAAACCTGCTTTTGTCGCGCCATGCCACCGACGACAAGGTGTTTGTCGGCGCCGGCGGAATGGTCAAAAGCGATGCGATCTATGCCGCCGCCCAGCGCATCATCAAGGCGATGGATGTGCGCAAAAGCGCTCCGGACCCGGAGGCGGCAGCGCTTTCAGGCGGCAATCTGCAGAAATTCATCGTCGGCCGCGAACTCGACCGCAGGCCAAGCGTCATGGTCGTCAATCAGCCGACATGGGGCGTCGACGCCGGAGCCGCCGCCCACATTCGCCAGACGCTAATCGAGTTGGCGCGCAGCGGCTCCGCAGTGCTGGTCATCAGTCAGGATCTCGACGAATTGTTCGAGATATCCGACGCGATCGCGGTGATGCACAATGGCGAATTATCGATGCCTTTGCCAATCGCTGAGGCCACATTCGAAAAGATCGGACTGCTGATGGGCGGGGCCGAGCCCGGCCGCGCCGAACACGCTCTGGAGACGTCATGATGCGCCTCGAACTTGTCAAACGGCCACAGCGCTCAATGCTGTTTTCGGCGCTGTCCCCCTTCATTGCCTTTGCGCTGACGATCGTTGCCGGCGCCGTCCTGTTCGCACTGCTTGGCGTCAATCCTTTGAAGGCGTTCCAAATTTACTTCCTCGAGCCGGTCAGTCAGGTCTGGCAGCTGCATGAGCTGGCGATCAAGGCGGCACCGCTCATCCTGATCGGGGTCGGCCTGTCGGTTTGCTACAGGGCCAACATCTGGAACATCGGCGCGGAAGGCCAATTCATCCTGGGCGGCATCGTCGGCTCGAGCATTCCGGTGCTGTTTCCCCAGTTTGAAGGCCCGCTGGTGCTGCCTCTGATGCTGCTGTTCGGAATGGTCGGCGGTGCCGCCTACGCCGCCATTCCCGCCTTGCTCAAGACGCGCTTCAACACCAATGAGATCCTGACCAGCCTGATGCTGGTCTATGTCGCGCAACTGTTCCTCGACTGGCTGGTGCGTGGGCCGTGGCGCGATCCGAAGGGTTTCAATTTCCCGCAGACGATACAGTTCAACGACTCGGCCATATTGCCGGAACTGATGCCGGCCTCCGGCCGTGCCAATTGGGGTTTCGTGTTCGCGCTGGTCGCGGCGGTGCTGGTCTGGATCCTGATGAGCCGCATGCTGAAAGGATTTGAGGTTCGCGTGCTCGGCTCAAGCCCCAGGGCAGGGCGCTTCGCCGGCTTCGGTATCAACCGGATGGTGTTCTTCGCCTTCATGCTGTCGGGTGCACTGGCCGGGCTTGCCGGCATCTCGGAAGTCTCCGGAGCCATCGGCCAGCTGCAGCCGGTGATCTCGCCCGGCTACGGCTTTGCCGCCATCATCGTGGCGTTCCTCGGCCGGCTCAATCCGCTCGGCATCGTCGCTGCGGGCCTGGTGCTGGCACTGACCTATCTCGGCGGCGAGGCGGTGCAAAGCGCGCTCGGCATCTCCGACAAGGTGGCGCGCGTGTTCCAGGGCATGCTCCTGTTCTTCGTGCTCGGCTGCGACACGCTCATTCACTACCGCATTCGCTTGATCGGTTTTGCCGCGCCGAAGCTTGAATCCGCGCCGAAGCTGGAGGAGGCCCGCTGATGGACATCACCGTCAACATTCTTTTGACCATCGCAACCGCGGCGACGCCGTTGCTGATCGCGGCGATCGGCGAGCTGGTGGTCGAACGTTCCGGCGTGCTCAATCTCGGTGTCGAAGGCATGATGATCATGGGGGCGGTCGGCGGTTTCGGCGCCGGCTATCTCACCGGATCGCCGTGGATCGGGTTGTTGGCGGCGATCGCCTTGGGTGCGGTGTTTTCGCTGCTGTTCGCTGTCATGACGTTGTCGCTGGCCACAAACCAGGTGGCGACCGGCCTGTCGCTGACATTGCTCGGCCTCGGGCTTTCCGGCATGATGGGCACCAGCTTTGTCGGCCAGCCCGGCGCGAGGCTGCCAAACCTCGACATTCCCGGCCTGACAGCGATCCCCGTCATCGGCAGGTTGTTGTTCGGCCAGGACCCGATCTTTTACATCTCGATTGCATTGACCGCCGCCGTCATGTGGTTCCTGTTCAAGACCCGCACCGGGCTCACGCTGCGCTCGATCGGCGACAGCCACACATCGGCCCATGCCCTTGGCATCCAGGTCATCCGCTACCGCTATCTGGCGGTGATCTTCGGCGGCGCCTGTGCAGGCCTTGCCGGGGGCCACCTGTCGCTGGTCTATACTCCCCAATGGGTGGAGAACATGACCGCCGGGCGCGGCTGGATTGCGCTGGCGCTGGTCGTGTTTGCATCATGGCGGCCATGGCGGGTGCTGGCTGGCGCCTATATCTTCGGCGCGGTATGGATCGGCCAGCTTCATGCACAGGCTTTTGGCATTCCGGTTCCCTCGCAACTGCTTTCTTCGTTGCCCTATCTGGCAACCATCGTGGTTCTCGTTCTAATCTCGCGCAACAAGCGTTTGACGATGATGAACACACCGGCTTCCTTGGGGCAGCCATTCGTTCCGGATCGTTAACAAAAAAACAAACGGGAAGCTCCAAGGCTTAACTCAGAGAGGTAACACGATGAAAAAACTTCTTATTGCGCTGGTAGCCACGGCGGCAGCATTGTCGCTGGTGCCCACCGCCGAAGCACAGGAAAAGCTGAAAGCCTGTTGGGTCTATACCGGCCCGATCGGCGATTTCGGCTATTCGTACCAGCATGACCAGGGCCGCCTGGACGTAGAGAAGGCACTCGGCGACAAGGTCGAGACCGCATATCTGGAGAACGTCTCCGAGGGTCCCGATGCCGATCGTGCCTTCGAGCGCCTGGCGCGCGAAGGATGCAAGATCATTTTCGGCACGTCCTTCGGCTTCATGGACCCCGAAGTGAAGGTCGCCAAGAAGTTCCCCAACGTGATGTTCGAACACGCGACCGGCTACAAGACGGCCGAAAATCTCGGCATCTACAACGCACGTTTCTACGAAGGCCGCTACATCCTCGGCCAGATCGCCGCCAAGCAATCGAAGTCGGGCGTCGCCGGCTACATCGTTTCGTTCCCGATTCCCGAAGTGGTGATGGGCATAAATTCCTTCATGCTCGGCGCCCAGTCGATCAACCCTAACTTCAAGGCGAAGATCGTCTGGGTCAATTCATGGTTCGATCCGGGCAAGGAAGCCGACGCCGCCAAGGCTCTGTTCGACCAGGGTGCCGACATCATCGTCCAGCACACCGACTCGACTGCTCCCCTGCAAGTCGCCGAAGAGCGCGGGCTGCAGGGCTTCGGCCAGTCTTCGGACATGATCAAGTTCGCTCCCAGGGCGCAATTGACCTCGATCGTCGACGATTGGGGGCCGTACTATGTCAGCCGGGTGAAGGCTGCGCTCGACGGCACCTGGAAGCCGGGCAATGTCTGGCTGGGCATCAAGGACGGCGCCGTTAAGATGGCCGCTTACACCAACATGCCCGATGACGTGAAGGCGATGGCGGAAGCCACCGAGAAGAAGATCGTCGAAGGATGGAACCCGTTCACTGGGCCGATTGCAAAGCAGGACGGCACGCCGTGGCTCAAGGACGGCGAAGTCGCCGATGATGCCACGCTGCTCGGCATGAACTTCTACGTCAAGGGCGTCGACGACAAGCTGCCGCAGTAAGCGCAAGCGGGAGCCAAAATCCTCCCAAGGAGGGGCGCCCGATGGCGCCCTTTCGTTTAGAGCGAGATACGGTCAGACCGCCGAGCCGTAGAGATCGTAGGCGTCGGCACGGTCGATCTTGACGGTGACGACGTCGCCGGCACGCAACGGGCGGCGCGACTGGATATGCACCGAGCCGTCGATTTCGGGCGCGTCGTATTTGGTGCGGCCCTTCGCCGAGGTGCCATGCGCCTCGTCGATCAGGACAGGCAGGCGTTTGCCGACCTTCCTGGCAAGCTGCGTCGCCGAGATCTTCTGCTGGCGCTGCATGAAGCGGTGCCAGCGCGCTTCCTTGATTTCTTGCGGCACCTGTTCGAGGCCGAGATCATTGGAGCGGGCGCCCCTGACCGGCTCGTATTTGAAACAGCCGGCGCGATCGATCTTGGCTTCGTCCAGCCAATCGAGCAGCATTTCGAAATCGTCGTCGGTCTCGCCGGGGAAGCCGACGATGAAGGTGGAGCGGATCGCCAGATCCGGACAGATTTCGCGCCAGCCGCGAATGCGGTCGAGGGTCTTTTCGCCATGGGCAGGCCGGCGCATGTTCTTCAGCACCTGCGGCGAGGCGTGCTGGAACGGGATGTCCAGATAGGGAAGGATCTTTCCTTCGGCCATCAGCGGGATGACATCGGCGACATGCGGGTAGGGGTAGACATAGTGCATGCGTACCCAAACGCCGAGCTTGCCGAGTTCCTCCGCCAGATCGAGGAATTTCGCCCGCACTTCGCGATCGCCGAACATGCTGGTCTGGTATTTGATGTCGATGCCGTAGGCGCTGGTGTCCTGCGAAATGACCAGTATCTCCTTAACGCCGGCCTTGGCCAGTTTCTCGGCTTCGCGCAAAACGTCGGCCGCCGATCGCGAGACGAGGTCGCCGCGCAGCGCCGGAATGATGCAGAAGGTGCAGCGGTTGTTACAGCCTTCTGAAATCTTGAGATAGGCATAGTGGCGCGGCGTGAGCTTGACGCCTTGCGGCGGCAAAAGGTCGATGTAGGGATCGTGGCTAGGGGGTGCTGCCTCATGCACTGCAGCCATCACGCTCTCGTACGCCTGCGGACCGGTGATGGCGAGAACGTTGGGGTGTTTCTCGCGGATGACGTCAGGTTCGGCGCCGAGACAGCCGGTGACGATGACCCTGCCGTTCTCCGAAAGGGCGGAGCCGATGGCATTGAGCGATTCATCACGAGCCGAATCGAGAAAGCCGCAGGTGTTGACGACGACCAGATCGGCGCCGTCATGTTTGCGCGCGATCTCGTAGCCTTCGGCGCGCAGGCGCGTGATGATGCGCTCCGAGTCCACGAGGGCTTTCGGGCATCCAAGGCTTACGAAACTGACGCGAGGGGCAGACATGTGCGGTTTCCAATGGACGCGGGCCGGAAACCCTAAGGCCCGGCCCGGAAGTCTCGATACATGTTGATCTTTAGAACTTTCGCAGAAGCTCAATTGCATGGCGCAATAGCATAGTTCCGCAATCAAGCAAACCGAGGAATGGCTTGGCGCCGCTCGGCGGGCCTGCACTGCTAAAGGGTCAGATTCAATGACCGCCCGGTCCGAACCAAGGCGCCAGGAACGCAAACTGTTCGGGGAACTGCTGCACGGCACCATCCAGAAGCATCTTCACGGCGACATAGAGAATGATCACAAGGCCGATATAGGCAATCCAGCGGTACTTATGCAGGAGGCGTGCGACAAACGAAGCGGCGAAGCCCATCAGCGCAATCGACAGCGCCAAGCCGATGATCAGGACCGTCGGATGGTCCATTGCCGCGCCTGCGACTGCAAGGACGTTATCGAGAGACATCGAAACGTCGGCAATGACGATCTGCCAGGCTGCCTGAGCGAAGGTCTTGCGCGGCCCTTTGCCGCCGATCGTCCCGCTCTTGTCGTAATCGACATTCGACAACGATTCCGTCGCGTCATGTTCCTGCTCGTGGCTGACACGGAGTTCGCGCCACATCTTCCAGCACACCCAAAGCAGCAGCAGGCCGCCGGCTATAAGAAGAATGGGGCCGATTGTGAGGAGCCACTGGGTAATTAGTGCGAAGAAGATGCGAAGCACGGTGGCCGCCGCAATGCCGACGAGAATCGCCTTCTTACGCTGGTCCGACGGCAGGCCTGCCGCGGCAAGACCGATGACGATGGCATTGTCGCCGGCAAGCACAAGGTCGATGGCGATGACCTGGAGCAGAGCCGCGAGGCCAGCGGCGGTAAAAATTTCCATCAGCCGGAATTTCCTTGCTTGGTCGCCAATCGTTCGCGTGGGGTGCCCGAACGCCTAACGTGTATGGTTCCCGCGCGTCAAGAGATGGCTTGAGTACAAGGCCGGCAACCGCCTGAGCTGCCGTGATCAAGATGACCCCGAAACCAGAACGCAAATGGCGCCCCTGCAAGGAAATCTGTCGAAACTGCTCATGCCAGGCAGTCCTCTGCAGGCATCGGGATAGTAAAAATGATGTCATGCGGCAATCGGTGCGAAATCGTCGGCCGGATGGCGCGAGCCGCGCATGCGCCAATGTCGCGACTCCGCGCACGACCGCTCCACGATTGGTGGAATCCTCGACAATTGCCCAGTTCCGCCTGGCGTCGCAACCATGCGATGCAGGGCTTGATCGAGAACGACAGCACGGGTTGAAGCACGCCGCCACCGCGATAGATTTCGGGGACCGAAGAGTACTATGCCTTAGAAAGTGTTCCTCACAGGAGAGGCTCGTGACGTCTGACGACAACACACCCGTCCTTTCCGGGGCGATCGGGGAGTACCGCGAGTTCGATCCTCCGGCCGCACTCGAAAGGCATTTCCTGTGTGTCTGGTCCAATACATTGCGCCCGGACGCGGGGAGCTTATCGGCCGTGGTCCCCGACGGTTGCGTCGACATCACCTGGATCGACGGCGATCTGGTCGTAGCGGGCCCCGACGTGGCCGTTGCCCTCTCTACGCTGACACCCGGCTCTACTGTGATCGGCACCCGCTTCCGACCGGGTGCGGCGAGCCGGTGGCTCGGGCTGCCGATGTCGGAGATCGTCGGCGGCCGGGTGGGGCTTAGCCAGTTCTGGGGGGCGCTGGCGCGCGAAATCGCCCAGAGAATTGGCGATGCATCCTCCACGGCGGAGCGGATGCGGGCGATGCAAGCGGCGCTCACCAGGCTTGCGCCCGATGTCAAGCCGCCGCCTCCGGACATGGGATTTGCCTTCAACTCGCTGAAAACGGAATCCGCCGGTCCGGGCATGGCGGTGATCCTCGATCGGCTCGACGTCAGCCCGCGAACACTTCGCCGCCGCTGCCAGGAGGCTTTCGGCTATGGTCCGAAGACGCTCGACCGCATTCTCCGCTTCCAGCGGTTTTTGAACCTGGCGCGGCAGTCCGCCGAGCCGCGCCTTGTCGATCTTGCGTTCGAGGCGGGCTATTCGGACCAGGCGCATCTCACGCGCGAGGTGCGGCGCCTGTCGGGGTTCTCGCCCGCGACGGTTCTGCGACAGCTCGGCGCTGAACTGGCCGTTTCGTTCAATACGCCACCGCCAACTCCCCCTAGTCTGCCTTCGTTGAAAGGAGGCAGATATGACGATCTACAAATCCCGCATCATCACCGTGTCCATCGACCGGGACTGGCGCGAAGTCTACGACTTCGCCTCCATCCCGGAGAATTTCCAGCGCTGGGCGGCAGGCCTCGGCCGGCGCTTCGAAAGATCGGGCGAAGAATGGACTGCGGAGGACCCCGAGGGCCGGTCCATCCGCATCCGCTTCTCCCGGCCCAATGAATTCGGTGTCCTCGATCACATCGTCTTCGCCGAGGGCAAGGAAACCCGCAATGCGGTGCGCGTGGTACCCAACGGGACCGGCGCGGAGGTCTTGTTCGTGCTCTTAAGGATGCCGGACATGACGGAGGAGATATTCGCTGCCGACGCCGCCGCGGTAGAGCGCGACCTCAACACCCTGAAGGCAATGCTCGAACGCTGAGCTTCCCAAGATCACGAAAGGAGAAGATCATGGCCAAATCCAGCAACGACAAGCGCATCGACTATGTCGAGTTTTCCGTCGGTGACATCGCGCGCTCGCGCGACTTCTATGGCAAGGCCTTCGGCTGGTCCTTTAAGGACTACGGGCCGAGCTATTGCGAGTTCAACGACGGCCGCCTGACCGGCGGCTTCGCCCTCGGTGGCCAGAGCAAGGCGGCAGGCGGGCCGCTGGTGATCCTCTATGCCGACGACCTTGATGAGACCCAGCGCCACGTCGAGGAGGCCGGTGGGAAGATCGTCAAGCCCGTCTATTCCTTCCCCGGCGGCCGCCGCTTTCACTTTTCCGACCCGGACGGCTACGAGCTGTCCGTGTGGTCGGGCAAGTGAGATAGCGGAAGGGGGCGCCGAGCCGAGCCCGGCGCCTCTTCGAATGGTTTTGGGCGGGCCGTCGGGGCTTAATGCCGCTCTTGGCGCCAGGAGCGGATATTGAATACTGACTGGGCGAGCTACCAAGGATTCGATTGCGCGGCTGGTATCTCTGTGCTGAACCACCTTAGAGAGCCAGCGCTGCTGTTGTAACAAAATTATTGTCCGATGGCGTAGCTCGCATCGTATAAGGCTGGCCTGAGGACCATCGCATACCGCACGAAGCATGACGGAACCGACACGAACGACAGTACGGCAAAGGCTGTATGCTTTTTTGATTGCAGGCCTGGGCGGGCTGGCCGCATCGGCAATCTCGTTTTCGATGACGCTCTACGAAGCTGCCCATCCGCCAAAGGTGCCGGTTGTGCAGGCAGGCCAGCAGATCGATACCGGTCGCTGGTTTGTGACCTTGCGAACGGCACGTGTCGGAACAGTGCCGCCGACAGGCGTTCCTCCGTCGCAGCCGGTGCAGCTTCTGATGGTGGATCTGGACGTGGTGAACCGTTCCGCCACTCCAAACAACGTGCTCTATCGAACTGTGACGCTCAGCGCACCGGCGCAAAAGCTGCCGATGCCAACGGTTTATCTCGATCGCGACAAGTATCTGGCGGGATATTTCAATCCCAACATGCCGGAACGCCTGACCATGGCCTGGGAGTGGCCGGCCGGTGTGCCCGTGCCGGACAAGGTGACGATCACCGTTACCGGCCAAATCTACAAGCTGCGCGACAATCTCTACGGCGCAAGCGGGTGGTACGACCGAGATCCCGTTGCGACGGTCGATCTGCCGTTGGAAAAGGCGCTATGATGCGCATGGGGCGTTCGGTGCTTGCGCTGCTGTTCGCTGCAGCCGTGCTCTACGGCATGCAGCATACGCGTCCGCTCTACAGCGACATTACATCGCCGATAGTCTCTTCGGGCGGAATGAACAAGCGTGTCCAGGCTAGCGCGTTCGCGCTTTCGCTGGACAGCGCCAGGGTCGCGCGTGTCCTCAACGTCGAGACCTTCGGGAAGTCAAAGACCTACACGAGTTCCGGCGTATGGGTTGTGGTCGAAGGCGAGGCGGAGGCGAAATTCGAGACCTTGCGTCTCACATCGGGTGAGTGGCTGAGCGGCAGCGGCATCCGTTATGTCCTGACCGACCGGCTGCCGGCGACGATCGAAATGATGCCGGGCGATGCCTACCAGCCCGGCCTGCCACGCCGCGTCCTTCTGGTGTTCGAAGTGCCGGAAGAAGCCGTCGCCGGCGGGACCGTAGTGGTCGCACGCACAAAATTGCTGCCGCTCGACGATGAGATCCGCATCACCACGGATGTTTCCGGCAAAGACATCGAGCCCGCAATCACTATCCGCCGCAACGAAGAAAGGCCGCCATGGACAGTTCTCCCGCAAAGGTGATGTCAACGCGGCGAGGTTACTGGCTGAGCATCACGGCGCTGGTGGTTGCGCTGCCTGCCGCGCTAGTCGTGCAGACGTGGGGAAGCATCAAGGACTGGCGCTCCCAATTTTTGCGCCAGCCGCTATCTGCGACCTTGGGGCAACCGATCGACTATGCCGGCGCAAGCTGGACCGTGACGCGCATCACCAGACTGGCAGGCAGTGAGGGAAACGCCGTCGTCCTCGCCGAATTCGAAGCTCTCGCAGCTGACCCGAAAGCGCTCGGCGCCGTTCCATGCAAGGTGCGGCTTTCCGATGGAAGCGGTCGCGAATGGCAGCCAACCCTATTTGCCGATCCGATGGTCAGGACGCAATATCCGGAGGCCCAGCAACGGTCCCTGTGTGGCGGCATGGCGTTCGCGGCGGCGGAGCCCGGCAAGCCGGCACGGATGGCTGCCAGCTTTTCGATTCCGCCTGCGGCGAGCAGCCTCACGCTATCGATCGCCCTCTACTCGGCGCTGCCGAATTATCTCAGCGTCAGCGAGCCGCGGACCTGACGCCACGCGCTTCGCCAGCCATGGCGACTGCAGTCTCGAGCACGGCTGCAAGCAGCGCGACTCGGACTGCGTCGAGCAGGATTCCTCCGTCGAGTTCGCTTGGGCTGCCGATGAACAGGCTGATGGTGTCTGCTAAGATCTGCCAAGTTGCGAGATCATGCGCTCCGATCAGTCTTGTCAGGCCATACCACATCCAGGCGCCGATCCAGGAGATGGCCTGATAGGCGATGACGAAGGAGACAAGCGTCGCAAGGCCGGCACTGAGCGTCAGCTTGAGACAAGTCCAGACCGGCGAATAGCGGCTGCGGTAGCCGCCAACGAAGTGCGTCGCGAAATCCTTCAGCCACTTTTGCCATGAGGTCGTGCGCGATAGCGCAGGACCGGCAGCAGCCGGCGCGGAAAGCTCATAGCGGTTGATGATCGCCGCCATCACCAGCCAGACAATCGGCAGCAACGCGAAAAAGAAAAGATTCTGAAGCTGCTCTCCGAAGGGAAGCGGCCGGAATTCCACCGGAACGAACTGGCCGGCGGCAGCCGCCGAAGTTACCGGCGCAAACAAATCGAGGCTGAGCTGCTGCAGCGCCGCGCCTGCGCCAAGCCAGCGGATGAACTGGTCTTTCCATACGCCGAGCGCGTAGAGACCGATGAAGACCCAAGTTGCGTCCGTCGCCACGATCAGCAGCCGCCAGTAGGGGTGAGAGGCGCGCGCATTCAGCCGCTTGGCGGCAAAACGCACCAGCCAGCAAATGACGATCGACAGTACCACGCCGCTTGACTGAAGAATGGCGAAGATGTCGACGCTCTTGCCGAGATCGGCTTGGGCCAGCGCCATGCGCGAATATTCGCGAACCGTATCGCCAAGAAAGCCCCAGGCGGCATAATAGGCGAAGAAAGGCAGGATCGCAGCGGCGGTAATCGCCAGGATCGGCTCGCGTTTTGTTTCGTCCGCTCCCTTTTTTGCTTGTTTCCTCAGTGCCGCCACCGCCGGCATATGCGGCCGGAGCACCACGAACATCATGACCAGCACCGTCAGCTTGGCGAGAACCACCAGCGACAGCATGACCATTCCGCCCAGCGGGAATTGGAGGCCGATCGTCACGGCGCCCTGTAGCAGCAGATCATGAGCGATCACACCGAGGCAGCCGACCAGCAATAGCTGCGGCCAGCACTGGACAAGCAACCGCGTGGTTACTGCAAGAGGCCGGTATATGTCGTCAATCGTCGTGGTCATCGCGTCGGGTGACTTTTGTGCTCCGGTCCGGACTTAAGATGTTGTTTCGCCAGACGATCCCCAAATCCAAAAGGAGGGGTTGCATTGGCGGAGGGAGGACCTGAAAACCAACCTTGTCCACTGATTTGGGATCACCTTCGTAGTTGGGGTGTTCGGCTGATGCTGTTCATTTGACCTGTTCAATCTGCGGACCTGGGTCGACTGGCGGAGCAGGCGTGCACTGCCGGCTCCGGCGCTTCTTCGTGGTTAGGCGGATCAAGCTCATCCTCAGCGCATCCTACTAGTCACATCGCCCCGGCATTAGTTCCGAGGCAGATAGCCTCCTCGTAGGCTTTTGGGAGTACTGGTTTGCTCGCGCCAATGTCGCGTAGATAGCGCGAACTTGAGGGAGCTACCAGTCCTCCTAGGTCGCTCGCCGAACTCTGCGCCGTTCCCGGGCGTCGGACGACGATCGTCGGCTGGAATCTGGATGACCTCCGCCTCTGTGCGGCCAAACTCCCGGCCGATTTGAAATGCCGCATACAGCGCGCCAAGACCGATTAGGAATCGAAGCATTTGAGATCTCCTTCGGGCGGTAGAACTACACGGCCGGCAGTCAGTTCCACAGGGGCGGAACCACAACGTTCAACATTCGTTGCCACTGACCGTGGGCCAAGGAGGACGCCACAGATGGCGAACAAGAGGACGAGCGACACGAGCCGAGTTAAGAAGGGTGCAGAACTTGAAGTTGAGCACCTGGCGGAGATGACAGACGTAACGCCCAAACAGGCACGGGCATTGCTTCGCAAGCACGGCGCGGACTGGCAGCGGCTGAGGGACGAAGCTGAAGATTTGAAGAAAGACGACTAGTCGGGTCGGCCGGCGCGATTCAGGCGTAGCCTCGCCTGACTGGGGACCTACTTGCGCACAAGCCAGTCCAGCGCGGCTGAATCGACATGCTCGTGGCGGCAATCCTTAACCGGGCCGACCGTCGGGACACCGTTTCGATCAAAGCGACGTTGAATCATATTCGGCACGCCGCGCCTGATCTGGTCGCATCCGACGACGAGCTAATCGAGGCTGTTATAGAGGCAGCTACTGCCCTAGGCCTGTCCGTGGCTTTCCGATGGGCGAGCAGTGGCCGTTCGTTAGCTTGAGCGCCGGTTATCCTCGCCCCTCTACCATTTGTGCGCGGCCCAAAATAACCTGTTGATCTTCCCACGCAAAGTGCCAACAAATGGGCGCTTGTGGCTTATGGCCGGGGGGCGCCTCAGGTGAATGCTAAGACGAATTGTGAGCGCGAAGCCGTGGACCTTGTCCATGAGGCCATCCACAAGATCCCCTACGGTGGCACGGTCTCTGTCAAGGCCATTGTAGCAGCGGTTCGCCAAGATGGCCCTCATCTCGAATGCACGGACAGGCGGCTGATCGAGCTTATTGTGACGGCAGCTCCGGCGTTCGGACGCGCGGTAGCATTCGACCTCCACGAATGATGCTGCAGCAAACACTTCGTCCCTTTGCGGAACTCTTCAGCAATCAAAGAGTTGCGCACCAAAGGTGATCGTTATGGCAACTCACGACAAAGACCGTGCCTTCCGAGAGTTGATCAGATCGGAAGACTACCGACGCAAGCTTCGAGATCTGCTAAGATTGGACGGCGAACAGACATTGCCACCGAGGCTTCTAGCGTTGGCGGTGGAGCTTCAGGAGGAGCTTGAGCGGCGAGGGATAGACTTCGCTGACGAGAACCCCTAGTCCACCAGCTACCAATCTCAGCCGTCCATATCCAGTGGCTCATGTTCCGGCTCCGCGTGCCATGCTGCCTGGCGCCGATCGCGCATGTCGAAAACTTGGCCACAGACCGGACAGGGGTTGAAATGATCAGCCTCGCATTTGCGCTGCCGCTTGCCGATTACGGGCGGCAGGTCAATATCCGAGAGTGCCACTGCCGGACTTCGTCTTCGAAGCGCCGCAATGACCTCCGTTAGCACCGCACGGCTGGCCCCATGCCGCCGGATCAGCTCGCGCACTTGGTCGGACCGGACGCCGTTTTCCTTGGCGAAGCGGTGAATTTCTAGATCATTCCCAGGCGACAGTTGACCACGGTCTCGATCGGGCATCCTCGTCATAGTCGGACAGCTCTCGTTCATGACTGCATTCTCTTGGCCTCACGCTCCAGCGTGGCCCGTTCGTTGCCGTGGCGGCGGATCAAATCCCTGACCTGCTCCGGTGCAATGCCATTCGACTTGGCGAAATGATCGACCTCGTAGTCTTCGTCGGCGGAACCCCGATTGCGGTCGCGGAAATCGCGCTTTGTCTTGTCGTCGGCCATTGATCGTCCTCCCGTTGGCCAAGCCAAACCGCGAAATTGGCCAGAAGGTTCCCGTAATTCGGGTTGCTTTAAAGAAACATTCGGCCTCGCTCTGCGTTCGGCTCTATGGAGCTGCCCTATGAGCGACGATGATAGTAAGGGAAGGCCAGATAGCGGGTCTGTCGTCCAGCTTCTTGCCCGGCGATTGGCAAAGGAAACTGGCATCTCGGAGACTGATGCTCGGTTGCTGATCGAACTGATCGGCACCAATTGGAATTCATTGTTGCGTGAGGCCCGGGTGCTGAAATCGCGGCGTTGACACTAGGTGCCGAACGGACACGCTTGACGTGGCCGGCGTCCCTTGGGGGCGTTGGGGTAGATTGCCTAGTAGAGACACCGGCCGAGCGGATTGGGGTCCGCCGCAAGAGACAATTTCAGCAAGAGCTTCCATTCGGCAACCAGGATCGCGGAGCACCCTAAACAATTCGTTGATCAACGGCTTGCGATGAAGCTTGCACTGCGCAATGTTGGCGGCAGGGGCCATGATTACCGAGACTGACGCACCCCTAGGCGTGGGCTCGTGCGATACTGTTTCGACATCTACCGTGACTAGGCCGGCTCCTTCGATCCGGACCGTCACC